>NZ_OZ012596.1:125000-425000 GCF_963942435.1 Shinella sp. WSD5-1
GCTGATCCGCCATGCCAATGGCTATGTCTCGTCCTACAACCACCAGAACGCCATCGCCAAGGGCATCAAGCCCGGCGTCAAGGTCCGCCAGGGCCAAGTCATCGGCTATGTCGGCTCAACCGGGCTTTCGACCGGGCCGCACCTGCATTACGAGATGATCGTCAACGGCAACAAGGTGGATGCGCTGAAGATCCGCCTGCCCGGCGGCAAGTCGCTGGAGGGCAAGGCCCTCGCCCAGTTCGAGGTCGAGCGCAAGCGCATCGACGACCTGCTCGGCCGCGGCGGATCGACGGAAGTCGCCGAGACGCATTGAGGCTGCGGAAATCCCGAAGGGCTGTGGCGCACAGGCGAACGGCACCGTCGTTTACGATCAGATCAAGCGACCAGAAACGCGTTCCCGCGGGCTCACGCCTTCTTGCGGATCAGGAAACGATGCCCCGCCTCGACGCGCTCGCTCGCTTCGAGCGCGTGGCCGTTCTCGTGGCAGAAGTGGGGTATGTCGATGACGGCGAGCGGGTCGGTGGTTTCCACCCAGAGCGTGCTGCCGGCATCCATCGTCGAAAGGCGCTTGCGCGTCTTCATCACCGGCAGCGGGCATTTCAGGCCGCGCAGGTCGTAGACCTCGGCGTCGTCGCGGGCCGCCGTCGCGATCATTTCTGCCAGAACTTCCAGAACGGCCTTTCGGCCGTCTTCTCGACGACCTGGACGCTCGAATTGTCCTCCGGCACCGGCAGGGCATCAGCGCCCGCGGCCGGCTTTTCGACACGCTGGCCGGTGGTCGTGACGGCGGTGCTCTGCGTCGTCTGCGCCGCCTGCCCGCCGGCGTCCTGCTGACTCTGCTGCGTCACGTCGGCGGCGGGTTCGGCCTTGCGCGGCGCGGTCTTGTTGTTCCAAAATTTCCAGAAGGGCTTCTCTTCCTTCTTCTCGACGGCCGCGACGCCCGGATTGTCCTCCGGCACCGGCAGGGCGCCCGCGCCGCGTGCCTGCTTCTGCGCCTTCTCGGCGGCGACGTCGGCAGCGAAGGCTTCCGCTTCCTTGATCTTCGCCTGCTCGGCCGCAAGCTTTGCCTCTTCGGCCTCGCGCACCGCGCGTTCGGCCGCCTCGACCTTGCGCCTTTCGGCCTCTTCCGCCTTGCGCTTCTGCTCGGCGATCTCGCGGGCCGTCATCAGCTTGCCGGCGTCCAGCGAATTGCCGGTCGGCGCATAGGCGAGCTCACGGCCCTTGCGCTGGTCGGCGACGATCGCCTTGCGCTGGGCTTCCGAGGGTTCGATCCAGACCGTGCCGTCATATTTCTGCATGGCCTTGGCATAGGCTGCGGCATAGGTCTTGTTGTAGCTGCCGAGCGCCACCTCGAGGGCGGCCGGCGTCGTCATCGCCGGGCAGGCACCCGCCGGCGAGAAGGGTTTGTCGGCCTGCTGGTTGAAGACATATTTCTTCTCGCAGACATTGACCTCCGGCGGACGCTTGGTCAGCTCGAAATGGTCGTATCCGACCTTCAGCATCTTCCAGAATTCGATATTCGGATTGTCGCGGTGACGGGCCATGTTTTCCGCGGTCATGCGGAAGGGAAAGGCCTGGAGCTGGATTGTCGACTGGCCGCCGTTGAAGGCATCGCGCGCGAAGGCGAAGATTTCCACCATCTGCTCGTCGGTCATCGAATAACAGCCGGACGACGAACAGGCGCCATGGATCATCAGATGGCTGCCGCTCGCCTTGTTGGCGCGGTCATAGGCATTCGGAAAGCCAGTATTGATAGCCAGGAAGTAGCTCGAATTCGGGTTCATGTGCGCCCTGGACAGCGGGTAGAACCCTTCCGGCGCCTGGCGGTCGCCTTCCTTCATCTTCGGGCCGAGCTTTCCCGACCAGGCGCAGATCTTGTAGTTGCGCACCAGCTGGTAGCGGTTGGAGCGGTCGGCCTTCCACAGTTCCAGCCGGCCCTCTTCCTTGAAGATGCGCAACATCATCGGCGAGGACCGGTCGATGTTCATCGAGGAAAGCTTGCCGAGCACCGCCGAGGAAAGCTGGTAGTCGGTCTTCTTGGAAACCTTGCTGATGTCGACGTCGACCTTGTCGAAAGAGTCGAGCGTCTCGTTGGTGCAGCCGGCGGCGGCCACGGCAAGGAGCGATACGGCGGCAAGAACAGTCAGGCGCATTCCAGAAGTCCGTCAACAATCGTCAGATCGCAAGCCGTCGCGCCGGCGGGCGGACGCGCAGTGGTAACCGGCTTATACTTCATAAAGTGTTAACCGGGAATTCTTTCGCGAGGCTGCCGGCACGCCGCATCGTTTCAGACACAAGGATTATGGCCGAGATGGGGCAAAGGGCGGCCCGGGAGCCACCGACCGGCAAGAATCCCCTCAGAGCTGGCGGCCGATATTGAGGTAGCGCTGACGGCGATCCTTGCGCAACTGGTCGCCGGGCTTGGCGGAAAGCTCCTTCAGCGCATCCGCGATGACATCGCCGGTGCGCGCGATGACGGCCTGCGGATCGCGATGCGCGCCGCCGACAGGCTCCTGGATGATGCCATCGATGATGCCCAGGGCCTTCAAGTCCTCGGCCGTGATCTTCATGTTGCTGGCCGCTTCCTTGGCGCGGGTGGAATCGCGCCAGAGGATGGAGGCGGCGCCTTCCGGCGAGATCACGCTGTAGATCGCATGTTCGAGCATGAAGACGCGGTCGCCGGTGGCGATCGCGATGGCCCCGCCCGAGCCGCCCTCGCCGAGCACCACGGAAACGATCGGCACGCGGACATTGAGGCACATCTCGGTCGATCGGGCGATGGCTTCCGCCTGGCCGCGCTCTTCCGCCCCGATGCCGGGATAGGCGCCGGCCGTGTCGATCAGCGTGATGATCGGCAGGCCGAAGCGGTCGGCCATTTCCATGACGCGGATCGCCTTGCGGTAGCCTTCCGGCCGCGCGCTGCCGAAATTGTGCTTGAGGCGCGACTTGGTGTCGTTGCCCTTCTCCTGGCCGATGATGGCGACGGCCTCGCCGTTGAAGCGGCCGAGACCGGCCTGGATCGCCTCGTCCTCGGCGAACTTGCGGTCACCGGCAAGCGGGGTGAACTCGTCGAAAAGCTGGGCGGCGAAGTCGAGGAAATGCGGGCGTTGCGGATGGCGCGCAACCTGCGTCTTCTGCCAGGGCGTCAGCTTGGCGTAGATATCGGCCATCGCCTCGCGGGCGCGCACTTCCAGCCGGCCGACCTCATCCGTCGTGTCGATGCTCTCATCTTCCTCGGCGAGCTTGCGGAGTTCGTGGATCTTGCCTTCGAGATCCGAGATGGGCTTTTCGAAATCGAGGTAGTTGTGCATGAGATGCGTTTCCGATCGTTTGCTCAAACCGCGTCAGGATGCCGTCGGCCGGGACCAGTGGCATGAAGAGGGGTCCTAATCCGGTTTTTTTGCCTGTTTGGCAAGGGGGTGATGGGTCTGAACGAGCTGGTGGAGCCGTTCTTCCAGCACATGCGTATAGATTTGTGTCGTCGAAATGTCCGAGTGGCCGAGCAGTTCCTGCACCGCGCGCAGGTCCGCGCCGTTCTGCAGGAGGTGGCTGGCGAAAGCATGGCGCAGAACATGCGGCGAGAGCGTCGAGGCCCGGATCCCCGCCCGCCCCGCCAGCGCCTTCAGGTCGCGGGCGAACACCTGGCGCGGCAGATGGCCCTCCTTGCTTTTCGCCGGGAACAGGAAGGCGCCCGCCGCCGGATCGGCGCCGATATCGGCCGCCAGCGCCTCGCCATAGGTTTCGAGCGCCGCGACGGCGGCGCGCGACAGCGGCACCAGCCGCTCCTTGTTGCCCTTGCCCTTCACGACGAGGAAGCGCCCCGTCTGCGCCAGCACGCTCGCCGGCAGCGAGACGAGTTCGCTGACGCGCAAGCCCGTGGCATAAAGAAGTTCCACCAGAAGATGCATGCGGCGGCGCTGGAGAAGCGTGTCGCCCGGTTCCGCCGCCTCCGCCTCCGCCCGGGCGATCAGGCGGCCGACATCCTCGACGCTCAGCGTCTTCGGCAGCGGCCGGCCCTTGCGGGGAGCATCGAGAATGCCGGTCGGGTCGTCGCCACGCAGCCCCTCGCCATAGAGGAACTTGAAGAACTGCCGCAGCGCCGAAAGCCGGCGGGCCTGCGAGGAGGCGGCAAAGCCCTGCCGGGCGAGATGGGCGAGATAGGCGCGCAGGTCGTCTGCCGTCGCCTCCACCAGCCGCACGCTCCGCTCGTTGAGGAAGGAACGCGCATCCTCCAGGTCCCGCTCGTAGGATTGCAGCGTGTTCGTCGCCGCGCCGCGCTCGGCGCTCATCATCTCGAGAAAGGATTCGACCTGAAGGGCGGATGGATCCCTCATTGTTGCGGGTTTACCCGCTCGGAAGGAATGCGGATCGTCACCTCGCGCTCCGTCGGCTCCACGAAGGTCACCAGCGCCACCATCGTGCCGTAGATCGAACCGGCGATCACGGCGCAGAAGAACAGGAATCGGAACAGGGTCGGCATGGCGCTCTCCGGGACGATGGTCCCTATATCGCCTCGCCCACCGCCGAGCGCAAGGGCGTGGATTCTCGGGTCGAGCCCGAGGATGACCCGTGGGCGAGGAGAGGTTACCGGCCATTGGCCGGTGCGGCAGGGGAAACGGTCTTTCTCGCGGGGCGCCCTCCCTTCTTCCGTCATCCTCGGGCTTGCCCCGAGGATCCTGTGTGTTTGGTCTGATGTAAGATGGTTGCGGGAAGGAGGCCGAGAGGATCCAGGCCGCCGTTTTTGACGGCAGGCCGCGGCATGGCTTGGTCCCTTCCCGCTTCGCCCATCAACCTGAACAGTTGCACGGGGCTGTCGCCACAGACCCCGCACACAGGAGCAGGCGCCATGACGATACACCATACCTTCATCGGCTGCGACATCGGCAAGGACATGATCGACATCTTCGATCCGAAAACGGCCAGGTTCTGCCGCATCCCCAACGAGCAGACCGCGCTGTCCGCTTTTGCCTGTCGCCTCGACCCGGCCACCGACCTGGTCGTCTTCGAGGCGACAGGTCATTGCGACCGGATGCTGCGCCTGTGTCTTTCACAGGCCGGCATCGCCTTTGCCCGCGTCAACCCGAAGACGGCCCGGCGCTTTGCCGAAGCGCGGGGACGGCTGGCCAAGACCGACCGCATCGATGCCCGCTCGCTTTGCGAGATGGGAACCATGTTCGGCCTGACGGCCGAGGCGCCGCCTTGCCCGGTCCGCGAGCGGCTGGCGGCCCTTGCCCGCCGCCGGGATCAGCTCGTCGATGCCCGTGCAACCGAGCGCCGGCATCTTTGCGATGCCTTCGATCCCGCCATCCGCGCCGACATCGAGGCCATGATCGCCATCCTCGGCGAGAGGATCGCCTCGATCCAGGCTGCGATCGACCACCACATGAAGAGCCAGGCCCTCACCGAACACGCCCATCGCCTTACCTCCGCGCCCGGCGTGGGCAAGGTGACAGCCTTGACCCTGCTGGCCCATATGCCCGAACTCGGCAGCCTTTCGCCCAAAACAGCCGCAAGCCTTGCCGGCCTTGCTCCCTTCAATGACGATTCCGGCAGGAGAAACGGCCGCCGCCGCATCAAGGGCGGCAGGCCACGCGTGCGAAAGGCCCTCTACATGGCGGCCCTCGGCGCAATCAAGGCCTCAGCGCGCCTGCGCGCCTTCCATCAGGCCGTCTCAGCCAGAACAGACTCCGCAAAGGCCGGCATCATCGCCGTCGCAAGAAAGCTCATCACGATCCTCAATGCAATGCAGCGCGACAAAACCAACTTCGCTTGAACACAGTTGCCACCCATCCGCACGGCCTTTGCGGCTCCCGTGCGACGCATGGCTTGACGCTTCCAGCGCTTTTGTCGATACGGAAAGGGACGAAACCCCGGAAAACACGCATGACCGAGCTGACCGACCAGGCCCCTCTCACGCTTGCCCCCACGCTTGCCGAGGCGGCCCGCGCCGCGCTCGGCAAGCGCAACCTCGTGCTGATCGGCCTGATGGGCGCCGGCAAATCGGCGATCGGCCGCATGACCGCGCAGGCGCTCGGCATTCCCTTCATCGACAGCGACCACGAGATCGAGCGCGTCTCGCGCATGTCGATCACCGACCTGTTCGCGGCCTATGGCGAAGCGGAGTTCCGCGCGCTCGAGACCCGCGTCATCAAGCGCCTGCTGCGCTCCGGCCCGCGGGTCGTATCGACCGGTGGCGGCGCCTATATCAATGAGAACACCCGCAAGCACATCAAGCGCGGCGGACTGTCGGTCTGGCTGAAGGCCGACCTCGACGTCCTGTGGGAGCGCGTCAACAAACGCGACACCCGCCCGCTACTGAAGACGGAGAACCCGCGCCAGACGCTCGAAAACCTCATGAACGCCCGCTATCCGATCTATGCGCAGGCCGATCTCACGGTCCTGTCGCGTGACGTGAAGAAGGAAACCATGGTGGAGGAGGTGCTCACCGCGATCACCGCCGCCGCCAAGAAAGCCTGACGAGATGACGATGACTGCACCTGCCACCGCCCGCCGCACCGTACGGGTTGACCTCGGCGACCGTTCCTATGACATCCTGATCGGCCCGGGCCTCATATCCGCCGCCGGCCGCGAGATCGCGGGCCGCCTCAAGGGCCGCAAGATCGCCGTCATCACCGACGCGCATGTCGCCCCCCTCTATCTCGACGATTTCATGGCCGCGCTGAAGGCGGAGGGCATCGAGGCCGTCTCGCTCGTGCTGCCGGCCGGCGAGAAGACGAAGAGCTTCGAACACCTGATCAGCGTTTGCGACAGCGTGCTCGCCGCCCGCATCGAGCGCAACGACGCGGTCGTGGCGCTCGGCGGCGGGGTCATCGGCGACCTCACCGGCTTTGCCGCCGGCATCGCGCGCCGCGGCTCACGCTTCATCCAGGTGCCGACCTCGCTGCTGGCGCAGGTCGATTCCTCCGTCGGCGGCAAGACCGGCATCAACTCGCCGCACGGCAAGAACCTCATCGGCGTCTTCCACCAGCCGGACCTGGTTCTCGCCGATACGGACGTGCTCGACACGCTTTCCCCGCGCGAATTCCGCGCCGGCTATGCCGAAGTCGCCAAATACGGCCTGATCGACAAGCCGGACTTCTTCGCCTGGCTGGAAAAGAACTGGCGCGCCGTCTTTGCCGGCGGCGAGGCCCGCATCGAGGCGATCGCCACGAGCTGCCAGGCGAAAGCCGACGTCGTCGCCGCCGACGAGCGGGAGAACGGCCAGCGCGCCCTGCTCAATCTCGGCCATACCTTCGGCCATGCGCTGGAGGCGGCGACACGGTATGACAGCGCCCGCCTCGTGCATGGCGAGGGCGTCTCGATCGGCATGGTGCTCGCCCACCAGTTTTCCGCCCGCATGAACCTTGCCAGCCCCGACGACGGCAAGCGCGTCGAGGCGCATCTCGCCGAGGTCGGCCTGCCGACCGCCATGGGCCAGATCCCCGGCGACCTGCCGCCGGCGGAGGTGCTGATGGACGCCATCGCCCAGGACAAGAAGGTCAAGGGCGGCAGGCTCACCTTCATCCTGACGCGCGGCGTCGGCCAGTCCTTCGTCGCCGATGACGTGCCGCAATCCGAGGTCATCGCTTTCCTCAAGGAAAAGCTGCCGAAATGAACAGCGACACGCCCGCCGCGCTCGCTCCCCTTTTCTGGCTGCTGGCCGTTCTTCTGCTCGGCCTGATCATTCTCACCGTGGTTCTCTTCCGCCGGCGCAAACCGATCGCCGCGCTCTGGCGCGCGCATCAGGAAACACGCGAGGCGGAGGGCGATCGCCGGGGCGGCCAATCCCCCCGCGACGGCGCGGTGGCGAAATCCGACCGGGAGAAATCCCCCGGCATGCTCGATCTCGATGCGCTGGAAGTCTCCGACATCATGATCCACCGCACGACCATGCGGGCGCTCAATGCCGGCGACCCGCCGGAGGAGATCGTCAAGGCCGTGCTCGAAAGCCCCTATACGCGCATGCCGCTCTGGGCCGGCTCGGTCGACAACATCGTCGGCGTCGTGCACGCCAAGGACCTTTTGCGCGCGCTGGCGGAACCCGGCGTCGAACCGAAGAACCTCGACATTACCAGGGTGGCGCAAAAGCCCTGGTTCGTGCCCGACACCACGACGCTCAAGGAGCAGCTCGCCGCGTTCCTCCGCCGCAAGGAGCATTTCGCGACCGTGGTCGACGAATATGGCGAGGTGCAGGGCCTCGTCACGCTGCAGGACATCCTTAAGGAGATCGTCGGCGACATCTCCGACGAGAAGGATGTCGACATGCAGGGCGTGCGGCAGGAGGCAGACGGCTCGCTGGTCGTCGACGGTGGCGTGACGATCCGCGACCTCAACCGCGCCTTCGACTGGAACCTGCCCGACGAGGAGGCGACGACCATTGCCGGCCTCGTCATCCATGAATCGAAATCGATCCCGGAAGAGCGCCAGGCCTTCACCTTCTACGGCAAGCGCTTCATCGTGATGAAGCGGGTGAAGAACCGCATCACCAAGCTGCGCGTCCGCCCCGTCGAGCCGGAAGCGCCGCGAACCTAAAGCAATTCCAGCAAAAGTGTGCAGCGGTTTTGCGTCCGGAATTGCGCAAAAACAAAAATGAGAGCGTTTTCGCTATTCGAAGAAAAGCGGGAATGCGCTCATCACCAGCGGGTTGCTTCCCCGGGCGCGGCCGCCTCGACGGCCAGCGCATGCAGCCCCGCATCGAACTCCGCCTTCACCAGGTCGTTGATCGCCCGGTGGCGCGCCACGCGGCTCATGCCGGCAAAGGCGGAGGCGACGATGCGCACGCGCATATGCGTCTCCCCCTCGCCGTTGAAATCCGGCTGGTGGCCGGCATGCAGGTGGCTCTCGTTGATGACGTCGAGCCGCTCCGGCGTGAAGGCGGCGGTCAGCTTTTCGGCGATGCTGGACTTCATGGACATGGCAGACCTTCGGCGGCGGAAACCGTGCGCCGCGATGCACAAAATGGTTCCACAAAGCCAGCAACAATCCGCTTTGTCAATTCTTGTTGCAGGCCTTCCGGAACCCCATAATGGGGCCATGAAACTCGATTCCAAATACTTCGACCGCATCCGCACGAAGCGGCGCGTGGAGCGTCCCGAACGCTCCGCGCCGATCTGTCAGTGGGATGGCTGCGAAGAAAATGCCGTGCATCGCGCACCCGTCGGCCGCAATGCCGAAGGCCAGTATTTCATGTTCTGCTTCGAGCACGTCAAGGAATACAACAAGGGCTACAACTACTTCTCCGGCCTCTCCGACGGCGAGATCGCCCGCTACCAGAAGGAGGCGATCACCGGTCACCGCCCGACCTGGACGATCGGCGTCAACAAGGCGGCGAAGAACGGTCCGGCGCAGGGCACGGCGCGTTCGGGTTCCGCCGGGGCAAATCAGCGCATCCGCGATCCCTTCGGCTTCTTCGCCGAGGGGAAAGGCCGCCGGCCGCAGATGGAGCCGCGTGCCAGGAAGCTGAAAACGCTGGAGGCGAAAGCCTACGACACGCTCGGCCTTGCCGCCACCGCAACGGCCCAGGACATCAAGACCGCCTACAAAGCCCTTGTCAAAAAGCATCACCCCGATGCAAATGGCGGAGATAGAGGCTCGGAAGAGCGTTTTCGCGCGGTCATCCAAGCATATCAATTGTTAAAGCAGGCCGGCTTCTGCTAGAGCATTTTGCGGCCGGACGGAATCGCCCGGTTTCGCACGATGCCATCAGGCAAAGGGCGCAGTCGGCGTGCACTAGGATATTGGGGTGGAGGCAAGCCCGCCGCCCGCGGAGACGTGATGAGCAAGATGGATCTCGATATTTCCAACCTCCCCGATACCACGGTATCCGTCCGGGAGGTTTTCGGCATTGATACGGACCTCAAGGTTCCGGCCTATTCCAAGGCGGACGCCTATGTGCCGGACCTCGACCCGGACTACCTGTTCGACCGGGAAACCACCCTCGCCATCCTCGCGGGCTTCGCGCATAACCGCCGCGTCATGGTCTCCGGCTATCACGGCACGGGCAAGTCGACCCATATCGAGCAGGTCGCCGCCCGCCTCAACTGGCCCTGCGTGCGTGTCAACCTCGATAGCCATGTCAGCCGTATCGACCTTGTCGGCAAGGACGCCATCGTCGTGAAGGACGGATTGCAGGTCACCGAATTCAAGGACGGCATCCTGCCCTGGGCCTACCAGCACAATGTCGCGCTCGTCTTCGACGAATACGACGCCGGCCGCCCGGACGTCATGTTCGTCATCCAGCGCGTGCTGGAATCCTCCGGCCGCCTGACCCTGCTCGACCAGAGCCGCGTCATCCGCCCGCACCCCGCCTTCCGCCTGTTCGCCACCGCCAACACGGTCGGCCTCGGCGATACGACGGGCCTCTACCACGGCACGCAGCAGATCAACCAGGCGCAGATGGACCGCTGGTCGATCGTCACCACGCTGAACTATCTGCCGCACGACAACGAGGTCAGCATCGTCGCCGCCAAGGTGAAGCGCCTTGCCGCCGGCAAGGACGGCCGCGACACGATCTCGCGCATGGTCCGCGTCGCCGACCTCACCCGCGCCGCCTTCATCAACGGCGACCTCTCCACCGTGATGAGCCCGCGCACCGTCATCACCTGGGGCGAAAACGCCGAGATCTTCGGCGATCTCGCCTTCGCCTTCCGCGTCACCTTCCTCAACAAGTGCGACGAGCTGGAACGCACGCTGGTCGCCGAACTCTACCAGCGCGCCTTCGGCGTCGAGCTGAAGGAAAGCGCCGCCAACATCGTGCTGGAGGCGACGGCCTGAGGCCCGGGAAAAGCGCATGGCAGCTCGCGGAGACAATTCGAAGCCGAGGCCCGGCGGCGTGGTCGACATGGAGCCGTTCCGCCGCGCGGTGACGGGCTGCGTGCGCGCCGTCGCCGGCGATGCGGAGGTGGAGGTTTCCTTCGCCAACGAGCGCCCCGGCATGACCGGCGAGCGCATCCGCCTGCCGGAACTGACGAAGCGCCCCTCGCCCGCCGAAGTCGCGATCACCCGCGGCCTCGGCGATTCGATGGCGCTGCGCAAGGCCTGCCACGATGCGCGCATCCACGCGACCATGTCGCCGCAGGGGGCCGACGCCCGCGCGATCTTCGACGCGGTCGAGCAGGCGCGTGTCGAGGCCATCGGCTCCAACCGCATGCCGGGCATGGCGCAGAACCTTACCACCATGCTGACGGAGAAATACGCCAAGGCGAATTTCGGCGCGATCAGCCGCCAGGCCGATGCGCCGCTCGAAGAGGCCGTCGCGCTCATCGTGCGCGAGAAGCTGACGGGCCAGGCCCCGCCGGCCTCCGCCGGCAAGGTGCTGGACCTCTGGCGCGACTTCATCACCGACAAGGCCGGCCGCGACATGGACGGCCTCACCGCCGCCATCAACGACCAGCAGGCCTTCTCCCGCGTCGTGCGCAATATGCTCGCCTCGATGAACGTCGCCGAACAGTATGGCGAGGACGAAACCGAGCCGGATGATTCGGAGACGCCCGAGGACGAGGACCAGCCGCGCAGCGACGAGCAGGAAGACAACGAAAGCCAGGAGGACGCCGGCGACGACGCGGCGCCCGCCGACGAGAACGAGACGTCCGACGACCAGATGGACGAAGGCGAGATGGACGGCGCGGAGATCTCCGACGACGATCTCGTCGACGACGACGGCGACGACAGCGAGACACCCGGCGAGGTCCGCCGCCCGAACCATCCCTTCAGCGATTTCAACGAGAAGGTCGACTACACGGTCTTCACCGAGGAATTCGACGAGATGATCACGGCGGAAGAGCTGTGCGACGAGGCGGAGCTCGACCGCCTGCGCGCGTTCCTCGACAAGCAGCTCGCCCATCTGCAAGGCGCCGTCGGCCGCCTGGCGAACCGTCTGCAGCGCCGCCTGATGGCACAGCAGAACCGCGCCTGGGAATTCGACCTCGAAGAGGGCTATCTCGACAGCGCCCGCCTGCAGCGCATCATCATCGACCCGATGCAGCCGCTTTCCTTCAAGCGCGAGAAGGACACGACCTTCCGCGATACGGTCGTGACGCTCCTCATCGACAATTCCGGCTCGATGCGCGGCCGGCCGATCACCGTCGCCGCCACCTGCGCCGATATTCTCGCGCGTACGCTGGAGCGCTGCGGCGTGAAGGTCGAGATCCTCGGCTTCACCACCAAGGCATGGAAGGGCGGCCAGTCGCGCGAGAAATGGCTCGGCAGCGGCAAGCCGCAATCCCCCGGCCGCCTCAACGACCTCCGCCACATCGTCTACAAGGGCGCGGACGCCCCGTGGCGGCGCGCGAGGCGCAATCTCGGCCTGATGATGCGCGAGGGCCTGCTCAAGGAAAACATCGACGGCGAGGCGCTGATCTGGGCGCACAATCGCCTGCTGGCCCGCCCCGAGCAGCGCCGTATCCTGATGATGATCTCGGACGGTGCGCCGGTCGATGATTCGACGCTTTCGGTGAACCCCGGCAACTATCTGGAACGGCACCTGCGCGCCGTCATCGAGCAGATCGAGACGAAATCGCCGGTCGAGCTTCTCGCCATCGGCATCGGCCATGACGTCACCCGCTACTACCGTCGCGCCGTCACCATCGTCGATGCCGACGAACTGGCCGGCGCAATGACGGAACAGCTCGCCTCGCTCTTCGCCGACGAGGCCACCAGCCGACGCCCCGCCGGCCGACGCCGTGCCGGCTGAGCCGGTACCACGCCGGCGCATAGGGAGCCTTATGCGAGGCCTCCCTCTTCTCGCCGCCGCCATCGCGCTTTCGCTGCCGTTGCCAGGGCCTGCAACGGCGGAGGTCGTCGCGCTTCCCGTCACCAGCCGCGCCATCACGCACTTCACCTTCGGCTCCGACCAGCGCACCTTCGGCAAGCTCGAATTCCTCGGCGGCATCAGCTATTCGTCCAGCAATCCCCTGCTCGGCGCCGTCTCGGCGATCCATTTCCGCGCCGACCGGCAGGATTTCGTCGCCGTGCTCGATACCGGCCACTGGCTGACCGGCCGCATCGAGAGGGACGCCGAAGGCCGCCTGAGCGGCCTTGCCGATCTCAAGATACGCTCGATGCTCAACGAGGAAGGCCAGGACGAAAACGTCAAGTACCAGATGGATGCGGAGGGCCTTGCCCTCGGCAAGGGCGAGGTTCTGGTAAGCTTCGAGAACGTCCACCGCATCGACGCCTATCCCGACCCCGGCTTCATGGACGCAAGGCCCGCCCGCCGCCTCGCCCTGCCCTTCCCCCGGCGCGAGCTGCGCAGCAACCGCGGCATGGAGACGCTGGCGATGTCACCGGAGGCGGGGCCGCTCGGCGCCGTGCCGGTCACCGTCACGGAACGCAGCCTCGATCCCGACGGCAACGTCTTTGCCGCCGTGCTCGGCGGCCCGCGCGCCGGCACCTTCGCTGTCACGCGCAACGATCCCTGGGACATCACCGACGGCGCCTTCCTGCCGAATGGCGACCTCCTGCTGCTGGAGCGCCGCTTCCGGCTCTCCGATGGCATCGGCATGCGCATCCGCCGCATCGACGGCGGGAAGATCCGCCCCGGTGCGGTGGTCGACGGCGACGTGCTGATCGATGTCGACCTCAGCCATCAGATCGACAATATGGAAGGGCTGGACGTCGTGGTGATGGGTGAGGACGATATCCGTCTGATCGTCGTCTCCGACGACAACCACTCCATCCTCCAGCGCAATCTGATGCTCGAATTCCGCCTGCTATCGGGAAAATAACGCCACCGCCACCCCTCCGTCATAGGCCCGGCCTTGAGCCGAGCATTCACGTTCCGGGGCGGCGATGGGTGGCGCGCGGCGTGTCGTCAACCTAAACCGCCCGTCGGCTGTGCTTTTCTTCTCAGGCCAGCTTTTCGACGCCCGGCATCGGCTTCAGCTTGCTCATCAGCGCGCCATAGGGCAGCAGCATGACGAAGCCGACCAGAACCTTTACCGAAAAGTCGCCGAGCGCCCAGGAGATCCAGCGCGGCGCTTCCGCGGCAAGAACGCCCAGGATCGGCGCCCATTCGATCGCGAAGGCATCGTTCGGGCCGAAGATGGAAAAGGCCGGCGCGAAGGCGAAGGAGAAGAACAGGATCGTATCCAGCAGCGAGCCGATCAGCGACGCGATCAGCGGCGCGCGCCACCAGGCCTGCCGGCGGAGCGTGTTGAAGACCGAGATGTCGAGCAGCTGGCCGAACAGGAACGCCGAACCGGATGCGATCGCGATGCGCGGCGAGGCGACGGCGAAGGAGAAGGCCACCGCCACGACGAAACCGGCCGCGACGACGCGGCGCGCGACGCGCGGGCCGAACTGGCGGTTGGTGAGGTCGGTGATGAGAAAGGCGACCGGATAGGTGAAGGCACCATAGGTCAGCAGGTCGCCGAGGTTGATGCCCAGCAGCACGCCCGAAAGCGGATACTGCACCAGCACGTTTGAGGCGACGACCACGGCCGTCATCAGGAGGACATAGAGAAGGGTAATGCGGTTCGCGAGCATTTTTTTATCCTGGGTGATGCCACCAGTTGGAGGGATGAGGCGATTCCGGGAAAGGTGCAAAGCAGCCTTCCGCCAGGAATTGCGTTTTAGCGCAAAGCATTGAGGCCTGCCCGGCGACCGGTCAAGCCTCAATGAAAACGGTCTGACGTGACGCCTTGGATCAGGCGGCTGCAGCGGTCTTCTTGGCGATCTGGCGGCGCAGCAGGCGAGCGCGCATCGACAGTTCGTTCTCTTCGGCCTTCAGCAGGAAGGCGTCGAGGCCACCGCGGTGCTCGACCGAGCGGAGGGCAGCAGCGGAAACGCGAAGACGGAAACGCTGGCCGAGGGCGTCGGAAATCAGCGTGACATTGCACAGGTTCGGCAGGAACTTGCGCTTCGTCTTGTTGTTTGCGTGGCTCACATTGTTGCCCGACTGGACGCCCTTGCCGGTCAATTCGCAACTACGGGACATGATACACCTATTTTTCTTTGTTCAGGACAATACGTTTCCGGCACCGAAACCGGCCGCAGTCCGTCTGGCCTTTTTGGAAAGTCGCGGTTCTATAGTCACACGCGACGCCGACGTCAAGCCAAACCTGCCGTTCACCCTGAATTCAGTTGCCAAAGGCCATGATTTGCAGGCAAGAGCAAGTGGATCGGACTTTTGCCGCGGCGTAGAATCGCCGCAATGGCAGACTAGGCGGAGCGTCTCAATGGGAGTCGTGAAGATGAACGGGCGGGTTTGGGTTGCTGGCGCTGTCATGTCGCTTGCCCTTATGGGTGGCGTAACGCCGCTTTCGTCGGCGGAAATCGAGCACCGCACGGATTACAGCATCCGCCTGTCCGGCCTGCCGGTGGCAACCGCCACCTTCCGCTCGGCCTTCAACGGCAATCGCTACACGATTTCCGGCAGCCTGCAATCGGCCGGCCTTGCCGATATCTTCTCGAGCACCAAGGGCACGACCTCGGTCTCCGGCACCGTCAGCCGTGGCCGGTTGCACGCCACGAACTATTCGGTGAACTACAAGAGCGGCAAGCGCAGCCGCGCCATCGACGTCACCTTCCACAACGGCAATGTCATCACCGCCAGCATGACGCCGCCGCGGCGCAAGCCGAAGAACTGGGTGCCCGTCTCCACCGCCGACATGCGCGCCGTGCTCGACCCGATTTCCGGCCTCATCATCCCGGAGGGAAGCCGCGTCTGCCCGAAGACGCTGCCGATCTTCGACGGTGAGAGCCGCCTCGACCTGAAACTGAGCTCCAAGGGCACCAAGCCCTATTCCACCAAGGGCTTCGAAGGCGAGGTCGTCGTCTGCGGCATCCGCTTCGTGCCGAAATCCGGCTATCGCAAGGGCCGCGACGACGTGGAATACCTGCGCAAGCTGAAGACGATGGAAATCTGGTTTGCCAAGGCCGAGGGCGCGAAGGTATATGCTCCGGTCTATGTACAGATTCCGACCAAGCTCGGCCCTGTCACCGTCTCGGCCACGCGCTTCGGCGGCTGACGCGCCCGGCCCGTCGGCGGACCGGCGGGAGTGATCGGCCTTGAAGACGCGTGCGACCCTGATTGGCTTTTCGGCGATCCTGATGTGGTCGCTGCTCGCGCTCTTCACCGCGGCCTCCGGCAAGATGCCGCCCTTCCAGCTCTCCGCCGTCTGCTTCCTGATCGGCAGCCTGCCCGGCATCTTCGTGCTCCTCGCCCGACCCGAGCGCACCAGGCTGCTGCGGCAACCGGCCAAGGTCTGGATCACCGGCATTCTCGGCCTCTTCGGCTACCACTTCCTCTACTTCACCGCGCTGCGCAACGCGCCCGCCGTGGAAGCCGGCCTGATCGCCTATCTCTGGCCGCTCCTCATCGTCGTCGGCTCGGCGCTGCTGCCGGGCGAGCGGCTGAAATGGAACCATGTCGTCGGCGCGTGCCTCGGCCTCGGCGGCACGGTGCTCATCGTCGGCCGCAACGGCTTTGCCTTCGATGAGGCGTACCTTGTCGGCTATGGCGCGGCCTTCCTCTGCGCCTTCACCTGGGCGGGCTATTCACTGCTCACCCGCCGTTTCGAGGCGGTCTCGACGGATGTGGTGACAGGCTTCTGCCTCGCCACCGCCCTCCTCTCGCTTGCCTGCCACCTGATGCTGGAAACCACGGTCTGGCCGCAAACGGGCTTCGAATGGCTCGCCGTCGCCGGCCTTGGCCTCCTGCCCGTCGGCGCGGCCTTCTATGCCTGGGATTTCGGCATCAAGAACGGTGACATCCAGATCCTCGGGGCCGCAAGCTATGCCGCACCGCTGCTCTCGACGCTCGTGCTGATCCTTTCCGGCTTTGCCGAACCGTCCTGGCGCATCGGCCTTGCCTGCCTGCTGGTCACAGGCGGGGCAATCCTCGCCGCCAAGGACATGATCTTCCGCAAGGCGGCGGCAAGCCCGGCCTGATCAGGCGCCCGGTTCCCAGCCGGGTGGCGCCATCTCGAAGGAGGAGAAGAGAAAGCCCGGCGAGACCGTGCAGCCGACCAGCGTCCAGTCGCCGAGCGGTTCGGCCGCTTGCCACCAGTTCGCCGGCACGATGACCTGCGGCCGTTCGCCCGCCGCAAGGTCCGGCCCCAGCACCTGCGTTTCCGCCGGCGCCGCGCCGTCACTCAAAGATAGCGCCAGCGGCCCGCCGGCATAATGGTGCCAGACCTCGACCGCATCCTTCACCCGGTGCCAGTGCGAGCGCTCGTCCCGCTCCAGGAGGTAATAGATCGCCGTCGAATGTCCGCGCGCGCCGCCCGCGGCATCGCGAAAGGTCTGCACATACCAGCCGCCTTCCGGATGCCGCTCCATGCCGAGCCGCGCGATGATATCCTGCGGCGTCATCAGAACCGGTCCTTGCGTGCGCGGATTTCCGCAAAGACCTCGGCATCGCTCGCCGTTTCCATGCCGAGATGGCGGCGGATCGAAGGATCGGCGGCCCGCAGGAAGGGGTTGGTCGCCTTTTCGAGGCCGATGGTCGTCGGTGCGGTGAAAGCGCCCGCCGCCCGAAGCGACTCGATCTCCGCCACGCGGCTTGCGAGGGCGGCATTGCCCGGATCGACGGTTATGGCGAAGCGTGCATTGGAGAGCGTGTATTCATGGCCGAAATAGACGGTCGTCTCCTCCGGCAGCGCGGCGAGCTTTTCAAGCGATTGCCACATCTGCGCCGGCGTGCCCTCGAAGAGCCGGCCGCAGCCGAGCGCAAACAGCGTATCGGCCGCAAAGAGCAGCTTTTCCACGGGCAGATGGAAGCAGACATGCCCCGCCGTATGGCCCGGCGTCAGGATGACCTCGACGCGCCTGCCGGCAAAGTCGAAGCTGTCGCCGCCATCCACCTTGCGGTCGATGCCCGGGATCGTCTCGCGCGCCGGCCCGATGATCGTCGCGCCGAAACGGTCCTTCAGCGCCAGATTGGCCTCGACATGGTCGTTGTGGTGATGCGTCGTGAAGATATGGCTGAGCGTCCAGCCGCGGCGGGCGAGCGCATCGAGGATCGGCTTTTCCTCCGGCGCATCGACGCTCGCGGTCGCCCCCGTCGCCGGATCGTGCAGCAGCACGCCGAAATTGTCGCTGCGGCAGGGAAAGAGGTCTATTTCCAGCGGGGTCATGGCGCATTCCTCATCGCATTGCGGGCGGTCGGCGGGAATGTAAGGCAATCGGCCTTGAAGTCCACCAGCCCGTCGCGCACATTCAGGTCATGCATGCCGATATCGTCGACCTTCGTGAATTCTACCACTCGCCGCTCGGGCGCCTCGCCGACCATTCGATCGCCATGGCGCTCGCCTCGCTCTGGGCGCGCCTGCCGGACGAACGGCTGGTCGGGCTCGGTTATGCCGTGCCCTACCTGGAACGGTTCCGCGCCGATACGGAGCGCACCTTCGCCTTCATGCCGGCTGGCCAGGGCGCGGTGAACTGGCCGCCGGGCGAGCTCTCCTCCACGGCCCTCGTCTTCGACGAGGAACTGCCGCTGCCGGATGCCTCGGTCGATCGCGTGCTGATGGTGCATTCGCTGGAATTTGCGGAAAACCCGCGCGAGACGATGAAGGAGCTCTGGCGCGTGCTGGCCCCGGGCGGGCGGCTCGTCATCGTCGTGCCGAACCGGCGCGGCGTCTGGGCACGCATGGAGCATACGCCCTTCGGCTCCGGCCGGCCCTATTCGCGCGGCCAGCTGACCGCGCTGTTGCGCGAGACCAACTTCACGCCCGGCGCCTCGGCCGAAGCGCTGTTCTTCCCGCCCTCCAAGCTGCGCAGCGTGCAGAAACTGCGCGGTGCCTTCGAGCGGCTGGGGCGCATGCTCTGGCCGATGTTCTCCGGCGTCATCATCGTGGAGGCGCAGAAGCGGCTCTATCAGGGCCTGCCCGTCGCCGCCCGCGCCTCGCGGCGCGTCTTCGTGCCGGTGCTCGCCCCGCAGGGCGTGCCGACGACGCGCGAGCGCGCGCCGCGCTGATCCCCTCGACAAATGCCGGCCCGCCCGCTAGAGCGGGCCCAAGCGGAAACGAAGGGCGAAGGGCATGACGGACGGACATTTCGACAAGATCGCGCTGATCGGCATCGGCCTCATCGGCTCCTCCATCGCCCGCGCCGTCAAGGCGAAGGGCCTAGCCAGGACCGTCACCATTTCGAGCCGCAGCCAGGAGACGCTCGACCGCGCCCGCGAACTCGAGCTTGGCACCGACTACGTCCATGACGCCGGCACGGCCGTGGAAGGCGCCGACCTCGTCATCGTCTCGGTGCCCGTCGGCGCCTCCGGCAAGGTGGCGGAGGACATCGCCCCGCACCTGAAGCCCGGTGCCATCGTCACCGACGTCGGCTCCACCAAGACCTCGGTCGTCGCGCAGATGCTGCCGCACATGCCGAAGACCGTGCATTTCATCCCCGGCCACCCGCTGGCGGGCACCGAGCATTCCGGCCCGGACGCCGGCTTCGCCGAACTGTTCCAGAACCGCTGGTGCATCCTCACCCCCGTGCACGGCACGGACAAGGAGGCCAAGCGCAGGCTCGCCGCCTTCTGGGAGGCGCTCGGCTCCAAGGTCGACGAGATGGACACGGAGCACCACGACAAGGTGCTCGCCATCGTCTCGCACCTGCCGCATATCATCGCCTACAACATCGTCGGCACGGCGGACGATCTGGAGACGGTGACGGAATCGGAAGTCATCAAGTATTCCGCCTCGGGCTTCCGCGATTTCACCCGCCTCGCCGCCTCGGACCCGACCATGTGGCGGGACGTCTGCCTGCACAACAAGGACGCGATCCTCGAAATGCTGGCGCGCTTTTCCGAGGACCTCGCTTATCTGCAGCGCGCCATCCGCTGGGGCGATGGCGAGAAGCTCTTCGACCTTTTCACCCGCACTCGCGCCATCCGCCGCTCGATCATCGATGCGGGCCAGGATACGTCCGCGCCGAATTTCGGCCGGCCGGTCGCCGACAAGAAGAGCTGAGATCAGATCGGTGGGATGAACGCGATCGGGAAGAGGCCGAGATAGACCGTCCCGTCCTGCACATTGAGCTTCACCACCGCCCGGTCGCCACCCTTCGACAGGCCTTCGACCACCTGCGCGACCTGCGCCGCCGTCTCCGCGATCTCCGGAAACGCCTCGGAGATCCGGTCGCGCCAGACCGTGATGCCGGCAATGTCGAGATCGAGCGTGCCCGAGAGGTAACCGTCGTCACCCACCTTGAGCGGGCCGGAAAGGGTCGCCACCTTGCCGTCGCCGAGGTCGAGCGACAGGCGGCGCAGCTCCATGTTTGCGCCGAGCGGCGCGCCGGCCGGCGGGCCTTCGGCGGAGATCCATGTCGCGGCATCGGCGATCGTCATGTCGGCCGTGACGTCAAGCGGTGGCAGCACCCGGTCGCCAAGATCGAGCGAGAGCGCATCGAAGGAGGCGGCGACATCGAGCGCCCCGCCGGACTGGCGGATATGCTTTTCACCGTGGGCAGCGGTCACGCCGAGCGAAACGGCCTCGGAGGGCACGTTGAGCCGGCCCTTCAGCCCGTCGTAGGCGACCGAGGCACGGTCGAGCCCGTTCGTCCAGGCGGTGCCGCTTGCCCGCAGAAGATCCCAGTCGGCATCGAAGACGAGATCGGGCGTCACGCGCACCTGCGCCGGCCCGTCGAGTTCGGCGACCGCATGGCCCGGGCGATAGACCTGCGCGGCCGAGCGGAGCGCCCCGAAGCTCGCCGACAGGCCCGTCGGGCGGTCATCGATGCCGACCGCATCGCAGAATAGGCCGATGCGGAACGGGAAGCCGCGAACGGAAAGATTGCTGCACGAGGCCGAATGCATGCCCTGCGCGGAGGCGGAGAGCTGCCGGTCCAGCGTGTCCTTCAGCCAGCTTGCGGCATAGAACCATCCGCCCGTATAGAGCGCGGCGACGAGAACGACGGCAACGGCGAGCCGGACGAGTTTGCGCGTGACGCCGGACGTGCCGGCGCGGCTTGACGATGCCATGTTGTTCTCCAATGGTGGCGGACATGATTTGCCCGCAAGCGCGTCAAAGCCGGCAATTGCGGCGGCTTTTTGAGAGATGGTCCAGGTGACGGTGGATATGAACGAATTCTGGGTTTTTGGCTACGGTTCGCTGATGTGGAATCCGGGCTTCGAATTCGAGGAGCAGCAGCCGGCCCATCTCTTCGGCTTCCGCCGTTCGCTCTGCGTGCGCTCCTGGGTCCATCGCGGCACGGAGGTGAGACCCGGCCTCGTGCTGGGCCTCGATCGCGGCGGCTCCTGCCGCGGCGTCGCCTTCCGCATCGCACCCGCAAGCCGGGAAGCGGTGGTCGATTACCTGCGCGAGCGGGAACTGGTGACCCATGTCTACAAGGAGCGCACGCTTGCCGCGACGCTCGGCGACGGCCGCCGCGTCTCGACGCTCGCCTATATCTGCGACCGCGCCCACCACCAGTTCGCCGGCGCGCTCTCCGTCGAGGAGGCGGCCGCGACCGTCAGTTCCGCCGTCGGCAAGTCGGGCCACAATATCGACTATGTGCGTAACACGCTGGTGCATCTGCGCGAAATGGGCATCCGCGACCATTGGCTGGAGGATGTCGGTCGCACCGCGGAAAACCTCCACGCACGAAGCTCCGCCTGATCAGGCGGCGTGTGCCTTCAGCTCCGCCAGACGCCGCTCGGCCGTCGGCGGCAAAGGCAGGTTCGGGTTCGCCGCCGCGGTTTCCACCAGCAGCCGGTCGCTCGCCGTCTCCATCACCTCGACGAGATGGGCGAGGAAGGCGTCCGGATCCATGCCCGGCTCGATCGCCGGCAGGATGCGCACCTTGAAGTGCCCTGGATAGCGGATGAACTTGCGCCGCGGCCAGAACAGGCCCGGATGCATGACGACCGGCACGACCGGCACCTGGAGATCGCGATAGAGGCGGGCGATGCCGTACTTGTATTCCGGCGTCGCGCCCGGCGGGCGGCGCGTGCCTTCCGGATAGATGATGAGCTGGCGGCCGGAATTCATCTCCGCCTTGGTACGCTGCATGACGGCGGCCATGACCTTGCCGCGCGCGCTGCGATCGACCGGCACCATGCGTTGCTTCTTCAGATACCAGCCGAAGAGCGGGATCCAGGTGAGCTCACGCTTGAGGATATAGAAGGGATCGTCCAGCCAGGGCAGCAATGCATAGGCATCCCAGAAGGACTGGTGCTTCGGCGCGAAGATGTAGCCGCCCTTCGGGATGTTCTCCAGCCCTTCGATCTCGAAGGTCGTGCCGACGATCGTCTCGAAGAGCCAGTGATTGCTCCTCACCCAGTTCTTGGCGATGCCGTAGGCCTTCTTGCGCGGCAGCAGGAAATAGGCCGGCGTCATGACGATCATCTGCACGATGAGGTTCAGGTAGAAGAGGGTATTGAAGAGCACGGAACGGAAAGCGATCATCAGGCAGCCTGTCAGCGGGACGCGTTTCTTCGCCCTACACGATATTCAAAAGCGTGTCGCGCAAAAGTGTGCACGGTTTTGCACTGACGGGATGCGGAAAAACAAGGGCCTGAAAGGAGGCTTCCGCCATAGCGATCAGCCGCCGGAAAGGCCCGCCATGTCGCCGCGCAGTCCGGACCAGCTGCGCGCGCCGGCAAAGGCGCGGATATGCGCAAGGCTATACTTGAGATATTCCGACAGCATCGCCTTCATCACGCCCGGCTGGCGCAGCCAGTTGCCGTTCTTCAGGTCCGAATTGACGACGGGATAGGCGATGAACTCGGTCCTGGGATCGATGACCTTCAGCTCCAGCAGGCTGCGCGGCATGTGGTAGTTGTTGGTGACGACGAGCACGCGGCGGAACTGGTGGTCGCTGATCCAGCGCGCCGTCTCGTTGGCATTGCCGATCGTGTCGACCGCCTCGTAACCCATGTCGACGCAGCATTCGAACAGCGTAGATGAGCTCTGCGTGAGCTTACGGATCTGGTTGCCGCTCGTCGCGGGGTTGACGCCCGAGATCAGCAGCCGCTCGCCGGCGCCCTGCTTGAGAAGGTCGATCGCCCGGTCGATGCGCTGGTAGCCGCCGGTCAGCACCACGATGGCATCGGCCTTCGGGTCGTTCGGCGTTTCGAGCGCGGCGACGGTTTCGGCGAAATAGAGGAAGCCGCCCGTGCCCGCCACGGCAGCGAGCAGGAGGAGCGCGAGAACCACGCGCACGGCGAGACGGACGGGGCCCTTGCGTCGCCGTCCCGCCCCGTCAGACCGGGCGCCGTGCGGCAGACCCGGTTTTGCCCGTTCAAGCGCGTTCATGATTCCGTCCATAGAACGGGATTGCGGCAACCGATAGTCCGTTTTACGGCGAGCACCCGTCCGGTCCGCGTCATGGGTCGGGCAACTGGTCGGTGCGTGAAGGGTCGGAGCGGATCTGGTCGATTTCGTGGATGGTCCGCATCACGGTGAAACGGGCCGTCAGCGTCGTCAGCAGCGCGATCACGACGATCGTACCGGCAATGCCGAGATAGCCCGTGGTCCCCATGGAAAAGGTGCCGAACAGCGCCGTCGCCTGGTCGCTCTGCGGCGTCGCGATGGAGCGCCCCTGCCAGAAGCCGGCGACGGCGAAGAACAGCGCCGCCAGCAGCCCGCCGGCAAGCGAGCCCTTCAGGCTGATCTTCAGGAAATGCTTCTGGAATTCGGAAGCGACGAAGCTCGCCTCGGCGCCGACGAAATGCAGCACCTCGACGATATGCCGGTTGCCGGAAAGCGCGCCGCGCGTCGCGAAGATGACGGTCAGCACCATGGCGGAGAAGACGAGCACCAGCACGCCCGTGCCGATGAAGGCCGTCGTGCGCGCCATGGCGACGAGACGGTCGACCCAGGTGCGGTGGTCGTCGAGGAAGGCCGTCGGGATCTTCTCCGCCAGCGCGGCCCGCATCGCCGTGAAATCCGGCGGGCTCTGCTCGTCGATGGTGACGATGACGAGGCGCGGCACCGGCAGTTCGTCGATGTTCAGCCCCTCGCCGAGCCAGGGTTCGAGCAGCCGTGCCGTCGCCGTCTTGTCGACGATCGTGCCGTCGCGCGTGCCGGAGAAGGTGAGGGCAAGGTCGCGCGCGTCCGTGAGCGCCTTCTCCATGTCGAGATCGTCGTCCGGCTTGATCTGGATGGTGATCTCGCGGGAGATCTGGCTCTGCCAGCTCGCCGCCGTCGCCCGCACCATGCTGACCGCGCCGAAGGTGAGGCAGGCGAGGAAGGCCATGATGGCGATGACGAGCATCAGCGCATTGCCGGAAACATTCGCCGGCGGCACGATGGGCGCCGTCGGGCGCACCTTCATTTCCGGCCGGCGGGCGGGCTGGGCCTCCTGGGCGGTCTCGCGGGGCGCGTCAGTCATAGATGTCGAGCCGCCCTTGCGAGAGGATCATGCGCCGCGCCTCCACCTGGTCCATCAGCGACAGATCGTGCGTGGCGATCACCACGGCGGTGCCGAGCCGGTTCAGTTCGAGGAAGAGGCTGAGCAGCCGGCGTGCCATCGGCGGGTCGACATTGCCGGTCGGCTCGTCGGCGAGCAGCAGTTCCGGCCGGTCGATGAGGGCGCGGGCAATGGCCGCACGCTGCTTCTCCCCGCCCGACAGCACCGGCGGCAACACGTTGATTCGTTCCCCGAGCCCGACCCATTTCAGAAGTTCGAGCACGTCGGCGCGATAGCTCGCTTCCTCCTTGCCGCGCACGCGCAGCGGCAGGGCGACGTTCTCATAGGTCGTCAGGTGATCGAGCAGGCGGAAATCCTGGAAGACGATGCCGATGCGCCGGCGCAGCATCGGCAGCTCGTCGCGCGGGATGGTCGAGATCTCGCGGTCGAAGGTGCGGATGATGCCGCGCGTCGGCTGCAGGGAGAGGAAGAGCAGGCGCAGCAACGTCGTCTTGCCGGCGCCGGACGGCCCGGTCAGGAATTGGAAGGAGCGGTGCGGAATATCGAAGGTCAGGTCGCGGAGGATTTCCGGGCCCATTCCATAGCGCAGTCCGACATTCTCGAAGTGAATCAATGATCAATCCGGTTCTAAAGGCGGGTTACCTTGCCTGCCGAAGCAGGTCCGCTGGCGAGGTCGCACAGGAAAGCGGCTCTTTCACGGTCGGGTTTCCGAAGCATTAACCAGTATGGTTTACGTTTCGTAAGGATTTCATTCAATGCCCGACTTTTCGCCCATGATTTTGCGCGGAAAGGGCGCTGGCGAAGCGGGGAGGTCGCGATGAACGCCTTCAGAGCAAGACGCGAGGCGAAGGGCCGGATCGACCTTCTGCCGCCGGAGCCGAAGACGCCGGCCCGCCGGAATGCAAGGCCGTTCCCGGCGCGCTTCGAAGTGGTCGATGCCGATTTCGTCGTCATCCGCAGCACCGCCGCCCGCACGTCGAACGACAATCACCGTCCCGTGAGGCCCACGCCAGCCGACATGCCGCCGCGCCACCTGCTGCTTCGCGTCGCCGCAGCCGGCGGCCGGCTGTGCGAGGCAGGCTTGCAGCGCCTCCCGGGCCGCGCCTTTGCCGGTCTCGTCACGGCGGCCTTCATCTTCGTCTTCGCCTATGCCGGCGGACTTTCCGCCCTCAGGGCGGCGCTTCCCGCAAGCGCACCGGGCGGCGCGCTGCGCATTGCCGATGTCATCACGACGGTCGACGACCGCAACGGCATGAAGGTGCTCGCCGTCTATGGCCGCCTCACCAATGGCGGCGACACCATCGCCGCCGTGCCGCCGGTCGACATCGTCTTCGAGGGCATGGGTGAGGCGATCCACCACCGCCTCTCGCTCGAAACCGCAAAGCTCGCGCCGGGCGCCAGCGAGACCTTCGCGTTGCGCATTCCGCACAATGGCGGAAAAGTGCCGAAAGTCTCGGTTTCCCTCGCCGCCGAGGGTGCGCCCGTCCCCTGACTGTGCTAAGCGGCTCCTCTGTTTCCCGCAATTCCGCACGCAAGACCGCGGGATTTTGCCGGATTTGCCCACGACCAAGGAGCCGCCTCGCGATGCAGATTGTCCGCGGAAAGAAGATCGAAACGCTCTACGACGCCGCTATGATCGCCAAGCGCAATGAAGAACTGGCGGCCGAGATCGCCAGCGGCCCGACGAAGGACCTCCTCGTCATCGCCGTGCTCAAGGGCTCGTTCATCTTCGCAGCCGACCTCACCCGCGCCCTTCATGCGGCCGGCCTTGCCCCCGAAGTCGAGTTCATCACGCTGTCGAGCTACGGCGCCGGCACCGTCTCGCAGGGCGTGAAGGTCATCAAGGACATCGACAGCGACGTGCATGGCCGCGATATCCTGCTGATCGACGACATCCTCGAATCCGGCCGCACGCTCAGCTTCGCCAAGGAGCTGATGTATGAGCGCGGCGCCCGCAACGTCACGATCGCCGTGCTGCTCGACAAGCGCGAGAAGCGCAAGACCGATCTGGAAGCCGACTATGTCGGCTTCGAATGCCCGGATCATTTCGTCGTCGGCTACGGCATGGACGTCGCCTATGCCTTCCGCGAACTGCCCTTCGTCGGCGTCGTGACGGGCGACGCGGACGCCTGACGCCGGCCTGACCGCAGATTCCCCCATCGGTCGTTTACCGATCGACAAGGAAAGTCTGGTCTTTTCGTTCGCGGAGCGGCACCGGAGAATCGGCCTGCCGCTCGGCCTTCTGTTCCGCCGCCCAGACAGCGGCAGCCTGGAGCAGGGCCGGATGAACGGACCGAAAGGGGAACCGATGGCCAAGATCCTGATCACCGAGGACGAGGATTCGCTCCGCACCTTCGTGGCGCGGGCGCTGCGCATGGACGGCCACGAGACCGTCGAGGCGCCGGACGGTGCCGCAGGGCTCGACGCCCTGACGGAGGGCGGCTTCGATCTCCTCCTGTCCGACATCCGCATGCCCGTGATGGACGGCATCGAGCTTGCCCACAAGGCGTCCGCCGCCCATCCGGCGCTGAAGATCCTGCTGATGACCGGTTATGCCGAGCAGCGCGAGCGGGCCGACGACCTTGCCTCGAAGATCGTCGACGTGGTGAGCAAGCCCTTCAGCCTGCCGGACATCCGCCGCGCCGTGGCGACGGCGCTCGCGGCCTGACGCGCTTCAGCGGATTCCGAGCAGCCGCTCCAGATAATCCCGTTCGAAACCGGGCGCTGCCCCAGTGCCGAGGCGACGACGGATCTCCTCCAAGATTTCACGCGCCCGCTGGATGTCGATCTCTTCCGGAACCTTGGTCGGCCCGCCGAAATCCGGGCCCTGCCCGTTGAGGGTGCGCTCGCGGCCCAGCGGATCGCGGCCGTTGCGGCCCGCCTGCGGGATACCTTCGCCCGGTCCCTGGCCCTGTCCCTGCCCCATCATGGCCTGCATCTGGCTCATCATGTTCTGCGCGCCCTGGCGCAGCGCCTCCAGCGCGCGGCCCTGGCTGCCGACGGCCGATTCGCCCTGGCCCTCGCCGAGCGCTTCCGAAGCGCCCTTCATCTCGCGGCCGGCCTGGCCAAAACCTTCGCCGGGCTCCAGCCCCATGCCCTTCAGCGCTTCCTGAATCTCGCCGAGCTGCTTGCCCAGCGCGTCCTGCTGCTCCTGCAGCTTCTTCAGCGCCTCACGCAACTGTTCGGCCGTCATCTGGTCGGTCGGCTGCTGGCCGGAGCCGTTGTCGCCCGGCCGCTGCTCGCCCTCCTCGCCCGGCATCGGATCGCCGCGCTGTTGGCGGTCACGCAGCGCCTGGTCGAACTGGAAGGTCTGCTCCATCAGCTTCTGCTGTTGCTGCATCAGCTGGCCGAGCTTGTCCATCTGCTGGCGCATCGCGTCGTTCTGCTGGCCTTGCTGGCCCTGCTGCGGCCGGCCGGCCTGCAGGTTGTTCATCATGCGCTGCAGCTCGGAGAGCATCTGCTGGGCCTGGTCACGCGCGCCGGAACGGGCCAGATTCTCGATCTGGTCCATCATGCGCTGCAAATCCTGCTGGCGCAGGATCTGGCCCTGCTGCTGGGCATTCTGCTGCATCTGGCCGTTCTTGGCCGCCTGGCGCGCAAGCTCCTCCATATAGGCCTGCATCGCCTCGCGCAGCTCCTTCATGAGCGCGGCGATCTCCTCGTCGGAGGCGTTGCGCTCCAGCGCCTCGGAAAGCGCCTTCTGCGCCTCGCGCAGCCGGCGATCGGCCAGCGACAGGTTGCCGTCCTCGATGCCAAGGGCGATTTCCCAGAGATAGTCCGCCGTCTCGCGCATCTGGTCGTCCGTGCGGGAGAGCTTCATGCGCGCATTGGCCGATTGCAGCAGCAGGTAATGCGTGAGGTTCGGGATCGTCTCTTCCGGCCGGATCGTCAGCGCCTCGTTGAGCGCGATCGCGTGCGGCAGCTGGTTGGCATCGAGCGCGAAGACCTGCCGCTGTTCGGCGACGGCCGCGGCGAGCGGCTCGAAGAAGGTCTTGGCCGGCAGGATCATCTCGACAGGCTGGCTGCGCCCCTCCTGCCCGGCGGCATCCTTGGCGACGAGCGTGATCTTCACGCGCTTGCCGGAGAGCGGGTGTTCGGACAGGTTGCGGCTCGTCGTGCCCTTGGCGTCGCGCGCGGCACGGCGAGGCAGGTCGAGCCTATACTCCGGCAACGGATAGAGCGGACGCGCATCCTTCGGCTTTTCGACCGGCACGATCTCCGCATGCGCCTCCTGGATCCCGTAATCGTCCTTGGCGATGAAGCTGATCTCCAGCGCCGAGGCGACGGTCTTCTTCGGGATGCCGTCGAAGGCGATTTCCGGCACGCGGTCCGGAATGACCGCAAAGGTCCAGGTCTGGCCGGCAACCGAGAGCGTGCCGTCCTTCAGGATCTTGTAGCGCATGGTCCTGGCGTCACTGGCGGCCGCCACCGGCACCTTCGCCTCGACCTTCGAAGCCTCGGCTTTTTCATCCTTCGGCTTTTCCGCCTCGGGGCGGATGGCCGTGGCCGCGGTTTCGCCGGTCACCTGATAGCTCACCGCCTCGTCGCCGCCACCGCCGGTGACGCGCACGGTCAGTTCGCTGAATTGCGGAATGCGGATCTCGCCTCTGGCGGCCTCGCCCGGCTGACCCTGCGGGCTGCCGGTCAGGAAGATGGGCGCGCGCGACGTGTGCGCCGGCGGCGTCACCCAAGCGTCGATGCGCACGTCCGGCGCGGTTTCGGCGGGGGTGCGGACGGTAACCACATCGGCCAGAAGTCCGCCGCGGTTGGAATAGGAGAAGGCAAAGGCGATGGCGACGAGGAGCAGCGGCACCGCACGCAGGGCATGGCGGTCGTGGCGGGCGATATCGGGCTCCGGCGCCCCGGTCCTCAGCGTGCCGATCATCCGCGCCATGCGGGCCTGGTGTTCGCGCCACAGCGCCTCGGCAAAGGCATCGCCGCCGGCCGGCCGGTCGTCCTGCACCCGGATCGCCTGGTGGGCGAGCGCATTGCGCGCCTCCAGCATGCGATAGGCCTTGTCGGTCGACGGCCAGACGATGCCGCGCAGGCGGACGAGCAGGCCGACGAGGCCGAGCGCGAAGGCGGCGAGCGTCGCAAGATGCAGCCAGGCCGGCACATGGCGGAAATAGCCGAACCAGGTGAGCGCCAGGAAAGCCGCGACGAGAAGCAGGATCGGCAGCACCCGCGGGGCGAGCGCTTCCAGATAGAGGATGGCCTGGGCGGCAAGGCGTTTTCCCGCGAGCCGGCGGGCCACCGGGCTGCCGGTCGCCTCCTTCCCGCGCTGTCCTCGCGTGTCAATCGCCATCGGTCGCCGCTCTCCGCTGCAGGTTGTCACCACCAAAAGATAACATGCTTTGTGGCGAAGACGAGGGCACGCGCAAAATCGTGATCGCGCAGGCGGCCGGTTTTAGCGCTTCCGAAGGTCAGGCGAGCCAGTCCGGCACCGAATCGAGGCCGATCAGGTCGTCATAGCTCTGCCGCGGCCGCACGACATGGAACGCGGCCCCGTTGACCAGCACCTCCGGCACCAGCAGGCGGCTGTTATAGGTGCCGGCCTGCACGGCGCCATAGGCACCGGCGGAACCGACGGCGATCAGGTCGCCGGGCTTGGGCTGCGCCATTTCGCGGTCCTGCGCCAGATAGTCACCGGTCTCGCAGACCGGGCCCACCACATCCGCCCGGATGCGCGGCGCACTGGCGGCGGAGATGACGACCGGCTGGATCTCGTGCCAGGCCTCGTAGAGCGTCGGGCGGATGAGATCGTTCATGGCCGCATCGACGATGACGAAGGTCTTCTCGCCGCCGTCCTTCACATAGATGACCTCGGTGACGAGGATGCCGGCATTGCCGACGATCAGCCGACCGGGCTCGGTGACGATCTTGCAGTTCAGACCCTGGAGCTGGTTCTTGACGATCTCGGCATAGGCGTCCGGCAGCGGCGGCGGCGCATTGTCCGTCTTGTAGGGGATACCGAGGCCGCCGCCGACATCGACGTGATCGATCGTATGGCCGTCGGCGCGCAGCGTATCGACGAGTTCGCGCAAGAGCTTGAAGGCGTCCTCGAAGGGTTGCAGCTCGGTGATCTGGCTGCCGATATGCATGTCGATGCCGGTCACCTTGATGCCCGGCAGGCCGGCGGCGCGGGCATAGACGGCGCGGGCGCGCTCCCAGGAAATGCCGAACTTGTTTTCCTTCTTGCCCGTCGAGATCTTGGCGTGCGTGCGGGCATCGACGTCCGGATTGATGCGGAAGGAGACGTGCGCCACCTTGCCGGCCTTCACGGCGCGGGCGTTCAACACCTCCAGCTCCGGCTCGGACTCGACGTTGAAGCAGTAGATGCCGGCCTCGAGGCCAAGGTCCATCTCGCGCGGCGTCTTGCCGACGCCGGAGAACATGATGCGCGAGGCGGGGACGCCGGCGGCCAGCGCCCGGCGCAGTTCGCCTTCCGAGACCACGTCGATGCCGGCGCCGAGCCGGGCGAGCGTCTTCAGCACCGCCTGGTTCGAATTCGCCTTCATAGCATAGCACACCATGGCATCGACGCCGTCGAAGGCCTTGGCGAAGACCTTGTAGTGGCGCTCCAGCGTGGCCGTCGAATAGACGTAGAAGGGCGTGCCGACCGCCTTGGCGATTTCCGGAACGGGCACGTCCTCCGCATGGAGGATGCCGTCGCGATGCTCGAAATGGTTCACAGGTCTCGTCCGTTAAACAAGGGCAATTCCGGCAAAACCGTGCAGCGGCTTTGCGTTCGGGAGGACATCAAAACTAGAGAAGGGGATCGAGGATGAAGGGCTTGTCTTCGACCTGCTCGACCTTCTTGCCGTCGACGGTCTTGTAGACCGGCTGCGCGCCGCCCGGCAGGTCGAGATCGCCCTTGCGGCCGCAGGCGGTCAGAACCGCTGCGGAAAGGCAGAGCACGAGAGCCAGCCTGCCGATATCGATGCGTGTCATGAAGCGTTCCCTGGAATGCCGGTGATCGGGTGGGCACCATCCTTAGCGAATTCGCCCGCCCTTGTGCACCCTTAATCTACTGATGAGTCCTGCAAGCAATCTGATCAGTTCCGCTGCCGCCACCAGGCGATCTGCTTGCGGACCTCCAGGGGCGCGGTGCCGCCGAAACTCTTGCGGCTCGCAACCGAGGCCTCGACCGTCAGGACGTTGAAGATGTCGGCGGTGATGGCGGCATGGATCGCCTGCAGCTCCTCGAGCGACAGGTCGGCAAGGTCGCAGCCCTTGCCCTCGGCCAGCGCCACGGCGCGGCCCGTCACATGATGCGCGTCGCGGAAGGGAAGCCCCGCCTCGCGCACCAGCCAGTCGGCAAGATCGGTGGCGGTGGAATAGCCGGACCCGGCCGCCGCCTTCATCCTGTCGGTGCGGATCGTCATGTCGCGCACCATGCCGGTCATCGCTGCAATCGCCAGCTCGATGCTCTCGGCCGCGTCGAAGACCTGTTCCTTGTCTTCCTGCATGTCCTTGGAATAGGCGAGCGGCAGGCCTTTCATGACCGTCAGAAGCGCGATCAGCGAGCCGTTGATGCGGCCGGTCTTGGCGCGCACCAGCTCGGCGGCGTCCGGATTCTTCTTCTGCGGCATGATGGAGGAGCCGGTGGAGAAGGCATCCGACAGGCGGATGAAGCCGAATTGCGGCGTCGACCAGATGACGATCTCCTCGGCAAGGCGCGACAGGTGAACGCCGGCAATCGCGGCGATCGACAGGAATTCCAGGGCGAAATCGCGGTCCGACACGGTGTCGATGGAATTGCGGGTCGGCTCGCGGAAGCCGAGCGCCTTCGCCGTCATGTGCCGGTCGATATTGTAGCCCGTGCCGGCAAGCGCGGCGGCGCCGATCGGGCTTTCGTCGAGATGCTCGATGGCGTGGCGCACGCGCTGGCGGTCTCGGCCGAACATCTCGACATAGGCCATGCAATGGTGGCCGAAGGTCACCGGCTGGGCGGTCTGCAGATGGGTGAAGCCCGGCATGACGGTCTCGGCATGCTCCTCGGCACGGTCGAGGAAGGCCGATATCAGACCCGTCAGCGCCTTCTCCGTCTTCTGCAGCTCTTCCTTCACCCAGAGGCGGAAGTCGAGTGCCACCTGGTCGTTGCGCGAGCGGGCGGTGTGCAGGCGGCCGGCCGCGGGGCCGATCAGCGTCGCCAGCCGCGCCTCGACATTCATGTGGATGTCTTCCAGCCGGCGGGAGAACTCGAAACTTCCGCTTTCGATCTCTGACAGGATCGTGTCGAGACCGTGAACGATCTTTTCCTTATCGTCCGCCGAAATGATGCCCTGGTGGGCGAGCATCTCGGCATGCGCCTTTGAGCCGCGGATGTCCTGGGCGTAAAGCTTCTTGTCGAAGCCGATGGAGGCATTTATCTCCTCCATGATCGCATCCGGTCCCGAGGCGAAACGGCCGCCCCACATCTGGTTCGAGGATTTCGTCTCGGAAGTGCCGTCAGCCATGGGTCCCGTCCTGGAGAATGAAATGACAGTGAAGAAGAAACTCGGCCTGCCGGCAGGAAAGCTCATCGCCATTGCCGGGCTCGCCGGACTTCTCGCCGGTGGTGCTGCGATATACGTGAAGGAAAGCCTGTCTGGCAATGGCGCGGTCGCTTCCGCCGATCCCGCCGCCTGCGCGGCCGCCGCGGAGAAGGCCGAAGCCCTGACGCCCTTTTCCAAGGGGCAGGTCGCCGCCATGCGCACGGTGGACGCGCACCGCCCGCTGCCCGATCTCGTCTTCGACGGCCCCGACGGCAAGAAGAGGACGATCGCCGATTTTTCCGGCAAGACGCTGCTCGTCAACCTCTGGGCCACCTGGTGCGTTCCGTGCCGCGAGGAGATGCCGGCGCTCAACGCGCTCGAAAAGGAGCTCGGCAGCGACAGGTTCGAGGTCGTCGCGATCAACATCGACACCGGCGACGACGAGAAGCCGAAGGCCTTCCTCACCGAAACGGGCGTCAACGAACTCGGCTACTACCGCGATGCCTCGATGGGCGTCTTCAACACGCTGAAGAAGGAAGGCCTCGCCTTCGGCCTGCCCGTCACGTTGCTGATGGACGACAAGGGCTGCCTGATATCGGCGATGAACGGCCCCGCCGCCTGGGACAGCGAGGACGCCAAGGCGCTGATCAACGCCGCGCTGGCGGCGCCGGAAAGCTAAGCCGCAGCCGGAGTTCCCCTCACGCCGCCGGATAGGCGCGCGGTCGTCGGATGTCGAGGAAACCCTCCTCGCCCTTGCCGTACGGGAATTCCGGCGCCGTATCGAACTCGACCGGCTGGCCGCTGCCCGTCAGGGCCAGCACGCGGCGCGAATCCGGCCGGTCGATGACGCGCACGATCTTCGCGGCAATGCCTTGCCCCTCGTCGCGCCAGGTGACGTCGGCCGGGCGGAACAGGATCTGGCCGCAGCCATCCGCCACGCCGCCGGCCTCGAAGGCCACGCCGTCGACATAGGCCTTGCCACCACGGATATCCGCATCGAGCCGGTTCGCATCGCCGAGGAAGTTCATCACGAAGGCATCGGCTGGATTGCGGCAGACCGTCTCGGGCGTCCCCTCCTGCACGATCTTGCCCTTGTTCAGGATGACGACCCGGTCGGCAAGGTCCAGCGCCTCTTCCTGGTCGTGCGTGACGAAGAGCGTGGTAATGCCCAGTTCGTCATGAATTTTCCGAAGCCAGCGGCGCAGGTCCCGCCGCACATTGGCGTCGAGCGCGCCGAAAGGCTCGTCGAGCAGCAGCACGCGCGGATCGACGGCGAGCGCCCGGGCGAGCGCCACGCGCTGGCGCTGGCCGCCGGAGATCTGGCCGGGAAAGCGGTCCTTGAGGCCGCCGAGCTGCACGAGATCGAGCAGTTCGGCAACACGCTTGGCGATCGCCTCGGGCGAACGCTTGACCTTGGAGACCTTCATGCCGAAGGCGATGTTCTCGCCGACGGTCATGTGCGGGAAGAGGGCATAGTGCTGGAAGACGAAGCCGACGCCGCGCTCGCGCACCGGAATGTCAGTGGCATTCTCCTCGCCGAAATAGATCGCGCCGCCATCAGCATATTCGAGGCCGGCGACCATGCGCAGGATCGTCGTCTTGCCGGAGCCGGAGGGACCGAGCAGCGCCACCAGCTCGCCGCTTTCGATATCGAGCGACACGCCGTGCACGGCGCGAAAGGTCTGGAACTCCTTGACCACGTTGGTAAGGCGGATCTTCACGGTTTTACCTCCGAGGTGATGCTGTCGGCGCCGGCCAGCTGAGAGGGGCGCTGGACGCGGCCCGCGCCCTGCCGCTCCAGCGCCACCTTGGCGATGAGCGTGACGATGGCAAGGCCGGCGAGAATGGATGCGGCGGCGAAGGAGCCGGCCGCGTTGTAGTCGTGATAGAGCAGCTCGATATGCAGCGGCAGCGTGTTCGTCTGGCCGCGGATATTGCCCGAAACGACGGAAACGGCACCGAATTCGCCCATTACGCGCGAATTGCAGAGCACGACGCCGTAGAGCAGCGCCCACTTGATGTTCGGCAGCGTGACGGAGAAGAAGGTGCGCCAGCCGCTCGCCCCCAGCGACGTCGCCGCCTCCTCGAGGTCGCGCCCCTGCGCCTGCATCAGCGGGATCAGCTCGCGCGCCACGAAGGGCGCCGTCACGAACATGCTGGCCAGCACGATGCCCGGCAGCGCGAAGAGGATCTTGATCTCCGCCGATTGCAGCGCCGGGCCGAACAGGCCCTGCAGGCCGTAGACGAAGAGATAGGAGACACCCGCCACGATGGGCGACACGGAGAAGGGCAGTTCGATGACGACGGTGAGCAGCCGCTTGCCGCGGAAATCGTGCTTGGTGATGGCCCAGGCCGCTGCGACGCCGAAGACCGTGTTGACCGGCACCGCGATCAGCGCCGTGACGACCGTCAGCAGGATCGCGTGCCGCGTATCCGGATCGGCGATCGAGGCGGCAAAATAGCCGACACCACGCGAGAAGGCCTCGACGGCGATGACGACGAGCGGTGCGACGATCATCAGCGCGACCAGCACGAGCACGAAGGCGAGCAGCGTGCGGCGGAAGACCGGATTATCGCCGACGCGGGGCGGCTTGCCCTTTCCGTGATGCGCCATGGTCAGCCCCTTGCCGTGTAGCGCAGGGCGCGGGCCTGCATGAAATTGGTGACAGCCAGCATGACGAAGGCCGTCAGCAGCATGACGGAAGCGATCGCGGCGGAGGCCGGGTAGTCGTATTCCTCCAGCCGTATGAAGGCGAGCAGCGCCGTGATCTCGGTGGAGAACGGCTGGTTGCCGGCGATGAAGATGATGGCGCCGAACTCGCCGAGGCTGCGGGCGAAGGAGAGCGAGACACCGGCCAGAAGCGCCGGCGTCAGGAGCGGCAGGATGACGCCGGTGAAGATCGACAGGTCGCTCGCCCCCAGCGTCTGCCCCGCCTCTTCCAGCGCCGGATCCAGCTCCTCCAGCACCGGCTGCACCGTGCGCACGATGAAGGGGATGCTGGTGAAGCTCATGGCGACGATGATGCCGAGCGGCGTATAGGCGACCTTGATGCCGAGAAGCGAAAGCGGCCCGCCGAACCAGCCGTTGGTGGCGAAAAGCGTGGTGAGAGCGATGCCCGCGACGGCCGTCGGCAGCGCGAAGGGCAGATCGACAAGCGCATCGACAAGCCGGCGGCCGGGAAAGCGGTAGCGCACCAGCACCCAGGCGAGCGACAGGCCGAAGACAAGGTTGAACACCGTCGCCGCCAGTGCGCAGAGCACCGTGACCCGGTAGCTGGCGAAGGCGCGGTCCGACGAGACGATGCGCCAGTAGTCCTCAGGCCCGAGGCTCGCCGCCTTGAAGACGAGCGCGGCCAGCGGCAGCACGACGATGATCGCCACATAGACGAGGGTTATGCCGAGCGCGAGCGGCAATCCGGGCAGTACACGCCGTCTCAAGAGGCGCTTCCTTTCTCAAGCAATGTCATGAAAAGCATGGGGACGCACTGTTCCGCCGGGATTTGCGCCCTTTTCACGCCACAACCGGCGGGGTTTTCGCCCGCCGGTCGCAATAGAACGAAGGTCGAGGGATCAACGGCTGCCGTAGATCTTGTCCAGCGTGCCGCCTTCGGCGAAGTGCTCCTCGGAGATCTTCTTCCAGCCGCCGAAGACGTCATCGACGTTCACCAGGCGGATCTCCGGGAACTGGTCCTTGAATTCGGCGGCGACCGTCTCGTCATGGACGCGGTGGCCGAATTCGGCGGCGATCTTCTGGCCTTCCGGCGCATAGAGGAAGTCGAGGTAGGATTTTGCAAGATCCCGGCTACCCTTGGCGTCGGCCACCTTGTCGACGATGGCGACCGGGAATTCGGCGAGCAGCGAGACGGAGGGCACGACGCTCTCGAACTTGTCCTCGCCGTACTGCTTGGCGATCGACTTGGTCTCCGCCTCGAAGGTGATGATGACATCGCCGATCTCGCGCTCGACGAAGGTCGTCGTCGCCGCGCGCCCGCCCGTGTCGAAGACCGGCACGTTGTCGAAGATCTTGGTGACGAATTCCTCGACCTTGACCGGGTCGTTGCCGAACGCCTCCTTGGCATAGGCGGTCGCGGCGAGATAGGTGTAGCGCGCATTGCCCGAGGTCTTCGGGTTCGGGAAGATGACCTTCACGTCGTCGCGGGCAAGGTCGGACCAGTCCTTGATGTTCTTCGGATTGCCGGCGCGAACGAGGAAGGAGGGGAAGGAATAGAAGGGCGAGGCACTGTTCGGGAACTTCTGCTGCCAGCCTTCCGCGACGAAGCCGTTCTTCACGAGGAAGTCGATGTCCGTCACCTGGTTGAAGGTCACGACGTCGGCTTCGAGGCCCTCGACGATGGCGCGCGCCTGCTTGGAGGTGCCGCCATGCGACTGGTCGACGGTGACGCCCGGATGCGCCTTCACGAAGGCCTCGTTCTCGGCAGCGAAAAGCTCGCGCGCCACGTCATAGGAAGCGTTGAGCAGCTTGTCGGCGGCCTGCGCGGAGAACGGAGCGGCGAGGCCAAGGAGAGCCACGCCGAGAAGGAGCAAACGTTTCATCTGAAAAAACCCCGAATGGAACCTGAATTCGGGCAGACAATAGCGACCGGCCGGTTCCGATCCGAGGCATGGCCTGCCGTGGCGCTTGCAGCAGGCGAAACATTTTTCCCTGAAAGGGACGGCTCGGGGAATGTCCGGCCGCTCAGCGCGTCGGGACCGGAACCTCGCCGCGATAGTCGTAGAAACCGCGGCCGGATTTGCGGCCGAGCCAGCCGGCCTCGACATATTTCACCAGCAGCGGGCACGGACGATACTTCGAGTCGGCGAGCCCGTCGTGCAGCACCTGCATGATCGACAGGCACGTATCGAGGCCGATGAAATCGGCAAGCTGGAGCGGGCCCATCGGATGGTTGGCGCCGAGCTTCATCGCCGTGTCGATGGCTTCCACCGAGCCGACGCCCTCATAGAGCGTGTAGATCGCCTCGTTGATCATCGGCAACAGGATGCGGTTGACAATGAAGGCCGGGAAATCCTCCGCGACGGTGATCGTCTTGTCGAGCTTGGCGACGAATTCCTTGGCGGCGGAGAACGTGCTTTCCTCGGTCGCGATACCGCGCACGAGCTCCACCAGCTTCATGACCGGAACGGGGTTCATGAAATGGATGCCCATGAAGCGTTCCGGCCGGTCGGTGGCGGACGCCAGCCGGGTGATCGAGAGCGAGGAGGTGTTGGTCGCAAGGATCGCTTCGGGCTTCAGCACCGAACAGACCTGGCCGTAGATCTTGCGCTTGACGGTCTCGTCCTCGGTCGCCGCCTCGATGACGAGATCGGCGTCGGAGAGGTCGTTGATGTCTGCCGACCCCTTGATCAGGGCGAGCGCCTTCTTGCGCTCCTCGTCGGTCATCTTGCCGGAGGAAACCTGGCGGGCGAGGTTGCCGTTGATCGTGGCGAGCCCGGTCTCGATGCGCTCCGGCGACAGGTCGTAGATATGGACCTTGTACCCGGCCATGGCAGAGACGTGCGCGATCCCGCATCCCATCTGGCCCGCACCGACAATACCGACGTTCTTGATCATAGCGCCTATCGCCCCATCGCACCGCCTACGCCTCTACCGCGTCGGCAAAAAAACACCGGGCCGGCGAGCCGGCCCGGTGAAGTGATAAAGCGCCGCGACGCATTTTTCCAGTGAAATCATCGTCGCGAAAGCCGGACCCAAAGCCGGCTCAAAGCGCCTTTTCGAGTTCGGGCAGGGCGTCGAAGAGGTCTGCGACGAGGCCGTAGTCTGCGACCTGGAAGATCGGCGCCTCCTCGTCCTTGTTGATCGCCACGATCACCTTACTGTCCTTCATGCCCGCCAGATGCTGGATCGCGCCCGAGATGCCGCAGGCGATGTAGAGCTGAGGGGCGACCACCTTGCCCGTCTGGCCGACCTGCCAGTCGTTCGGCGCATAGCCCGCATCGACCGCAGCGCGGGACGCACCGACTGCCGCGCCGAGCTTGTCGGCCACCGGCAGGATCACCTCCTGGAACTTCTCCGAAGAGCCGAGCGCACGCCCGCCCGAGATGATGATCTTCGCGGATGTCAGCTCCGGACGGCCCGACGAGGAGAGGGCGTCGGATATGTGGGTGGAAAGGCCGGGGTTCGCCGCGGCCGAGACCGTCTCGATCGCTGCGCTGCCGCCTTCGCCTGCCGCGGCGAAGGACGCCGTGCGCACCGTGATCACCTTCTTCGCATCCGTCGACTGGACCGTCTGGATCGCATTGCCCGCATAGATCGGACGCTTGAACGTGTCGGGGGAAACGACCTCGACGATCTCCGAGACCTGCGCCACGTCGAGCAGGGCGGCAACGCGCGGCAGGACGTTCTTGCCCACCGAGGTGGCGGCCGAGACGATGGCGTCATAGCTGCCGGCAAGCGACACGATCAGCGCGGCCAGCGGCTCGGCGAGGTTGTTGGCGAGGCTTGCATCGTCGGCGAGCAGAACCTTCGTCACGCCCGACAGCTTCGCCGCCTGTTCGGCCGCAGCTTTCGCATTGCTGCCGGCGACGAGCACATGCACGTCGGAGCCGATCTTGCTCGCCGCCGTCAGCGCCTTGGCGGTCTGGTCGGAAAGGTGGGTGTTGTCGTGGTCTGCCAGAAGAAGAATGGCCATGATGATGTTCTCCCTTTCCGTTCTCAGAGCACGCCGGCTTCGGTCTTGAGCTTGTCGACCAGCTCGGCGACGCTCTTCACCTTGACGCCCGCCTTGCGGCCCGACGGTTCTTCCGTCTTCAAGACCTTGAGGCGCGGGGCGGTATCGACGCCGAAGTCGCCGGGCGTCTTCCTGTCGAGCGGCTTCTTCTTCGCCTTCATGATGTTCGGCAGCGAGGCGTAGCGCGGCTCGTTGAGGCGAAGGTCCGTCGTGACCACCGCCGGAAGCTTGACCTCGATGGTCTGCAGGCCGCCGTCGACCTCGCGCGTTACGGTCGCCTTGCCATCGCCGATCTCGACCTTCGAGGCGAAGGTCGCCTGCGCCCAGCCGAGCAGCGCCGACAGCATCTGGCCGGTCTGGTTCGAATCGTCGTCGATCGCCTGCTTGCCGACGATGACCAGACCCGGCGCTTCTGCTTCCGCCACGCCCTTGAGGATCTTGGCGACCGCCAGCGGCTCGACCTGGTCCTCGGTCTCGACCAGCACCGCCCGGTCTGCGCCCATGGCAAGGGCCGTGCGCAGCGTCTCCTCGGCCTTCGCCGGGCCGATCGACACCACGACCACTTCCTCCGCCTTGCCCGCCTCCTTCAGCCGAAGCGCCTCTTCCACCGAAATCTCGTCGAACGGGTTCATCGACATCTTCACGTTCGCAAGCTCGACACCCGAGCCATCCGCCTTCACGCGGATCTTCACGTTGTAGTCGACGACACGCTTGACTGGCACCAAGATCTTCATGGCTTCCTTCCTTCAAATGCCCGCGAGGGAAAATGCGCCTTTGAAAGGCGCCCTGATTGTCGGTTGGCGACATCGATACGCGTTTTTTCCCCAATTACAATGCATCACGGCCTCCCCCGACGCGAAAACGGACGGGTTATAAATTACCTTTACGTTCACGTCAATTTTCTCATCGCGACGCGCTCACCGCCCCCAGTGGGTCGGCGGCACGGAGGGCCGGGAGGCAGCCTCCTCGCTGCTGGCAACGGGCGTCGCCTCGACATGCCGCACCGCCTTCGGCGTGACGATGGTCCGGTCGAACAGCGGCACGCCCCGCCGCCGCAGCACGAGCACGAGAAGCGCGCCCGCGAGGATGCCGCCGACATGGGCGCCCCAGGAAACACCGCTGTCGCCGTCGACCACCAGCATGTAGAACTGCTGGGCGATCCAGAAGGCGAGCGGAATGACCGCAGGCAGCGGCAGGGGAATGCGGAAGAACACCAGCACCCAGACGCGCACCTTCGGATGCAGCAGGAAATAGGCCGCCACCACGCCGGAGATCGCCCCCGAGGCACCGATCAGCGGCGCCTCCGAATCCGGCTGCACGAGGCCGTGCACCAGCGCGCCGGCCGCCGCGCAGAGGAGGTAGAAAAGGAGGAAGCGGACATGGCCGAGCGCATCCTCGACATTGTCGCCGAACACCCAGAGGAACAGCATGTTCGAGGCAAGGTGCATGAAGTCCCCATGCAGGAACGCATAGGTGATGTAGGTCGCGTCCTCCGGCACCAGCACGAGACTGGGCTCCAAGTCGGCGAAATCGAAGACGACCGCGGGGATATAGCCGAGGCCGACCACCGTCGCGTCGGAAAAGGCCTGCGTCGAGGCAAGGCCCGTCACCAGCCAGACCGCGACATTGATCACGATCAGGCTGATCGTGACATACTGCACCTTGATGTATTTCAGGGCGTTCGCATCGTGCAGCGGTATGAACATGGATCCCCTTCCCCGAGGCGCGCTGGAAGCGAGCTTACCTGTTCTGACCCGGAACCCACAATATGTCCGTACGCCCCTTGTCGTTGACCCAGCGCGCGGCGACGAAGAGGAAGTCGGAGAGCCGGTTGATATAGGCCGCGGCCGCGGCCGAGACCGCCTCGCCCTCGCAGGCCTGCAAGGCCACGATCCGCCGCTCCGCCCGGCGCGCCACGGTGCGCGCAAGGTGCAGGGCCGCCGCCGCGGGCGTTCCGCCCGGCAGGACGAAGGAGCGCAGCGGCTGAAGATCGGCATTGAGCAGGTCGATTTCCCGCTCCAGCCGGTCCACCTGCGCCTGCGCGATGCGCAGCGGCTCGTAGTCGAGCCTCTTGCCGGTCTCCGGCGTCGCCAGGTCCGCCCCGAGGTCGAACAGGTCGTTCTGGACGCGCATCAGCATCGCGTCGAGATCGGGATGCTCGACAAGATGCTGGCGCACGAGGCCGATGCAGGAATTGGCCTCGTCCACCTCGCCATAGGATTCGACGCGCAGGTCATGCTTCTTGCGGCGCGGCCCGGCGACGAGGCCGGTCGTGCCGTCATCGCCCGTGCGCGTGTAGATCTTGTTGAGCTTGACCATGTTCCCCTCAGCGCCCGCCGCCCGTGATCCAGAGCGTCAGCATGATGAGGACGATCGCGATCGCCTGCAAGAGCACGCGAAGCTGCATCAGCTTGTTCGAGGTGTTGCCGCTGCCGCCCTTGGCCATGTTGACGAGACCGCGCACCAGCACGATGGCGACGAGGCCCATGACGAGCAGGGTCATGAAGGTAAGGAAGGAAGACATGCCAACGATCCGATTTGATTTCCGTCAGCCCTATTCACATAGGGCATTCCGCGCAAAGTGCACGCTTTTTGCAGGCGAAACCCCTGCGACGCCGCGCCGCGTCAGCCAAGCTTGCCGATGATCCGATAGAAGAGCGCCGCCGGCAGCAGCTTTTTCAGGAGCACGCCCTGCTTGGCCGGCATCGTGACGATATAGTGCGGCCGCGGCGATTTCGCCGTCAGCGCGTGGCGCAGCACCGCATGCACCGCCTCGGGGCCGAGCTTTCCGCGCGCGGGCTTTGCCTCGCCGCGCAGCCGGCGCAACTGGCGGCGATACTCTTCCGCATGCACGGAATTTTCAAGATCGATGTTCCGCTCGATATGCGTCAGCGCGTTGGCCGTGAAACGCGAGGCGATCGGCCCGGGCTCGATGAGGCTGACATGCACGCCCGAGCCCGCAAGCTCCATGCGCAGTGTCAGCGACAGGGCCTCGAGCGCGAATTTCGAGGCGTTATAGGCGCCGCGCCAGCGATAGGGCACGATGCCGAGGATCGACGAGCACTGCACGATGCGTCCAGAACCCTGCCGGCGCATGACGGGAATCACCCGCCGCGTCAGGTCGTGCCAGCCGAAGACATTGGTTTCGAACTGCATCCGCAGCGCCTCGACCGGCAGGTCCTCGACGGCACCGGCCTGGCCGTAGGCGCCGTTGTTGAAGAGCGCATCGAGCCGGCCGCCGGTGCGCGCCAGCACGGTCTCGACAAGCGCGGCGATCGTCTCCGGCTTCGTATAGTCCATCAGCAGCACCTCGATGCCGTCGGCCTCGAGGCTCGCCAGATCCTCCTGCCGGCGCACCGTCGCGAAGACGCGCCAGCCTTCCGCCTTCAGCGCCCGGGCGCAATGGGCGCCGATGCCCGAGGAGCATCCCGTGACGATGATGCTCGGCGGCGTTGACGCATTTGAAGAAGGCATGGCGGTTTCCTGTACAAATCTGCTCGTGTTTCCCATATTCACCACCAGTGCCGCACGTCGTTCCGATGCACGGGCGCGTGGCGGACCATAATCCGGGTCGCCCTTGAACCGATCCCGATGTAAGGGGTTATGCCCGGGCAGACAATGCGAGAGACGGCCGAAGACGGCCGCGAGGGACCGAGATTGCCGATGCCGACCGCCATTCGCCTTGCCTACAAGGTCGTCTTCGATGCGATCTGGCACTTTTCCGAAGACGACGGCTGGGCGATGGCGAGCCATGTCGCGCTCTCGACGCTGCTGGCGATCTTCCCCTTCCTGATCTTCGGCACGGCGCTCGGCTCCTTCCTTGGCGCTGACCAGTTCGCCGAAACCGCCGTGCACCTGATCTTCGATACCTGGCCGGAATCGATCGCCGCACCGATCTCGCGCGAGGTCGTCGCGGTGCTCACCATCCCGCGCGGCGGCTTGCTGACGGTCTCCGTGCTCGCCGCCGCCTATTTCGCCTCGAACGGGGTGGAGGCGCTGCGCGTCTCGCTCAACCGCGCCTACCGGGTGGCCGAGACGCGCTACTGGTACGTCACGCGCCTCGCCAGCCTCGGCTTCGTCATCGCCGGCGTCCTGGCATTGGCGGTCATCAGCATCGTGCTCGTCGCCGCGCCCCTTGCGGTCCGGGCGACGGGCGATTGGCTGCCCTGGCTCACGTATGTCTATTCCTGGGTGGAAAGCTGGGGGCTGTTCGGCACCATCCTGGTGCTGCTCGTCGGCCTCCTGATCGCCCATCTATGGCTACCGGCCGGCCGACGGAAGATCGCCGACGTGCTGCCCGGCATCCTGGTGACGCTCATCGCCTGGGGCATCGGCGCCTATGCCTTCGCCTCCTACCTCGCCACCTTCGCCAACTATGTCTCGACCTATGCCGGCCTCGCCTCGATCATGATCGCGCTGGTCTTCCTCTACATCGTCGGGGCGATCTTCATCATCGGCGCGGAGATCAACGCGGCGCTGATGAAATACCGGGTGAAGCACCTGATCCTCGACCGGATCCGCGGCGTGCGCAAACCGCCGCAGCCCGAGGAGGATTCAATGGAGGACGAAGCCATAGCCCGCGAGCAGGGCGCGAATGCCGGCCGGTGACACGCCCCTTTCCCGATAGGCCGCAAGGCCGGTATCCTCGTTGCTCTTGGACAGTTTCCGCCCATCCGGCCCCGGCACCAGCCCATGGTGCCGATAGGAGGGCGCCGGCAGGCCGAGCAGGCTTTGCAGGAGGCGGTGCACGGCCGTCGCATGAAAGAGATCCTGCCCGCGCACCACGTCGGTAATGCCCTGCGCCGCATCGTCGAGCACCACGGCAAGGTGGTAGCTCGCCGGCGCATCCGGCCGCGAGAGGATGACATCGCCCCAGCGCTCCGGCCGCGCCGCGACGGTGCCCGTCTCGCCCTCCGGCCCCTCGCCCGCCTCCGACCATGAGAGCGCCTCCGGCACGAGCGCCAGCGCCTTCTCCATGTCGAGCCGCCAGGCGTGCTGGCGGCCTGCAGCGATCCAGCCGAGCGCCCGGTCCCGGTCGAGCGAGCGCTCCTCCGTCGGATAGAGCGGCGCGCCGTCGGGATCGCGCGGCCACACGCCGCCCGCGGCCTCCTGCGCCAGAACCCGCGCCTTCACCTCGCCGCGGCTGAGGAACCCCGGATAGAGCACGCCCATCGCTTTCAGCCGCTCCAGCGCCCCGCCGTAGAAGGCAAGGTGCTCCGACTGGCGCCGCACCGGCTTTTCCCAGTCGAGGCCGAGCCAGGCGAGATCGCGATAGATCGCCGCTTCGAATTCGGGCCGCGAGCGGGCGGGATCGATGTCTTCCATGCGCAGCAGGAAGCGCCCGCCGCAGGCCGCGGCAAGGTCGTGGTTGAGGATCGCCGACAGCGCATGGCCGAGATGCAGAAGGCCGTTCGGGCTCGGCGCGAACCGGAAGACACGATTTTTTGACAAAGCAGTTTGCATGAGGTCTTCTGGCACGAAGAGGTGCGTTACGCCACCAAAGCATGCCGCGCAGAGGCGCGCAGCGGTTTGCCAAGGGTCTTGGGACAAGTGAAGACCTGAACCGCAAAGGCCGCGGTGACGGCAGGGGGTCGAGGCCGCTCGGGAAAATGCAGTTGCACATGATCAGGACGGATGCGGATGTCGCAGCGGGTCTCGTCGACCTCGCCTTGCTCGACGCGCGCCTTTTCACCGTCATCGACAAGGCCGGCCCCGTGCCGCTTCGCCGTCTCTCGCCCGGTTATCGCGGCCTTGCCGGCATCATCGTCGCGCAGATGGTCTCGCGCGCCAGCGCGGACGCCATCTGGCATCGGCTCGAGAAGACGGCCGGCGACATCACGCCCCACCATATCCTCGATCTTTCCGACGAGGATTGCCGCGCCGTCGGCCTCTCGCGCGCCAAGACGGAGACGCTGCGCCGTGCCGCGGAAATGGTCGACCGCGGCGAACTCGATCTCGACGCGGTCTGCCACATGGAGGCGGCAGCGGCCAGTCGCAGGCTGACCGCGGTCAAGGGCATCGGCCGCTGGACGGCGGATGTCTACCTGCTCTTTTGCGGCGGCCATCCGGATATCTTCCCGTCCGGCGACATCGCGCTGCAAAACGCGGTGGCCCATGCGCTCGGCCTTGCCGTGCGCCCGAGCCCGCAGGAACTTGACCGGATCGCGGAGGGCTGGTCGCCCTGGCGCGGCGTCTCCGCCCGGCTGTTCTGGGCCTACTATTCCCGGGAGATGCGCCGCGAGGCGGTGCCGGTGCTCGAAGGCTGAGCTTCCCGCGAAATAGCTTGTTTTCGCTTTTCCTTTCCCGCTTCACAATGCTGTAACAACGGGCCTAATATAGAAGGGCAGATGCCGAATCGATCAGGAGAAGCCCTTGACGATTTCTGTTTCACCACAGGCCCTGCCAGCCCTTGTACTGAATGCTGACTACAGGCCGCTGAGTTATTATCCCTTGTCGCTCTGGTCCTGGCAGGACGCGATCAAGGCCGTGTTTCTCGACCGCGTAAACATCATCGCCGAATACGAGCATTCGGTGTCTTCCCCGAGTTTCACGATGCGCCTGCCAAGCGTCGTGTGCCTGAAAACATACGTGCAGCCGTCACGCCACCCGGCCTTCACCCGGTTCAACGTGTTCCTGCGCGACAGGTTCGAATGCCAGTACTGCGGGTCGCCGGACGACCTGACCTTCGACCATGTCATCCCCCGCGCCCATGGCGGCGAGACGACCTGGTGCAACGTGGTCGCGGCCTGCTCCCCGTGCAATCTGAGAAAAGGCAGCAAGCTGCCGAAGCAGGCGGGCATGCACCCGCATCAGAAGCCCTACCAGCCGACGGTTCAGGATCTGCACAACAACGGGCGACTGTTTCCACCCAACTATCTGCACGAAAGCTGGATGGACTATCTCTACTGGGACGTCGAACTGCAGCCCTGATGCCGGAATCGCAGAGACGCCAGGCGTTTTTGCGGCACCCACAGGCATTTGCGACCGGGTTGCGGGGATATCAAGCTTTCGCCGACCGCACGCCCGAAAAGGCGATCGCGGCGAGGATGAGGCTTGCGATCACATTCCAGCCGGCAAAGGAGAGGCCGAGGAAACGGAAGGAGGCTTCCGTGCAGGATGGCCCGTGCTTGGAATTGAGGTCGGCAAGGAGATCGCCGGCATTCTGCGTGACGCCCTGCGCCGAGGTCGCGCAGGTCGCAGGTCCCTCCCAGAAGCCCCATTCGACACCCGCGTGGTAGACGCCCATGCCCGCGCCGACGAGCATCATGATGCCGGCGATGGCGAGCAGGAGCCGCGTCAGCCAGGCCGGGCCGCCGAAGAGCGCCGACAGCAGCGCGGCAATCGCGACCGGGATGCCGTAATAGTAGGGATCGCGCTGCAACAGGCAGAGCGCACAGGGAATATAGCCGCCGATATGCTCGAAGCCGAGCGCCCCGCCCACGGTCGCCGCCATGCCGAGCGTCAGGAGGCCTGCGGATGTCTTGCGGGAAAGGTCGAGGGATGCGGTCATCGGCATTGTCCAATCGGGCCGGCGGGGATGCCGGCGGAACGGCGCCGAGTTCTATCAGGTGAGGCGACGTTGTAAATCACCCGCACGCATATGTGATCATAAGCGCGTGCGGATTTGCCGGTTGCCGCCCGTGAACGCATCGTGTAAACGGCGATGGCTGCAAGTGCCGTGCCCCATTGGCGGAACTGGTAGACGCGCTCGACTCAAAATCGAGTTCCGAAAGGAGTGCTGGTTCGATTCCGGCATGGGGCACCATAACTTTTCAGGAAATGCCGGTTTCTCAGGCGTTGCAGCCAATGTGGCAGATTTACCCCATCGTTCAAGGATTGCGGCGACTTAGCGTGCCGGCGGATCCTGCACCGGCTGCACATCGGGAACATCCGGGCCGGGCTCGGGAATATCATCCGGCACCACATCGGGGGCCGGCTCTTCGATAGGCCGCTGCGGCACATCCTCGGGCAGGTCGGGCGAGCGCTCGGGCGGCGTCTTCGGGCCGGAATGTTCGGTCTCAACGGTCATGTTCATCTCCTCTCGATATGAGAACCGGCCCGACGCTGCAATGTTCCCTTGGCGCGTTCGATGACGCGATGCGCAAACCGCTGACGCCGGAGGATATTTGACCGAACGTGATGCGGTGATATTTTCCTTCGCATCTCAGGAGGCAAGACATTGCGACGAGCTGTGACCGTACTCTTTGCCATGACCTTGGTGTCATGCCAGACGCCCGCGCCGGAGGAGGTACTAACCCCGCAAACGGGCCGTTATGCATTGACCGCCGAGGACCAGGCCGCGATAGAGGCAGGGATTGATCGCTCTTCCGGGCAACAAGGATCGAAACTCGTGGAGGCGACAGCCGCGGCCGAAAGTGGCGGAGGAACCTATGTCTGCGGTACTTTCAGTATTGCCAGGGGCGGTGAACAGCGCCGCTTTATCGGCAAGCTGACCCACGTTTCGAGCGAGACGTTCAACACCGTTCTGTTCACCGTCATGGACATGGTTGCCTCGGCGGACGCCGCCGGCTTGGACGAGCGATGCAAGGTTCACGGCGTGATGTAGCCGGCATCGAAACATGCGTGTTCATCCGCCGTTCATCTGGCGGAAGCCAAGTTTGCCAAGCCGCTGTGCATGCGGCAAGAGAGGCCCGTAAAGCATCCCCATGCCCTCGGCGGGCCTCTCCCTGTCATCGCAGTGATGGAGGCGCTGTTGGACATGGACACGACACGCGATGTTCTGAAAGAAGCGATCGACGATATCGTTCGTGAAGAAAGGCAGCGGGCGGCGCGGGACCTGCTACGCATTGCCGAAGGGATTGCAGATCTCGCCAAGGCCAGCAGAGCGGCCTTGGATATGGCCGGAGACCATGCCGGGAACGAAGCCCTCGACCACGAAACGCAGGGATTTCAGAGCGGCAAGGGCGACAGGACGGCAACGACCGGAGCGCTGGCTGCACAATGCCCGCGGGTCAGCAGATAGATCGCACCGCCGAGCAGGAACCCGGCCGCGCCGTATATGACGAACCAGAAGCGCGAGAGATAGCCGTCCCAGCTCCGAATCCGCGATGTGACTTCACAAGCGACCGAGAAAAAGACCAACCCGACGAGGGCATATGCAATCGCGCCATCACACCTGAGGATGCGAATGAAGTCATCCAAACTCAACCCGCCCTCCTCAGATTGCCCCCCACAATCAAAACCACGTCCACGCCGCCCAAAAACAGGCATAGGCAATGACGCCGATAATGAAAATCAAAGCGAGCTGCCGAGCCATAACACAACATCTCCCCTGGTCCGACAACGAGAAGATGCATCGTCCGGGCGGCGGAGTCGATAGCGGCCGGCATGCTCCCCTAATTATCCGCGCCTGCAAGTTGTCTCCGCTCAGCTCTTGTCCCTGCCGGGACCCGGCTGCTGACTTTCGATCAGGGATCCGAGTGCCGCCACGATCGCGTTCCGGCTATAAGGCTTGCGCACGATGGGAACGCCTGCCAATGCTTCAGGGAGTTCTGCGCCCTCTCCGTAGCCTGTCGCGAACACAAAGGGCGTCCCTCTTTTGCGCAGTTCTTCGGCGACGGCGAAGGAGTTCGTCGGGCCGAGATTGATATCGAGGATAGCAAGGTCGGGCGGGTTGGCTTCGATCTGTGCCATTGCCTGCTTGACGGAGCTGGTGGTCGCAACCTTCGACAGGCCCTCATCGGCGAGCATGGCCTCCAGGTCGAGGGCTATGAGGATCTGGTCCTCGACGATGAGCACCGCTGGATCGGCTGCGCTCAAAGCGTTGGGTCGCTCGGACGTGTCATCCACCATGCGCGTTGCCGGCCCCGAACCGGATGACGCGAGCTTCACATGCGGGGGCGGAATCCTGAAGACGGCTTCCAGCCCGGACGGCTCGAAGCGGATCGTGCTTTCGCCGTTGAGGTCGTAGGGAACGCTCCGCTCGATCAATGCGCTGCCGAAGCCGCTGCGGGAGGGAACATGCACGACAGGGCCGCCCTGCTCGCGCCAACGGATCTCGCAGACGGCCTCCCCGGTCATCGCCCAGGAAATCTCCACGGAGCCCGTCGCCATCGACAAGGCCCCGTATTTGGCGGCATTGGTCGCGAGTTCGTGAAACACCAGCGCCATGACGGAGAAGGCCCGGCTGTCGAGCCAGACGGACGGGCCGGAAAGGCTGATGGTCGATGCCTTTGCCCTGTAGGGCTGAAGTTCCGCCTGCAGCAGCTCGGCGAGGATGCCGCCGCCATCGCCGCGAACCACCTGGTCATGGGCGACCGAGAGGGCCTCGATGCGGCCCTGAAGAGTGGCGACATAGTCCTCAAGCGTGCTCTTGTGATGCTGCGGGCTCGTCACCAGCGACTTGATGACGGCCAGGATGTTCTTCACACGGTGGCTCAGTTCCTGGTTCAGCATGCGCTGCCGCACTTCGGACTTGCGCCGCTCGCCGGCCATCAGTTCGTTGTGGCGCAGAACGATCTCGACGATGGAAACCCGCGCTATTTCCGCAATTTCCCGCTCGGGCTCCGTCCAGGCCTGAGCCTGGTCCTTCACCGTTTCCTTCCAGATCGCAAAGCTCTTGCGCGGCGTAAGCCGGTCGCCAAGCGGACCCGTCTCGTAGGTCTTTTCCGGATTGCCCGCCCAGTCGAGCGTCTGCACCAGTTCCTTTCGGAAGAAGAGCAGGCAATCCGATCCTGTCTGCGAGAGCGGAATAGCGAGCACGCCGGCCACGCGGTCGCCGTAGGCCGCGGCTTCGGGCACCTTCTGCGACAGCGCATGGGTCGCCCATACGCGGCCTTCGCTGACCATCCTGATGAAACCGAGGAGATGGGGGACCGCGTCCTCCGGCGGGGTGGCGCCGAGACACGTCCACTTTCCCTCGAACATCACGCCGACACCGTCATTCGGCAGGAGCCGGGAGAATTCGCGCAGGCTCTGGCGCAGCAGTTCGCCGACGTCCTCGTGATGGGACGATAGGATGAGGAACCGGTCGAGCGCCTCGCGGGTGCCGGCAACGGCCGCGACACGCCGGCGCTCCTTGAGTGATTTGAGGTGCAGGGAGAAGAATTCGCCGAACACCTCCATGGCCACGCGCTGCGCCATGGGCAAGGCGCGCGGCGAATAGTGATGGCAGGCGATCAGTCCCCAAAGCGTGCTATCGAGGATGATCGAGATCGACATGGACGCCGCCACGCCCATGTTGCGCAAATATTCGCAATGGATCGGCGAGACGCTGCGCAGATGCGCAAAGCTGAGATCGAGAGGCTCGCCGGACGCGTCGAGCACGGGGCTGACCGGCACCCGCTCGCCGCTGGTATCGGCTATGACGCGGATCGTGTTCTTGAGATAGAGCGTGCGCGCCTGCTGTGGAATGTCGCTCGCCGGAAAGTACTGGCCGAGGAAGCTCTCGAGATCCGCGCGTTTCGTCTCGCTGACGACCTTGCCCGAGCCGTCCTGCTCGAAACGATAGATCATCACGCGGTCGTAGCCGGTCGCGCCCGCAACGATCCGCCCCGCGCGTTGCACGAGGCGATCGACATCCATGATATCGCTGATGCGCCCGATCATTTCCCGCGCGATGTGCAGCGGCTGGCCGACGGAGGGCGCCGGCTCGAACTCGATGATGACGGCAGACTTGTAGTGATGGATCGCGATGTCAAACACGCGCTCGCCGCACACCATGTCGAGAAGAAGCGCTGGCCGCGACACGCTCGACGCCGTTGCGAGTGCGTTGCGCAGGTCATGCAGCAGTTTTTGTCCGATAACGTCGACGGCGCTGCGGCCGAGCGGATTGCAGTCGTGGCCAAGAACCGCCCGTGCATTCTCGGAAGCCCTCTCGATCCTCGTCAGGCCGATATCGCAGGCAAGAAGGCATCCATGCGACTGGATGCTGCCCGGGATGTGGATAGGCTCGCTGTCGCAGGTATCGAGATTGACGGGTTCAGTGGACGACAAGAAGTTCACTTTCAAAGCATTGCAGCGCGAGCGCGAAGACGGCATTGGCGGACGCAGCAGCCTGGTCGATGTCGAAGTCCCCAGCCTCGTCCAAGAGCAGGAGAAAAGCGTGCCACTGCGTCAGGTCCTTCGACAGGACGGCGAGATGCCGCGCGCCAAAGGCCTCGTCAAGCCCAAGCGCCGCCGCCCGCCGGCAAAGAACCCGCGCACCGAGCGTGGAGCCCTCCAGCACATAGAGCGCACCGAGCAGGGCACTTTGGTCGGCAAGCGCGATGTCGTGGCTGGCCTCACCCGCGGCCGGAAGGCCGAGATCGATTGCGTCCTTGTCAAGCGATCTGGCGAGGGCGGTAGGACGCCAGGACCAGCCGGCCGGCCAGACGACACGCTGCAACGCCCCATCCATCGCGGCCCGGAAACAGGCAAGCCCCATCAGATAGTGCCGATATTCATCAATGGTGCAGAAGCCTCCGACCGCTGCATCCAATCGCTCATGCGCCGTCCGCGTGCGTTTCCTCAGATCAAAGCGTCGTTCGCTACCGTCCATCTCTTCTCCACATCGGGAATACCAACATCGCCCGATGCTCAATTCACCCGCCTTCCTCTGTTTGAAACGGCGGCGTCTCAATCAAATACTGGCAGGACGCAGCGGAACCGGCGAACAAATCGCCGTGGAAGGTAGGTCGCTGCGTCCCTCACGACAAGTGCAAGCAGGACCGTTTGGGTAAGAAAGAAAAGCGGCGTGCGCGCTCAACGCATTTTTTGATAGTTCACACGGCCGCGGACATGGGGATTCGCCGAGAGACGTTTCCGCAAGTCCGCCCAACACCGCCACCGGCATGGCGAGAAAGTCCCGGCGCAACCGAATAGGCCGGCTGGATCAGCCGTATTCCTGGAATTATCGGAGGCGCGGGCGTCTTGCGTATCCCCATGCTGCACCTGCACAAGGCGGAGGACAGATGAGCGACTGGATCCTGTTCATCATAGGGCTTGCCATCGCCCTGGCTTTTTCCTTCATCCTGAACACGTTCTTCCTCGGTTCGTTCGTCGCGGGCATGAAGCGCTACCTGCTGGGGCGCATCGTCGGCGGCACGATACGCAACACCAGGATCGACCACGAGGCCACCCATCGTACGCTCGGCCTATTCGGGCTCCAGACACGCAATGGCGGGCCAGGCGACGAGGAAATCGATCGCCTGCGTCCCACGCGCTGGCAGGAAATATTGACGTGGATCTGCTATGCCGGCATGGGCGCAGGCTTTGCGCTGATGATCTATGCCAAGGTCCGATAGCCAGGCAGCACGCATCCCGCCCTGATGCCGCCCGCGGACGCCATGTCGGTCCTGCACGCGGGCGCGGCACGAAGCGCCTACCGATCTCAACGGTCGGCTGCGCGCAAATCATCGATCCGGATCGCCGCCTAGTCCTTCAAAAAATTTGCTTTTTAGCGGGAACAAATTTTGCACGGCCGCATTTATCCGGTGCAACGACAGACACCCCCGGATGTGGTTGCGGAGGGGGACCCGAGAGCGATGTGCACGCTCTTGGGTCTCAACCATGTCGGGGGCAAGGTCGTCGACATGCGACGACACCTGTCTTTCCTTCAGCCATAGAAGAACAAATTCGTTCATTCCGCGTTTTCAAGCGGACGCCGAGGAAGAGGAGCGCGACATGGTCTTCAAGGAAGGTACCTTCAAGGGCGAGCAGCCCGAGCATTTCGACGGACCGCACCCGGCCTGGCTCGAGACCAGGGTGGCGGACGCGCTGTCCATCGCCGGCGATGTGGATGCCTCCGACGTGAGGGTGACCTGCAAGGGCAGGCGGATCATCCTTTCCGGAAGCGTCGGCTCTGCCGAAGAGGCGGACCGGGCCGTCGCGATCGCCGCCTCCGTCAAGGAGGTCAGCGAGGTGGACAACCGCCTCTCCTGGCTCTGACGCCCGCGAAAAGCCGCCATTGCCGGCGGCCCCTCCGGAATGCTAGGTGCAATGCAGCAAACTGGAGTGACGCCGGATGCTCGCCGAGAGATCGACCTATGATGCGCTGTACCGGGACTTCCGCTGGCAGATCCCCGAGCGCTTCAACATAGGCACCGCGGTTTCCAATGCCTGGGCGGCGCACGCGCCGGACCGGGTCTGCCTCCAGCATTTCCTGCCGGACGCCCCGCCGCTCTCACTCACCTATGGCGAGCTCGCCGCCCGGTCGGATGCCTTCGCCGCTGGCCTTGCCGCGGAAGGGGTGAAGGCCGGCGACCGCGTCGCGATCCTGCTGCCGCAGGGCTTCGAGACGGTCATATCGCATCTCGCGATCTACAAGCTCGGCGCCATCGCCCTGCCGCTCGCCTTGCTCTTCGGCGCCGATGCCCTCTCGTTCCGGCTGAAGAATGCCGAGGCGAAGGCGATCGTCACCAATCGTTTCGGCCTGGAGCGCCTGCAGCCGATCCGGGCGGAGCTGCCGACGCTGGATCTGGTGATCGCCACCGAGCCGGCTGCAGGCGCCACGGCAAAGTCCTTCGAGGACCTCATCGTCCGCCATGCCGGCCCCTTCGCGGCCGTGGACAGCGGCCCGGACGATCCGGCGATGATGATCTACACGTCGGGCACGACGGGGCCGCCGAAGGGCGCGCTGCACGGCCATCGCGTGCTGCTCGGCCATGTGCCGGGCTTCCAGATGCATCACGAATTCCTGCCGCAGCCGGGCGACCGCATATGGACACCCTCCGACTGGGCCTGGGCAGGCGGACTTCTCAACGTGCTCCTGCCGGCGCTGCTGCTCGGCGTGCCCGTCGTCTCCTCGCCGGGCCAGAAATTCGACCCCGACATGGCCTATCGGATCATGCAGGACATGGACGTGCGCAATGCCTTCATCCCGCCGACGGCGCTGCGGCTGATGAAAACGGTGGAGAATCCCCGCGAAAAATACCGGCTCAACCTGCGCACAATCGGCTCGGCCGGCGAATCGCTCGGCCGCGAGACCTGGGAATGGGTGCGTGACACGCTGGGTATCACCATCAACGAGTTCTACGGCCAGACCGAGTGCAACATCGTGCTCGGCTCGATCGGCAGGCTCGGTGTGTCGCGGCCGGGGCCGATCGGCAAGCCGGTGCCCGGCCATGTGGTGGCCATCATCGATGCGAACGGCCGGGAAATGCCGCGCGGCACCGTCGGCCAGGTCGCGGTGCAGCGGCCCGATCCCGTCATGTTCCTCGGCTACTGGAAGAACGAGAAGGCAACGGCGGAAAAATTCATTGGCGACTGGATGACGACCGGCGATCTCGGCCGCATGGACGAGGAAGGCTACGTCACCTTCTTCGGCCGCGACGACGACGTCATCACCTCCTCCGGCTACCGCATCGGGCCGAGCGAGATCGAGGATTGCCTGGCCGGCCACCCGGCCGTGCAGCTTGCCGCCGCCGTGGGCAAGCCCGATCCGGTGCGCACGGAGATCGTCAAGGCCTATGTGATGCTGCGCCCCGGCAACGCACCCTCGGACGCCCTGGCGAGCGATATCCGCGACTGGGTGAAATCGCGGCTCTCCATGCACGAATATCCGCGCGAGGTGGATTTCGTCGATGCTCTGCCGCTGACGACCTCCGGCAAGGTCATCCGCCACCTCCTGCGCAAGCGGGCGGCGGAGGAAACGCCGTTCGCCGCCTAGTTCCTTGGCGCTTTAAAATATTGGGCTGCCGCCCGGGCCGGAATGGCCTCAGCGGCGCGCGAGCGCGCGGATCTTCTCGCGCAGCAGCCGCGCGACATTGCGCGTGTTGCGATAAAGGTGAAGCTGCGTCGCCACCTGGCGCACGTCCCGGTCGCGGTTCTGCTGCAGGCCGACGACGAGCGTGCCCATGTCCTCGCGCTCCTCCCAGAAGCGGCTCATGACCGGATGATCCGGCACCGCGCAGGAATCGGACCGGGCGATATTGGCGTCGTCGAGATGCCACTCCGTCAGCTCCGCCACGAGCAGCTTGCCGGGCGAGAACTTCGCGAACTCCTCGTCATAGGCCGTCTTCCACGTATAGGCCTCGCCGCCCATCATGAAGACGATCATCGAGGCGATGGCACGGCCGTCAAGGTCGAGCGTATGGATGCGCACGCCGTCGGTCTCGGCAAGGTTGCTGATCGCCTCGCGGGCGAAGGCGGCGCGATAGCGGTCGTTGATCATCGCCGTGCGGCCGCGGCCCTTCCAGCCCGAGGCTTCGAGCAGCAGGAACTCCTCCATGCGCAGCCGGATGTCGGCGGGCTGGCGGGCGACGTTGTAGAAAAGTGCGCCCATCGCATCGAGCTTGCGCCATTGCCGGCGCAATTCGCGGAAATGCTCCGGCGAGATGGCCCGCTGCAGATAGGTCTGGCCGTCGAGCAGGCTCTCCAGCATCGGGCGGCGATAGGTATCGGTGACGGTGACGGGAAGGTTGCGGCCGATGGCGACCGCGCGCATCAGCTGCGCGAAGGCGCCGTTGAGGCGCAGGTCCGGCAGGACGAGGATGCCCGGCAGGCCGCTGCCGGTGCCGCCAAGGGCCTCGAGCACATTGTCGAGCGTTTCGGCGGCATCCTCGGCATCGACGAGCGGCGTGCCGAGCGGCCCGAACGGGTTCGACCAGGCGCGCAGAATGCTGGAGCCGATGGAAAAGCCCGGCTTCTCGATGGAGAACGGCATGAGGAAACGCATGCGGCTGCGCCCGGCATTCTCGTCGCGCAGCACCGAAAGGCGCACCGTGCGATCCTCGAGGCGCGGCATGGCGGGCGCGAGGAAGCGGCCGGAGAAGAAGACGTTCGGCTCCATGACGCGGTTCGACAGGAAATCGAGTTCCTGCTGCAGCTCATAGCCGGCCGTCGCCGGATAGAGCGCCAGCGACCGGCCGAGGCGGCCGACAGCGATGCGCTGGTCGGCCGGCGGGGCATGCGGCAGGGCGGGCGGAATGGCGGCCTGGGCGCGTCCTGCCGCGATCGTGTGGTCGAAGCCGTAGCTATCGGTCATGGCGGTCCATCCCGTTGGCAAGGCTTGCCTTCACCGGATTGGCGAAGGCGAAGAGAATGATGGAGAGTTTCCGGCGCACGACGAGGTGCAGCAGCATCGCCTCGACGATCATGGCGCCGGTGGTGGCGGCGGCCGCGCCCGTCAGGCCGAAGAGCGGAATGAGCGTGACGTTGAAGCTGATGTTCGCCGCCAGCGCCACGGCATAGACGACGACGCAGAGTTTCTGCTGGCCGGCCATGGTGAGCAACACCTCGCCCGGCCCGATCAGCGCCTTGGCGAGAATGCCGGCGAAGAGGATGAACATCAGGCTGTAGCCCGCCGTGAAGGCGGCACCGAACAGCGACAGCAGGAAATGGCCGAGCGCCAGCACGCCGAGCCCGACTACCAGCGACGGCCAGAAGCTCCAGCGCACCGTCTCGCCGGCAAAGCGCGCCAGCGCCACCCGGTCGCCGGCGGCAAACAACGCGGAAAAGCGCGGCGCGGCGGCGGCCTTCACCGAGAAGAAGACGAAATGGACGAGCGCCATGGTCTTTGCCGCGGCGAAGTAGATGGCGACGCTTTCCGGGTCGAGATAGAGGCCGACGACGATGACATCGGAATTGGTGAGCAGGAAACCGAACCCCTCGATCAGGAAGATCGGCAGTGCCGCCTTGATCCAGAGGGCGAATTCCAGCTTGCGCGGCCCCTTGACGTAACGCCTGCTGAGCCGGCGCAGGATGTTGAAGAACTGCACGACGGTGGTGAGGTAGGTGGCGGCGAGCGCGGCGACCATGGCGGTGAGCGCCGTATGGGGCGCGTCCAGAGACACCGCCAGCACCATGAAGGCGAGGATCAGCAGCGGGCGGATGATATAGGTCGGGCTGAGGGCCACCACCGCCCAGCTGTGAGCGCGTGCCGTACTGTCGAGCACATCGCCGAGCGCGATCATCGGCATGCAGAAGAGGCCGACGAAGAGCGGCACGACATAATAATCGGCAAAGCTTTCGTGGAAGACCCAGAGGACGAGCAGACCGATAGTCGCCAGCACCGTCGAGGACAGCATAGCGAAGACACGTGCCGTCGAGGTGAGGCCGCGAATCTCCGCATGCGCGCTGCGCCCGGCATAATCCGGCAGGAAGCGCACCACGGTGGTGTGGATACCGAGACAGGACAGGTCGCCGAAGATGACGACGAGCGCCCAGACGAAGACGAAGATGCCGTATTCGAACTCGCCCATCACGCGGGCAAGGACGATCTGCGAGAGGAAGGCGATCGCCGCGTTGATGACGCGGATGGCGAAGGTGATGAGCGCCATGCGCTGGGCGAGGTTGCGGGGATCGTCGCTGACGAGGATCGTTCCGAGCGCGCGCACGAGCGGTTCCGCCTTGCCGCGCAGGGCCGATGGCAGCAATTTCTCCGCCGACTGAATGACCGCCATCAACACAGGAACCCGTACGCAACGCAGAACTGAACGATAGCCAGTCTTGTCAGATCAGGGTTAACAAACGGTTGGGCCGCAAAGAAAGTGCAGCCCGGACGCGGCAGTCAAAAGGCCAACCGAGGATTGAGCCCTCTCCTCCATCTTGGTCGGGCCCGACCGACCATCCATGCCACAAACGCCGTGCACGCTGCGTGAATCCTCAGGTCGAGCCCGAGGATGACGCTGGAGGGTGGAGGCGGCGGACAGGGTCAGCCGCCAACGTCATTTTTTCGATCACGCCTGCTCGAAGGCGCCGTGGCAATGCTTGTATTTCTTGCCCGAGCCGCAGGGGCAGGCCTCGTTGCGCGACACGCGGCCCCAGGTCGACGGATCGTTCGGATCGCGATCCTCCGGAGAAACGCCGACAGCCATGAAGCCGCCGCCGTTGCCTTCGCCGAAATCGTCCTCGCCGGTGGTGCCGTCGATATGATGGCCTTCCATCTCCGGCGGCACCGGCACGGGGGCATCGGCGGCCTGGCGCACCAGTTCGACGCGCATCAGCTGCGCGGTGACGGTCTGGCGCAGGTTCGCCAGCAGCGCCTGGAAGAGCTCGAAGGCCTCGGCCTTGTATTCCTGCAGCGGATCGCGCTGGGCATAGCCGCGGAAGCCGATGACAGAGCGCAGATGATCGAGGTTGACGATGTGCTCGCGCCAGAGATGATCCAGCGTCTGGAGCAGCACGGAGCGCTCCACATAGGTCATGATCTCGGGGCCGAAGCGCTCCGCACGGTCGGCAGCCGCCTGGTCGGTCGCCTTGTGCAGGCGCTCGAGGATGTCCTTTTCGTCGATGCCTTCCTCGGCCGCCCAGGCGTCGATCGGCAGATCGAGGTTGAGCTGTTCGAGAACGCCCTTCTTGAGCCCCGCGACATCCCACTGCTCGGCATAGGCGTTTTCCGGGATGTGCAGGCGGACGAGGTTCTCCACCACTTCGTGGCGCATGTCGCCGACGATTTCGGACAGGTTCTCGCCGTCCATCAGCTCGATGCGCTGCTCGAAAATGACCTTGCGCTGGTCGTTCAACACGTCGTCATATTTCAGGAGGTTCTTGCGGATGTCGAAGTTGCGCGCCTCGACCTTCTTCTGCGCACGCTCCAGCGCCTTGTTGATCCAGGGATGGACGATCGCCTCGCCTTCCTTGAGACCGAGCTTCTGCAGCATGGAATCCATGCGCTCGGAGCCGAAGATGCGCATCAGGTCGTCCTGCAGCGACAGGAAGAACTTGGAGCGGCCCGGGTCGCCCTGGCGGCCGGAACGGCCGCGCAGCTGGTTGTCGATGCGGCGGCTTTCATGGCGTTCGGTGGCGAGAACATAGAGGCCGCCGGCGGCGAGCGCCTGCTCCTTCAGCTTCTTCACCTCGGCGACGATGGCCTCGCGTTTCGCATCGCGCTCCGGACCCGGCTCCATCTCGGCAAGCTCGCGCTCGAGGCGCATGTCGAGGTTGCCGCCGAGCTGGATGTCGGTGCCGCGGCCGGCCATGTTGGTGGCGATCGTCACGGCGCCCGGCACGCCGGCCTGCGAGACGATATAGGCCTCCTGCTCGTGATAGCGGGCATTGAGGACCTGGAAGTCCTTGAAGCCCGACATCTTCAGCCGCTCGGCGAGATATTCGGACTTTTCGATCGAGGTGGTGCCGACGAGGACCGGCTGGCCCTTCTCCCTGGCGTCCTTGATCTCCTGGATGATCGCCTTGTACTTCTCCTCGACTGTCCGGTAGACCTCGTCGTCCTCGTCGAGGCGCTGGATCGGCAGGTTGGTCGGCACTTCGACGACGTCGAGGCCGTAGATGTTGCCGAATTCCTCGGCTTCCGTGGAGGCCGTGCCCGTCATGCCGCCGAGCTTGGAATACATGCGGAAATAATTCTGGAAGGTGATCGAGGCCAGCGTCTGGTTTTCCGGCTGGATCGTGACCTTTTCCTTGGCTTCCAGCGCCTGGTGCTGGCCTTCCGAATAGCGCCGGCCCGGCATCATGCGGCCGGTGAACTCGTCGATGATGACGATCTCGTCGTTGCGGACGATGTAGTCCTTGTCGCGGGTGAAGAGCTTGTGCGCCTTCAGCGCATTGTTGATGTGGTGGACGATGGCGACGTTCTCGACGTCGTAGAGCGATTCGCCCTTGAGAAGCCCCGCCTGGCGCAGGAGACCTTCCAGCTTCTCCGTGCCGACTTCGGAGAAGTTGGCCGAGCGCTGCTTCTCGTCGATCTCGTAGTCCGCTTCGTCCAGCATCGGGATGAAGGTGTCGATCGTCGTGTAGAGGTCGGAGCGGTCGTCGAGGGGGCCGGAAATGATCAGCGGCGTGCGCGCTTCGTCGACGAGGATGGAGTCCACTTCGTCGACGATGGCGAAGAAGTGGCCGCGCTGCACCATCTGGCCGCGCTCGTACTTCATGTTGTCGCGCAGATAGTCGAAGCCGAGTTCGTTGTTCGTCGCGTAGGTGATGTCTGAGGCATAGGCGGCGCGGCGCTGGTCGTCGTCGAGGCCGTGCACGATAACGCCGGTGGTGAGCCCCAGGAAGCCGTAGATCTTGCCCATCTGGGCGCTGTCACGGGTGGCGAGGTAGTCGTTGACCGTGACGACATGCACGCCCTTGCCGGCGAGCGCGTTGAGATAGACGGGCAGCGTCGCGACGAGCGTCTTGCCTTCACCGGTCTTCATCTCGGCGATCGATTTCTCGTGCAGGATCATGCCGCCGATCAGCTGGACGTCGAAGGGACGCAGGCCAAGGACGCGGAAGGCCGCTTCGCGGGCGACGGCAAAGGCCGGGACCAGGATATCGTCGAGCGTCTTGCCGGCGGCGAGCTGCTCGCGGAATTCCGCGGTCTTCGCCCGCAGCGCTTCGTCGGAAAGCGCCTTCATCTCGGGTTCGAGCGCGTTGATGGCATCGACGCGGGGCTTGTAGGAGCGGATGCGACGATCGTTCGAGGAACCGAACAACTTGCGGGCTAGGCCGCCGAGGCTGACCATCAGGATGGTCCTTTCTTTGTGGCACCCGGCGCGTGACAGGTCGCACGATATTTGCGCGCAAAGCCTTGAGACGCCCGGAAACTGTTCTGGACGCGGGATTGCGTGACAGATAAGAGGGGGGTCGAATGATGTCAACGGCTCAGGCGGTTGCACAACTGCCACATTCTGGTGGTGTTGAGCCGTCTGGCACCGGATATCGGCCCGATTCCGGCGAGGATGTGAAAGGTCTTTTTCGATATGTTCAAGTACAGCAAGCTCGCAGCAGTCGCCCTGATCGCGATTGCCGCCGCAAGCACCAGCGCCGGCGCACAGGATGCGGCGGCCGACCCGGTCATCGCCAAGGTCGGCACGGTCGAGATCCACGAATCGGAGCTGAAGCTCGCCATTGCCGGCCTCGACCCGCAGCTCGCCAACCTGCCGGACGAGCAGAAGCGCGTCGCCGCCCTCTCCTCGATCATCGACGTGAAGCTGCTCGCCGCCGACGCCGGCAAGGAAGGCCTGCAGGATACGCCCGACTTCAAGCAGCGCCTCGCCTTCCTCACCGATCGCGAGCTGCACAACGCCTATTTCAAGAAGCACGTCGTCGACGCCGTGACCCCGGAAGAGGTAAAGGCACGCTACGACAAGGAAGTCGCCGCCATTGAGCCGGAGGATGAAATCCGCGCCCGCCACATCCTCGTCAAGACCGAGGACGAGGCCAAGGCCGTGATCGCCGAACTCGATGCCGGCAAGGACTTCGTCGAGATCGCCAAGGAAAAGTCGACCGACCCGAACAAGTCCGAAGGCGGCGACCTCGGCTATTTCGGCAAGGGCCGCATGGTTCCGGAATTCGAGACGGCCGCCTTCGCGTTGGAGAAGGGCGCCTATTCCAAGGAACCGGTGAAGAGCCAGTTCGGCTTCCACGTCATCAAGGTCGAGGACAAGCGCAAGCAGCAGCCCCCGGCGCTCGACCAGGTCGAAAGCCAGGTTCGCCAGCTCGTCATGCGCGACAAGTATCTGGAGCTCCTGGAAAAGGCCAAGGCGGCAGCCCCCGTTGACATCCAGGACGCCGCGCTGAAGACCGCCTATGACGCGGTTAACAAGCCGGAAGCGGCAGGTGAAGGCGAAGGCGCGCCGGCAACCGAAGGCCAGCAGTAATCGACAACGGCCCGGCGACTGCCGGGCCTTTCTTGAAACAGGAAAGCACGATGTCCGGTTCCGTCTCCCCGCTCGCTCCCAAAACCTATGCCGACATGCCGCCGGTGCGCGGCGTGCGCATGGCGACCGCCGCCGCCGGGATCAAGTACAAGAACCGGACGGACGTGCTGATGATGGTGTTCGACCGCCCCGCGGCGGTCGCAGGCGCCTTCACCCGCTCGAAATGCCCCTCCGCGCCGGTCGATTTCTGCCGCGCCAATCTTCCGGGCGGCGTTGCCCGCGCCGTGGTGGTCAATTCCGGCAATGCGAATGCCTTCACCGGCCGCAAGGGCCGCGAATCGACGCAGATGACCGCGGAAGCCGCTGCAAGGGCCGTCGGCTGCAGCGAAGGCGAGGTCTTCCTTGCCTCGACCGGCGTCATCGGCGAGCCGCTCGACGCGACGAAATTCTCCGGCGTGCTCGACAGCCTCGCCGCCTCCGGCACGGAGGACTTCTGGTTCGAGGCCGCCAAGGCCATCATGACGACGGACACCTATCCGAAGGTCGCCACGCGCACGGCCGAACTCGGCGGCGTCACCGTCCGCATCAACGGCATCGCCAAGGGCGCCGGCATGATCGCGCCGGACATGGCGACCATGCTCTCCTTCGTCGTCACCGACGCAAGCATTCCCGCATCGGTGCTGCAATCGCTGCTCTCGGCCGGCGTCGGTCCGACCTTCAATTCCGTCACCGTCGACAGCGACACCTCGACCTCGGACACGCTGATGCTGTTTGCGACCGGCGCTGCCGAGGGCCAGGCGCCGGTGACGGCCGACGATGCCGCGCTCGACGGTTTCCGCGCCGCTCTCAACGATCTCCTGCGCGACCTTGCGCTCCAGGTCGTACGCGATGGCGAAGGCGCACGGAAAATGGTGGAAATCACCGTCGAGGGCGCCGAAAACGACGCGGCGGCCAAGCGCATCGCCCTGTCGATCGCCAATTCTCCGCTGGTCAAGACCGCCGTTGCCGGCGAGGACGCCAACTGGGGCCGCGTCGTCATGGCCGTCGGCAAATCCGGCGAGATGGCCGACCGCGACCGCCTCGCCATCTGGTTCGGCGACGTCCGCGTCGCCGTCGACGGCGAGCGCGACCCCGCCTATTCCGAAGAGGCGGCCACCGCCGTCATGCAGCGCGAGGACATCCCTGTCCGCGTCGAGATCGGCCTCGGCACCGGCAAGGCGACGGTCTGGACCTGCGACCTCACCAAGGAATATGTCGAGATCAACGGCGACTACCGCAGCTGATGCCGCTCCAGCAGATACGCGCAGCATTTGCTGGTAAAGACACGAGAACAGAGGCCCGGCGCGCGTGACGCCCTCCGAACGAACCACGATGAGCGATCTTCCCAAAGTCCGCCGGCTTGAGGCCGTCGGTTTCCGCGCCTGGCCGGCCGCCTCCGTGCACTACGACGGAAGCTGGCTCTTTCGGCTGACCGCCGGCCATCCCTCGCGCCGGCTGAACTCGGTGAACCCGCTCGACCCGTCCGACACGCGCGACATCGATATCCGCCTGGAAAAGGCGGCCAAGAAGTTTTCCGACTACGGTCGCCCGCTGCTAGTGCGCCAGACGCCGCTGACCCCGCCGAAACTTGTCGCCCACATGGACGATGCCGGCTGGACGGAAGCGGGCCGCACCATCGTCATGACGGCCGACCTTGCCACGCTGCCGCGTGACGAGGGGCTCGACCATCTGCCGAGCCGCGACGTCGGCAGGTTCGTCGATGCGCGTATCCGCGTTGCCGGCGACGACCCGGCGCTGAAGCCCGGCCTCACCGAGATCATCAACGCCATCAAGCCGGAAACCGGGCTGTTCATCTTCGAGGAGCCGGATTTCGGCCCGACGGCCGTGGCGATCGCCGTACATGACAACGACCTCGTCGGCATCCTCCAGCTTGGCGTCGCGGAGGAAAGGCGCGGCCGCGGTCTCGGCACCGCCGTCCTCCATGCCGCGCTGCGCTGGGCAAAGCTCAAGGGCGCACGCCAGGCCTGGGTGCAGGTCGAGGCCGAGAATGCCGCCGCCATCGCGCTCTATCGCCGCGCGGGCTTCAAGGACGTCTACCAGTACAGCTACCGGGGGCCTGCCGCGGCATGAGCGAGATCGAAACGAAACCCCGCCGCATCCTGCTCGTCGCCGCCTGCGCGCTCGTCGACGCCGATGGCCGCATTCTGCTGGCGCAGCGCCCGGAGGGGAAATCGCTCGCCGGCCTGTGGGAGTTTCCCGGCGGCAAGGTGGAGCAGGGCGAAACGCCGGAAGAGACGCTGATCCGCGAACTGGACGAGGAACTCGGCATCCGCACGAAGGTGGCCTGCCTCGCCCCGCTGACCTTTGCCAGCCATACCTATGACGACTTCCATCTCCTGATGCCGCTCTACATCTGCCGCCGCTTCGAGGGCACCGCGCACGGCCGCGAGGGGCAGGCGATCAAGTGGGTGCGGTCGAAGGCGCTGCGCGACTATCCGATGCCCCCGGCCGACGAACCGCTCATCCCCTTCCTGATGGACCTTCTTTGAAGGCCTGGCGAGAATTTACCCAGCATTTTCCATGCTCCGTTAAGCAATCGTTTAGCACCCTCGTTCAATGATCGGTCTTGAACGTTGCAATGCCTACGAGACCCTGTGATGCGTGACGAAGACTTCTGGAAAGCCGTTCAGGAGAAGGATTTCACGTCGGCCGGCGATACCCGGACCGGCGCGCTCAACCTCGCCCTGCTCTTCGGCACGGCTGTCATCGCGCTTGCGCTCGTCCTGACCCCGGTTCTTTCCGCAAAGACCGACAAGCGCATGATGGCAAATGTGCCGGATGAATTCGACATGATCTCGACGGGATCGATCCCGTCGGACGGCAGAAAGCGCTATACGGTGCGCCGCAGCGTCCTGCAGGAAATGCCGGGCGCCGTCTGCATCGTCAACGGCACCGGTGGAAACAACGGCTGTTGAGCAGAAACAACGATGCGCGAGGGCGCGGGAGCGTGGAATGGTGCTGAAATCACTGAAATCATTCTGCTCCGACCGCACCGGCGGCACGGCTGTCGAATACGGGCTCCTGCTCGGGCTCATCTCGATCGGCCTGCTGGCCGGCCTCGAAGCCTTCAGCAACAGCCTTTCGGACACCTTCGGCACCATCACCAACACCATCGACTCCGCCGGTACAGAATAAATCAGGTGCCGCCGCCCTGCTTCAGGGCATCGGCGAGGCGCATCGTCGCCGAGCCGGGTTTCAGCGGCTTCTGCTGGCTTTCGTGCGGCGCCCAGCCTGAAACATAGATGACCGAAAAGCTCGCACGGATGCGCCCGTCCGGATCGGAGAAGCGCTCCGCATAAAGCTCCGCCGCGCGCAGGAGGACGCCGCGCGTGAGCGGCCGGCGGCTGCGGCCGGCGAGCGGATTGGCCATGCCCATGGCCCGCAGGTCCTTCATCAGCGGAAAGATCGAATCGTAACGCACCGTATAGGTCTCCCGGTCCGTCACCGGCAGGGCGAAGCCGCCGCGCTGGAGAAGCGCGCCGACATCGCGCACATCCGGGAAGGGAATGACCCGCGGGCTCGCCCCGCCCGTGACCTCGCTTTCCGCCGCAAGCAGCACCTCGCGCAGTTCCTGCAGGGTGCCGCTGCCGGGGATGGCCGCAAGGAACAGCCCGTCCGGCTTCAGCGCACGGCGGATCTGCACGAAGACGCCCGGCGTGTCGTTGGTGAGGTGCAGCGCCAGCGGCGAGACGATGAGGTTGGCCGACTGCGGCTCCAGCGGCACCGTTTCGAGCGGCGACACCGTCAGCGCCTCGCCCGGCGCGGCGAACCGCGCGTCGCTTTCCACCCGCTCCATCCCGTCCACCTTGCCCGTCGCGACGATCGCCCGCGCGGCGGCACCGGTGTGGCCGTGCAGCTCGACGGCCCGCTCGAAGCGGCGTTCGATGACGCTGAGGCGCTCGGCAAGCTCGCGCGCCACCACGTCGAGCAGGAAATCCGCCGGCTGGCCGGCAAGCGCGCGCCGCCGGTTCGTGTCGATCAGGGATTGGTCGAAGAGCGTTTCCATGGGAGGGGTCCGGTTCGCAATTCCATTCGCTTTGGCCGCTTGGACCGACTATTGTCAACCGCATGGGCGAAATCGAGGCCGAGGCAGCACCGGCAGTCCCGCTCCGGCAGGCCCTTGCCCGCCGGCTGCGCGGCCTTGCGGGCAGCGCCCTCGACCTCGTCTATCCACCGGCCTGCGCAGGCTGCGGCGTGCTGCTCGGCAGCCGTGCAGGCCTCTGCCCGCGGTGCTGGTCGAAGCTCGCCCTGATCGAACGCCCCTATTGCGAGGTGCTCGGCACGCCCTTCTCGCACGATCTCGGCCCTGGCATCCTCAGCGCCGACGCCATCGCCAACCCGCCGCCTTTCGACCGGCTGCGCTCCGTCGCGCTCTACGACGACCTTGCCCGCGTGCTCGTCCATGCGCTGAAGTACCGCGACCGCACCGATCTCGCGCCGATGATGGCCGGATGGATGCTGCGCGCCGGCGACGGCACCGTGGAGGTCGCGGACGCCATCGTCCCCGTTCCCCTGCATCGCTTCCGCCTCCTCTGGCGCAAGTTCAACCAGTCGTCGGAGCTTGCCCGCGCGCTCGGCGGGCTTTCCGGCAGGCCCGTTCTCGTCGATGCCGTGCGCCGCACGAAACGCACCCGCCGCCAGATCGGCCTCGGACCCCGCGCCCGCGAGGAGAACGTGCGCGGCGCCTTCACCGTCACGCCGGAGGGCCGCGAGGCGCTGTTCGGCCGCCGCGTGGTGCTCGTCGACGACGTCTATACGACCGGGGCCACCGTTTCGGCCGTCACGCGCGCGCTGAAACGGGCAGGCGCCGCCGACATCACCGTTTTGACCTTTGCAAGGGCGCTTCCCGGACCTATATGAAAGACAAGGTTTTCCAAGCTTTGGAGCAGGAGAATATGGCTTCGGTCGTCATCTATACGCGTCAGTTCTGCGGCTATTGCAGCGCCGCCAAGAAACTTCTCGAAACCAAGGGCGTGGCCTACCAGGAGCACGACGCGACCTATGCGCCGGAGATCCGCCAGGAGATGATCAAGCGCGCCAACGGCCGCAGCACCTTCCCGCAGATCTTCATCGACGAACGCCATGTCGGCGGCTGCGACGACCTGCACGCCCTGGAGCGCGCCGGCGAACTCGACGCCCTGCTCGTAGCCTGAGGAGTTCGCCATGACCGTCACGATCGCCGCCCTCCAGATGTGCTCCGGGACCGATCCCGTCCGCAACGTGGAGACGATGCGGCGCCTCGTGCGCGAGGCGGCCGCCAAGGGCGCCGTCTATGTCCAGACGCCGGAAATGACCGGCGCGCTCCAGCGCGACCGCGCGGGGCTGCGCGCCATCCTGCGCACGGAGGCCGACGATCTCGTGGTCGCCGCCGCGGCCGAACTTGCCGCCGAGCTCGCCATCCACGTGCATGTCGGCTCCACCGCCATCGCGCTTGCCGACGGCAAGGTCGCCAATCGCGGTTTCCTGTTCGGCCCCGATGGCGGACAGGTCTGCACCTACGACAAGATCCACATGTTCGACGTCGATCTCGACAATGGCGAGAGCTGGCGCGAAAGTGCGGTCTATTCGCCGGGCGCCGTCGCGCGCATGGCGGACCTTCCCTTCGCACGGCTCGGCTTTGCCATCTGCTACGACGTGCGCTTCCCCGAGCTCTTCAAGGTGCAGGCCCAGGCCGGCGCCGAGATCATCTCCGTTCCCGCCGCCTTCACGCGCCAGACCGGCGAAGCCCATTGGGAAACGCTGCTGCGCGCCCGCGCCATCGAGAACGGCGTCTACATCATCGCCGCCGCGCAGGCCGGCATGCATGAGGACGGCCGCGAGACCTTTGGCCATTCCATGATCATCGATCCGTGGGGCCGCGTCCTGGCCAGCGCCGGCGGCACGGGCGAGGCCGTCGTGCTCGCCGAGGTCGACAATGCCGCCGTCAAGGCCGCGCACGACAAGATCCCCAACCTGCGCAACGGGCGCACCTTCACGCTGGAAACGGCACAGGCGCCCGCGAAGGGAGGCGTTGCCGCTTGATCCGCTACGAGCTTTCCTGTGACAACGGGCACGCCTTCGAAGGGTGGTTCGGCTCTGCGGACGATTTCGACCGCCAGCAGAAGAGGGCGCTCGTCTCCTGTCCCACCTGCGGCTCCGCCCATGTCGCCAAGCGCCTGATGGCGCCCTCCGTCTCGACCGCCCGCAAGAAGGAGCGCCGCCAGGAGCTCGTGGTGCAGGCCGGCCAGAAGGAGATGATGAACAAGCTTCGGGAGATCGTCTCGACCATCCGCGCCAATTCGGAGGATGTCGGCGAGCGCTTTCCGGAAGAAGCGCGCAAGATCCATTACGGCGAGGCCGAGCAGCGCGGCCTGATCGGCCGGGCCTCGGCGGACGAGGTGCGCGAGCTGCTGGAGGAGGGCGTCGAGGTCGCGCCGCTTCCCGTCCTGCCCGACGAAACCAACTGATGCGCGGCCATCATCTCGCGATCTACAATTTCGGCCTGCATGTCGACGACTACGATAGCCCGCGCGTCGAAGGCTTTCGCCTGCGCGAACCGCTGAATTTCGAGGCGGCGAGCCGGGCGGAGGGGTTCGTCGGCCGTTCCGGCTATGACGGCGAGCCGGGACCGGAAAGCTGGGGCGAGAAGGTCTATCCCCGCTTCATTACCGGCAGCGGCTTTGCGGATGCTCCCTCCTCGCTCTCGCTGTGGAGCGGGCTCGAGGCGCTGATGGCCTTCACCTATAACGGTGTGCACGCCGACGCCCTGAAACACGCCCGCAACTGGAACCAGCGGCAGGCCTGGCCTGCCCTCGTGCTCTGGTGGGTGGCGGAAGGCGTCCGGCCTCTCTGGGCCGATGGCGCCGAGCGGCTGGAGCATCTTGCCGATCGCGGCCCGTCGCCCCGCGCCTTCACCTTCAAGACGGCTTTTTGCCCCGACGGCAACACCGTCGGCATCGACCGCGAAAGCGTGAAGGCGATCGCCGCGCGCAACGCGGCCGGGCAGCAGGACCTGCTTGCCGTCGCGAAGACGTTGAAGGCCTGACCGGAGCTTCCCGCGGGCCGGCTTCAGGCGGAGGCGCGGCGCGCCACCATCATGTAGTTGACGTCCATGTCCTTCGACAGGTTCCACTGGTTGGACAGCGGGTTGAAGAACACGCCGGTGCGATCGGTCACCATCAGCCCCGAGGCCGTCAGCGGTTTCTCGATCTCCTCCGGGCGCACCAGCTTTTCATATTGATGGGTGCCGCGCGGCAGCCAGCGCAGCACGTTTTCCGCCGCGAAGATCGCCAGCGCCGCCGCCTTCAGCGTGCGGTTGATCGTGGCGACGAACATCATGCCGCCGGGACGCACCATGGAGGCGCAGGTGGTGAGGAAGAAATCGACGTCGGAGACGTGCTCGACCACTTCCATGTTGAGCACGACGTCGAAGGTCTCGCCGGCTTCCGCCAGTGCCTCGGCGGTCACCGCCCGGTAATCGACCGGAACGCCGCTGCCTGCCGCATGGGCCTTGGCGATGCCGATGTTCTTTTCCGAGGCATCCGCCCCGAGCACATCCGCCCCCATGCGCGCCATCGGCTCGGAGAGCAGGCCGCCGCCGCAGCCGATATCGAGGATGCGCAGGCCCTCGAGCGGGCGATGCGCCGCGGGGTCGCGGCCGAACTGACCGGACACGAGATCGCGGATATAGGTGAGGCGGACCGGATTGAACTTGTGCAAGGGCCGGAATTTCCCGGCCGGGTCCCACCACTCGGCCGCCATCGCCGAAAAGCGGTCGACTTCCGCCTGGTCGATCGTCGTGCGGGCTGCCTCGCTCATGGCTCGTCTCCTTCGCGTCCGTGTCCCCCGTGAAGTCGGCCTCCCCGGGGCGGATGTCAAGGGTCGAATGCGGAGGGAGACGAAGTGAAGCGGTTCAGCCGAGCCGCGTCGCGCGAAGCCGGTCCTCGTCGAGGGCCACGCCGAGGCCGGGCGTTTCGCCCAGCACAAGCCAGCCGTCCTCGTGCCGCAGCGGCGCCTGCAGCGGGTAGTCACGGCGCGCCTCGCTCCATTCCGGCCCGTCATAGGGATATTCGAGGAAGGGCGCGTCGCCCGCCCCCGCCGTCAGATGCGCATTGGCGAGCACGCCGATGCCGTTCGTCCAGGAATGCGGGGTGAAGGCGACGCCCGCCTCGCGCGCCTGGAAGGCGAGCCGCCGGCATCCCGTGATGCCGCCGACCAGCGCCACGTCCGGCTGGATCACGTCGAAGGCGCGTTCCTCGATGATGTCGCGGAACTCATAGAGCTCGCGCGTCATCTCCCCGCCCGCGATGCGCACGCTCGTCGCCTCCTTCAACGCCTTCATGCCCTTGCGATCGGAGCGGTGCAGCGGCTCCTCCATCCAGTAGATGCCGAGCCGTTCCAGCTCACGCGCGACGACGAGCGCATCCTTGAAGGTCCAGGAGAGCGTCGTGTCCCAGGGCATGCGCCAACCCTGGTTGCAGTCGACCATCAGCTCCAGCCGGTCGCCGACACGGGCGCGGATCGCCTCCAGCGCCTTCACGTCCTCGCGCCAGCCGTTGCGCCCGCCGGCGGAGGAGGAGAAGCGCACCTTCATCGCCGGAAAGCCTTCCGCGATGTAGCGCTCGGCCTGGTCGGCCATGGCGGCGGGTTCTCGCAGCACGCCGGAGGACGCATAGAGCCGCACCCGGTCGGCACGGCCACCAAGCATGCGCCAGACCGGCTCGCCCGTCACCTTGCCCGCAAGGTCCCAGAGCGCCAGATCGAGCGGCCAGCAGCGGCCATAGTGGAAATTGATGTGCGAGAGCACCTCGTAGTGCCGTTCGAGATGGCGCGGGTCCGCACCGATGAACAAATCCTCATGGCCCTCGAACCCCTTCATTAGGTCGCCGGAGCCAATGCCTTCGCGACCTTCCTCGTCGCGCACGCGCACGATCGTCGCGTCGAAATGCCGGCGCGGGCGACCATCCCAGCTTGCCTTGAACGGCGGATCGAGCGGCAGCCGGTGATGGCTGATGCCGATGGAAACGATCCTGCTCATGCGCTCCTCCCCTGGACTTGAGCCTTCAACCGAACTGCTGCCAGATTGTCTTGTAGTCGCAATATTTGTCGATCGCATGCACCGAGCGGTCGCGGCCGAAACCCGATTGCTTGAAGCCGCCGAAGGGCGTCGCGAAATTCGACATGTCGTAGGTGTTGATCCAGACCGTGCCGGCATGGATGCCCTCGGAGAACCGGTGCGCCCGGTCCATGTCGCGGGTGAAAACGGCGCCGGCAAGCCCGTAGATGGTGTCATTGGCGATTGCGAGCGCTTCCTCCTCCGTGTCGAAGGCGATGGCCGCAAGCACAGGGCCGAAGATCTCCTGCCGGGCGATGCGCATGTCGTTCGTCACATCCGTGATGACACCCGGCGAGACATAGCAGCCGCCCGTCTCGGACAGCACCCTTTCTGCGCCGAAGACGCGGCGCCCGCCGTCCGCCTCCCCCGCCGCGACGAGGCCGAGGACCTTGTCCATGTGCTCCGTCTCGATCAACGCACCGATCTGCGCCGAAGGCTCGAAGGGATGCGCCAGCACGATCTCTCGGCTCACCACCGCCTCGATCTTCTCGATCAGCGCATCCTGCACCGGGCGTTGCACGAGAAGGCGGGTCGCGGCATGGCAGGTCTCGCCGGAATTGTAGAAACAGCCCCAGGCGGCCGCGCTCGCCGCCGCGTCGAGATCGGCATCGGCAAAGACGACGAGCGGCGACTTGCCGCCGAGTTCCAGCGCCACGCGCTTGAGGTTCGACTGCGCGGCGTAGCCCATGATCAGCTTGCCCACCTCGGTCGAGCCGGTGAAGGCGACCATGTCGACATCCGCGTGGAACGCGAGCGGCTTGCCGACCTCCTCGCCGAAACCCGTGACGACGTTGAAGACGCCGGCGGGCAGGCCCGCCTCGACGGCAAGCTCGGCGAGCCGAAGCGCCGAGAGCGAGGACTGCTCGGCCGGCTTCAGCACCACGCAATTGCCAGCCGCGATCGCCGGCCCGAGCTTCCAGGCATCGATGATCATCGGATAGTTCCACGGCGTGATCGCCGCGACGACACCGAGCGGCACCTTGCGGACGAGCGCGCGCGCCTTCGGCCCGGTCGGGGCGATCTCGTCATACATCTTGTCGATCATCTCGCCGTAATACTGGATGCCCTCGGCGCACAGGCGCACGTCGACGCCGAGCGAGGCCTGCACCGGTTTGCCGACATCGAGCGTTTCGAGAAGCGCCAGCTCTTCGCCATGGATCCGGATCAGCTCCGCCCAGCGCAGCATGATCCGCTTCTTCTCCAGCGGCTCCTTGCCACGCCACACACCACTGGCAAAGGCCTTGCGGGCAGAAGCCACGGCAAAGTCGACATCGGCCGCATCGCCGCGCGCCAGCACGGCGCCGGGTTGGCCGTCCATGGGCCGCGTGCGGGTAAAAGTCCGGCCGGAAACGGCAGGCTGCACCCTGCCATCGATGAAATGCCCGCGGGCAAGCGAGAGGCCGGCAAGGCGTTCTTCCCAATAGGCGCGGCTGTGCTGTTCGGTCATGGTCGTCCTCAGAGCGTCCGGGGCAGCGCCATCATGCTGGCGGCGAAGGCATCGATATCGGCATCCGAAACAGCCCGGATCGTCGAACGGCGCATCGGCTGGTTCTCCGGCGCGCGCATCTCACGGGCGAGGTCTTCGGCGGTGAAGGCGGCAAAGGCGGCCGGCAGGGCGCGGACGATGCCGCAACGGTCCATCAGGCCGGCGACGAAGCCGGGCAGCATCGCCGCATCCTGCAGGCCGCAGGCCCGCGCCGCCGCGGCAAGGTCGGGCGTGTCGGCCTCGACGAGCCAGGCGAGCGTCGCCTCGAAGCCGAGCGCCGTGGCGAGCCCGTGATGCACCGGCGCAAGGCCGGCGAGCGCATGGCTGATCGTATGGGCGATCGCCGTGCCGCAATTGTCGATCGCGATACCGGCATAACAGGCACCGAGCAGCACCTTGCCGCGCGCCTCCCTGTCCGCGGGGTTCTTGACCGCCGTTTCCAGCGCCTCCACGAGGAGGCCGAGGGCGGCATGGGCATAGAGCGCGGCGCCGGCATGGGCGTTGCGGTTGGTCGCCGCCTCAAAGGCATGCACGAAGGCGTCGAGCCCGCACCAGGCGGTAAGGTTTGCCGAAAGCGTCACGGTCAGCGCCGGATCGAGCAGCACGAGGTCCGCCTTGGTCTCCGGCCCCCAGATCCACAGCTTCTTGCCCTCCGGCCCGGTGAAGATGGTCGTCGCCGACGTTTCCGAGCCGGTGCCCGCCGTCGTCGGCACCAGGATCTTGCGCAGCGGCCTGCCCGGCAAAGGGTGGGCGGCAAGCGCATAGTGCATCGGGCCGTCCGCGCCCGCCGCCACGCAAGCCGCGATCTTGGCGATATCGAGCGCCGACCCGCCGCCGAGACCGACGACGAGGTCCTTGCCGCTGGCCGCTGCCGTGGCGGCCTCGACCGCGGCCAGCTTCGGCTCGCCGGCAAAACCGGAGAAGAATTCCACCGCCACGCCCTCGGCATCAAACTGGTCGGCCAGGCGCCCGCCGAGCCCGCCGGCAGCAAGGAACCCGTCGATGACGACGAGCACGGAGCGGGCACCGAGCGCACGGGCGCATGCGGCGATGGTCTCATAGACCCCTTCGCCGAAACGAATCTCGGGCACGAAAGACGTTGTGAACGGCACGGAACCTCCCGAACGGATTTGCCGAACCGTGCATCACAATTTCAGATTTTCAAATCCTTGGATTCTTCAGTCTTTTTGATAACCTCAGATCATGAAGGACGCTATGCTCGCCCGTATTCCCCTCGAAGCTTTCCGTGTCTTCGACGCCGCCTGCCGGCACATGAACTTTTCGCGCGCCGGGCGGGAGCTGAACATCACCCAGGCGGCCGTCAGCCGGCGCATCAAGGGGCTAGAGGATCATCTCGGCACGCAGCTCTTCGCCCGCAGCGGCAAGAACCTGGCCCTGACGCCGCGCGGCGAAAGGCTGTTCCAGCGCGTGCGCGCCTCGCTTGACTATCTGGAGGAAAGCCTGGAGCCGTTCCGCACCGGCGCGGGACAGAGCATCTCGCTCGCCGCCAGCGGGTCTGTCTCCCATCTCTGGCTCGGCCGGCGCCTGCGCGATTTCTCCCGCGACAATCCCGACGTCGCGCTCCGCCTCGTCACGTCGGACAGCCCGGCCGACCTCGCCTCCGAGAACAACGACCTTGTCATCCTCTACAGCGCCGGCGAGCACCCCCGCTGGACGCTGACGCCGCTTCTCGCCGAAACGCTCGCCCCGGTGGCCTCGCCGGACTATATCGCCCGCAAGGGCCTCGATGCCGCCGCCATTGCCCCGGCCGATCTTATCGCCCTCGACCTCATCGACTACGAGCGCTTCAATGCCAACTGGATCTCCTTCCGGCCCTGGCTGGAGCGGGTCGCGCCGCAGGCGCTGCGCAAGGCGCCGCCGCGGCCGCACCTCACCTTCTCCACCTATGCGCTCGCTGTCGACGCGGCCCTCAGCGGCGACGGCGTGGCGCTCGGCAGCCTCGATCTCCTTGCCGCCGCGCTTGCCGAAGGCGCCCTGGTGCAGCTCGGGGAGACGCGCCTCGTCACCGGCTACGGCTATCATCTCGGCCTGCCGAAATTCCGCACCTCGCCGCCCGAAGCGCTCCGGCTGCACGACAGCCTGCTCGCCAGCCGCGCCGGGCCGTAAGGCTCCCGCGCTTGCAGGCATCCGGGGAGTAGCCTATCAGGAGCGGGAGATCGATGGATCCGGCCCCGAATGGGCCCGGCACCACCGCATCGACACGGGCAACGGCGCGGTTCGGCATGACGGAGCGGAAGCAAGGCAGATCCGGCTTGGTTGTCTTCGGGCTTTTGGCCGTCGTGCTGCTCGGAGCGATCGGCGCGACCGTGCTCCTGGCCAACGACTACCGCAATCTCAACCGCTTGCTCGCCCGCTTCGGCTACGATCCCGTCGCCGTGACGCCGCAGACGCGCGACTTGCGCCCCTATGAGCTGAAGGGCAACCGCGTGCCGCGCCCCAGGGGTCTCATCCCGGAACGGCTCCTGACGCCCGTCACCCCGATGCAGACCCGGTTCGTCCGCACCATCCGCAAGGCGCCGGAAATGCTCTGCGATGCGCTGCGCCGCAGCGGCTTCGAGACGGCCGGCTGGAAGGCCGGACTGTTCGACCAGCAGAGCTGGGAATGCCAGTCCTACCGCGAATTCCCCGACGCGAGCGACGGCACGAACCCGTCCTCCTCCGCCTTCCTGTCGATCCGGGGCAATGCGGAAACCCGCGTCTCCTCCTTCCGCATCAAGCTCAACATCGAGAACACGGCGACGCAGAACCGCGTGACGGATGCCGTCATCGCGGCGATCGAGGTCTTCCTCGACGAGGTGCGCTGGGAAGAGGCGCCCGACATCTTCGCCGATATCCGCGCCCTCAAGGAATTCGACATCATCCGCTTCGGCAACCGCATCCAGCTCAAGAAGGAGTTCAGTGAAACGCCGCGCTACAATTTCATCATCACGCCGGACCGCACGCGAACCCGCGGCACCTACCTGCCGGATTATTTCGACCGCGGCCGCTGGCTGCCGCTGCCCGACAAGCTGTGATGCGCCGGGAGATGGAGCTTGCCATGAAAAGACCGACAAAGCGAACCCGGTGGGCACAGGTGCTTGCCCTCCTCTTCTCGGCGGCCTCCGCCCAGGCTGCCGGCCTCGAATCCGGCCCGGTTTCGGACGATCCGATCTGGACCGACAAGCCCGTGCGCATCGACCGCAAGACGCAGGCCTATGAGCGGCTGGCCGTGGAGCCGATCGTGCTGCCGCTGCGCCTTCACCCGTCCGCCCGCGTCACCGTCTTCGACAGCGCCTCCTTCGCGGACGGTGGCCGGCTCTATGTGCTGACGGACGCCGTGCCGGTCGATCCGAAGCGGTTCTGCCGCGATGCCGACGGCACGGTCGCTATCTGCGGCCAGCAGGCGCGCATCGCCCTCAGGCGGCTGGTCGCCGGCAAGAGACTGACCTGCGAAGAGAATATCCGGTTTTCCGGTGTGTCCTTTCTCACCTGCTCGGCCGGCGGCAAGGATCTCGCCGAAACGCTCGTCGCGACCGGTGCGGCCTCGGCCGCCACGCCGCGGCTTGCCGCCACCCAGGAGGACGCCATGCGGCGAAAGGCCGGCATCTGGATCGACGCGGAATGCCGCGCCCGCGGGCGATGCCCGCCGGGGCGGGGACGTTAGAGCATTCCCGATGGACTCCGGTTCACCAGGAATGCCCCAGACTCTCGCTTTTGCCGCATTAGCCGACGCTGATGCGCCACTTGCCGGTTCCCTCTCCGGCCCATCCCCGCTATGACAGGACCATGAGCCTCCCTGCCCAGCCCATGCTCCGCCAGCGCCTCACGCTTGCCGCCGACCGGCCGCTCATCTACGCCATCGGCGATGTTCATGGCTGCCTCGACGCCCTGCTGGCGCTTGAGGACAGGATCCGCACGGACGCCGCGTCCCGCATGGCCGAGCGGCCGCTCCTCCTCTATCTCGGCGACTATGTCGACCGCGGCCCGGCCTCCCGGGCGGTGATCGAGCATCTGGCGAAGCCCGACCATGGCGACGGCATCGAGCGCATCGCGCTGTGCGGCAACCATGACGACACGTTCCTGAAATTCATCTTCAATCCGCACCAGCACCTGCGCTGGCTGGACTACGGCGGCGACGCGACGCTGCGCTCCTACGGGCTGGACCTTGCGGACTATACCGACCCCGGCGAGGCGGTGCACACGCTCGGCGCGGCCCTGCGCCGCGCGGTCCCGCAGCACCATATCGATTTCCTGCAAAACATGCCGATCGCGCTGATGAGCGGCGACCGGCTCTTCGTCCATGCCGGCATCATGCCCGGCATTCCGCTCGCCCGACAGGAGGATCATGACCTCATCTGGATCCGCGAGCCCTTCCTCAGCGAGGGTCCCGGCCTGCCGCTGACGGTCATCCATGGCCATACGGCGGGGCGCGAGCCGGTCTTCGGCAAGGGCCGCATCTGCATCGACACGACCTGCTACGCCACCGGCCGGCTGACCGCCCTCAGGGTGACCCTTGCGGGCGCGGACCTGATTTAGGGATCATCACCCCCGCCCGAACTCGTCCTCGATGCGGATGATGTCGTCTTCGCCAAGATAGGAGCCGGTCTGCACCTCGATCAGTTCGAGCAGGATTTTTCCCGGATTGGCGAGGCGATGCACCTCGCCCTGCGGAATGTAGACGGATTCGTTCTCGCGGAGCGGGATCGTCCTGTCGCCGATCGTCACCTCGGCCGTGCCCCGTACGACGATCCAGTGTTCCGAGCGATGGTGGTGCTTTTGCAGCGACAGCCGCTTGCCGGGCGTCACGAACAGGCGCTTGACCTGGAAACGCTCGCCGTTCAGCACCGAGGTATAGCCGCCCCAGGGCCGGTAGGAGGTCGGGTGCGTCTCGGTCAGCTTCGCCGTCTTCGGCAGGCTGGCGAGATGCTTCACCAGCTTGCCGACATTCTGGCTGTCCTCCATGCGGCCGACATAGACGGCGTCCTCGCTGGCGATGACGGCGACATTGTCGAGGCCCTGCACGGCGACGTGGATGTCCCGCGAGATGATCAGCGAGTTGCGCGTGTCGAGCACCGTCGTGCTGCCGTCGGCGACGTTGCCGGCCTCGTCCTGCCGGCCGGTCTTCCACACCGAATCCCAGCTGCCGAGATCGGACCAGGTGATCGGCGAGGGCACGACGGCGGCGATCGGCGTCTTCTCGAAAATGGCATAGTCGACGGAGATATCGGGCGCGCGCGAAAAGGCCGCCTCGTCGAGCCGCTCGAAGTCGAGGTCGTGCTGTGCCTTGGCGACCGCTTCGCCCGCCGCCTCCAGCACGTCCGGCGCATATTGCCGCAGTTCGCGCAGGAAGAGCCCGACCGGCAGCATGAACATGCCGGAATTCCAGAGATAGCCGCCGGCCGCCAGCATGGCCGTCGCCCTTTCGTGATCCGGCTTCTCGACGAACCGGCGCACCGCATTGGCGCCATTGCCGAGGTCCTCGCCGATCTCGATGTAACCGTAGCCGGTCGCGGGCTCGCTCGGCGTGATGCCGAAGGTGACGAGGCGGCCGGCCCTCGCGGCGGCAGCCGCCCTGGCGATGCAATCGAAATAGGTGGCGTTGGCATCGATCTCGTGATCGGAGGCAAGCACCTGCATGATCGCGTCGTCGCCGTGATGGCGCGCGATGAAGGTCGCGGCGGCGGCAAGCGCCGGCGCCGTGTTGCGGGCGACGGGCTCGAGCAGGATCGAGGTGAGCGCGACGCCGGCCGCGCGGGCCTGTTCGGCGACGAGGAAGCGGAAGTCGCTGTTGGTGACGACGATCGGCGCCGCATAGAGCCCCGCATCGGCGACGCGCGCCAGCGTTTTCTGGAAGAGCGTGGTTTCCCCGAGGAATTCGAGGAACTGCTTCGGCGCGGAGGCGCGCGACAGCGGCCAGAGACGGGTGCCCTTACCGCCGGCCATGATGACGGGTACGATCTTGCTGCTCATCCTGCTCGTCCTGATGCGTTGGTCCGCCCTCATGGCGCACGCCTTGCGCGCCACTCTCGCCCGGCGTCGTAAAGAAACAGCAAATTACCACAACCTGGCGTTCCGGTCGGGTACGCAATGTTGCGGATAGGGTAAAGAGGACCTTCTTCGCAAGCAGTGAAATGAAGGCAACAAAAAACCCGCCGGAACGGCGGGTTTGGCAGGCGCAAACGCGTACCGCGATCAGGCCGGTACGACGATACCCTGCAGCGTGGTGAGTTCGGCGAGATAGGTCTCTATGCCGAACTTCTGGTCGTCCGACTTGGCATGGCTCAGCTCGGCACGGGCGGCTTCGATGCGGCGAACGATGTCTTCGTTCTTGAAGTCGTCGACGTGCACGGCCGATTCGGCCAGCAGCGTGCAGCCTGTCGGGACGATGTCGGCGAACCCGCCGAAGACCACGTAGCGGTCCTTCTTGCCGTCCGCGAACTTCACGGTGACGATACCCGGCTTGATCGTCGTCATGGTCGGCGCGTGGTTGGCCATGACGGTCATCTCGCCCTCGGTCGCCGGGATGACGACCTCGCTGACGCTGCCGGAAACCAGCAGGCGCTCGGGGGAAACGAGTTCAAAGTTGAATTCTGTTGCCATGACCATCTTAGCGAATAGCGAATAGCGAATAGCGAATAGAATTCGTATTCGAGGTTCGCATTTTCCCTATTCGCTACTCCCTATTTCCTATTCGCTGTTAAGCCGCTTCGGCAGCCAGCTTCTTGGCCTTCTCGACGGCTTCTTCCATGGAGCCGACCATGTAGAAGGCAGCTTCCGGCAGGTGGTCGTACTCGCCGTTGACGAGGCCCTTGAAGCCCTTGATCGTGTCTTCGAGCGCGACGAGCTTGCCCGGCGAGCCGGTGAAGACTTCGGCCACGAAGAACGGCTGGGACAGGAAGCGCTCGATCTTGCGGGCGCGGGCAACGGCCAGCTTGTCGTCTTCCGACAGTTCGTCCATGCCGAGGATGGCGATGATGTCCTGCAGCGCCTTGTAGCGCTGCAGGGTCGTCTGGACCTTGCGGGCGACTTCGTAGTGCTCTTCGCCGACAACCATCGGGTCGAGCATGCGCGAGGTCGAGTCGAGCGGATCCACGGCCGGGTAGATGCCCTTTTCGGCGATCGAGCGCGACAGAACGGTCGTTGCGTCCAGGTGGGCGAACGAGGTTGCCGGCGCCGGGTCGGTCAAGTCGTCGGCCGGAACGTAGATGGCCTGGACCGAGGTGATCGAGCCCTTGGTCGTGGTGGTGATGCGTTCCTGCATCGCGCCCATGTCGGTGGCGAGCGTCGGCTGATAGCCCACGGCCGACGGGATGCGGCCGAGCAGAGCCGACACTTCGGAACCGGCCTGCGTGAAGCGGAAGATGTTGTCGACGAAGAACAGAACGTCCTGGCCCTTGTCGCGGAAGTCTTCGGCGATCGTCAGACCCGTCAGCGCAACGCGCGCGCGGGCACCCGGCGGTTCGTTCATCTGGCCGTAGACGAGGGCAGCCTTGGAGCCTTCGCCGCCGCCGTGCTTGTTCACGCCCGATTCGATCATCTCGTGGTAGAGGTCGTTGCCTTCGCGGGTACGTTCACCGACGCCCGCGAACACCGAGTAACCACCGTGCGCCTTGGCGACGTTGTTGATCAGTTCCATGATGAGAACGGTCTTGCCGACGCCTGCGCCGCCGAAGAGGCCGATCTTGCCGCCCTTCGCGTAGGGCGCCAGCAGGTCGACGACCTTGATGCCGGTGACGAGGATCTGCGCTTCCGTGGACTGCTCGACATAGGCCGGAGCATCCTGGTGGATGGCGCGCTTCGCCTTGGTGACGAGCGGGCCGGCTTCGTCGACGGGCTCGCCGATGACATTCATGATGCGGCCGAGCGTCTCGTCGCCGACCGGAACGGAGATCGGGGCGCCGGTGTCGGTCACGGGCTGGCCGCGGACGAGACCTTCGGTCGAGTCCATGGCGATCGTGCGAACCGTGTTTTCGCCGAGGTGCTGAGCGACTTCGAGAACGAGGCGGTTGCCGTTGTTGTCGGTTTCCAGCGCGTTCAGGATGAGCGGCAGGTCGCCGTCGAAGGCGACGTCAACGACGGCGCCGATAACCTGGGTAACGCGACCGGTCGCGCGGGCTGCGACCGGAGCCGCCGCCTTGGTTGCAGCAGCAGTCTTCGCTGCCGGCTTGCGCGCTGCCGGCTTCTTTTCCACTGCGGCGGTTTCCTTCGGGGTAGCTGCCTTAGCCATGTCTCTTACCCTCTTTGTCCTGGTCCTTAGAGCGCTTCAGCGCCCGAGATGATTTCGATGAGTTCCTTGGTGATCTGAGCCTGGCGCTGACGGTTGTAGTTGAGCGTCAGCTTGTTGATCATCTCACCAGCATTGCGGGTCGCGTTGTCCATGGCGCTCATCTTGGCGCCCATTTCGCCGGCGACGTTCTCGAGCAGGGCCCGGAAGATCTGGACGGAAATGTTGCGCGGGATGAGGTCCCCGAGGATCGCGCCGGCATCCGGCTCGTAGTCGTAGATCGCGTTGGCACCTGTCGTCTCGGCAGCGACCACCGGAGCGGAGGCCGGGATGAGCTGGAGCGCGGTCGGGATCTGCGAGATGACCGACTTGAACTCGGAATAGAACAGCGTGCAGACGTCGAATTCGCCCTGCTCGAACAGGCCGATGACCTTGTGGCCGATCTGGTCTGCATTGGCAAAGCCGATGCGCTTGACTTCGCGCAGATCGACGCGGTCGATGATCAGCGACGCGAATTCACGGCGCAGGATATCGAAACCCTTCTTGCCCACGCAGATGATCTTGACCGTCTTGCCGCTCGCCAGAAGCTTGCGGGTGTGGTCACGCGCAAGGCGCGCGATCTGCGAGTTGAAGCCGCCGCACAGGCCGCGTTCGGCCGTGCAGACGACGAGCAGGTGAACTTGGTCCTTGCCCGTGCCGGTCATCAGACGCGGCGCCGAATCGTCCTGGCCGACGGCCTGGGCGATGTTGGCGAGAACGGCGCTCATGCGCTGCGAATAGGGCCGGGCGGCCTCGGCCGCTTCCTGGGCACGCCGAAGCTTTGCCGCGGCGACCATCTTCATCGCCTTGGTGATCTTCTGCGTCGCCTTGACGGAGGCGATCCGGTTTTTCAGATCCTTAAGTGAAGGCATCCGTTTTCCGTCCTGTAACACGATCCGGGAGAGGTCTCCTCAGCGGATCATGCGTCAATCAAAGTTCCCGGGCTGCCTGCGCGCCGGCGGCGCGCAGGGCTCGAACCGTTAGGTCTCAGCCGAAGCTCTTGGCGAAGGCATCGAGAGCAGCCTTGAGCTTGCCCTTGGTGTCGTCGCTGATCGCCTTTTCGGTGCGGATCGTATCAAGGATCGCCTTGCCCTCGGAGCGCATGTAGCCGAGCAGGCCCTGCTCGAACTTGCCGACCTGGGCGACCGGCAGCTTGTCGAGATAGCCGTTGACGCCGGCGAAGATCACGACGACCTGCTCTTCCGTCTTCAGCGGCGAGAACTGCGGCTGCTTCAGGAGTTCGGTCAGGCGTGCACCGCGGTTGAGCAGGCGCTGCGTTGCGGCATCGAGGTCCGAGCCGAACTGGGCGAAGGCGGCCATTTCGCGATACTGGGCAAGCTCGCCCTTGATCGAGCCGGCGACCTGCTTCATCGCCTTGATCTGTGCGGAGGAGCCCACGCGGGACACCGACAGACCGACGTTAACGGCCGGGCGGATACCCTGGTAGAACAGGTCCGTTTCAAGGAAGATCTGGCCGTCGGTGATCGAGATCACGTTGGTCGGGATGAACGCCGAAACGTCGTTGCCCTGGGTTTCGATGACCGGCAGGGCCGTCAGCGAGCCAGCGCCCATCTCGTCGTTGAGCTTTGCCGCGCGTTCCAGCAGACGCGAATGCAGGTAGAAGACGTCGCCCGGATAGGCTTCGCGGCCCGGCGGGCGGCGCAGCAGCAGCGACATCTGGCGGTAGGAAACGGCCTGCTTGGACAGGTCGTCGTAGCCGATGAGGGCATGCATGCCGTTGTCGCGGAAATATTCGCCCATCGCGCAGCCGGCGAACGGTGCGAGATACTGCATCGGGGCCGGGTCGGAGGCGGTTGCAGCAACGATAATCGAGTACTGCAGCGCGCCGCGCTCTTCGAGCACCTTCACGAACTGGGCTACGGTCGAACGTTTCTGGCCGATGGCGACATAGACGCAGTACAGCTTGTCGCCGTCCGGGCCGTTGTCGTGGATCGCCTTCTGGTTCAGGATCGTGTCCAGGATGATGGCGGTCTTGCCGGTCTGGCGGTCGCCGATGACCAGCTCGCGCTGGCCGCGACCGACCGGGATGAGGGCGTCGATGGCCTTGAGGCCGGTCGACATCGGCTCATGCACCGACTTGCGCGGGATGATGCCCGGAGCCTTGACGTCAACGCGGGCGCGCTGCTTGGCATTGATCGGGCCTTTGCCGTCGATCGGGTTGCCGAGCGCGTCGACGACGCGGCCGAGCAGTTCCGGGCCGACCGGCACGTCCACGATGGCGCCGGTGCGCTTGACGGTGTCGCCTTCCTTGATGTCACGGTCGGAACCGAAGATAACGACGCCGACATTGTCGCTTTCCAGGTTCAGCGCCATGCCGCGGATGCCGCCGGGGAACTCCACCATTTCACCGGCCTGGACATTGTCGAGGCCGTAAACGCGGGCGATGCCGTCACCGACGGAGAGCACCTGGCCGACTTCCGAGACTTCCGCCTCTTTGCCGAAATTTTTGATCTGATCTTTGAGAATTGCGGAAATTTCCGCGGCGCGGATATCCATCAGCCGACCTCTTTCAGTGCAAGCTTAAGGGTAGAGAGTTTGGTGCGAAGGGAGGTGTCGATCTGGCGGGACCCGACCTTGACGATCAGACCACCGAGAATGGACGGGTCGACGGTGACGGCGATCGCCACGTCTTTGCCGGTGACGCCTTTCAGCGCCGCCTTCAATTCTGTTTCCTGCGCTGCGGTCAGCGCATGGGCCGAGGTGACATCGGCCGTGATTTCGCCGCGGGCGCGGGCCGCGATGGCGCGGTAGGCCTTGATCATGCCGGGGACGGCGAAGAGGCGGCGATTTGACGCAACCACCTTGAGGAAGTTTGCCACGAGACCCGTGATGCCGGCCTTGGCGGCAACGGCGGCAATGGCCTTGGTCTGATCTTCGGCGGAGAAGACGGGGCTGAGGATCAGCCGCTTCAGGTCGTCGCTTTCGTCGATCAGTGCCTGGAAACGGGCAAGATCGGCACCGACACTGTCAGCCGAACCGGCTTCCTGAGCGAGGTCGAAAAGCGAAGACGCGTATCTTTCTGCAACACCGGAAACAAGCTGGGATGTGTCTGCCACGGGCACAAGCTTCTCTTCTTTTCATTCAAGAGGTCGGGCAGTAGCGAAGCTACGGTCCTAACCAATTGAAATCGTTGCGGTAATCTTCAGTCCCTACAGGCTTTGGCGCCCGCTTTTTCTGAATTTCGCGGTTCGTCTAGCATACGAAACCGGGACTCGCAACACGCCGGACGCAGGAATGCGCCATAAGTCGGCCACAGTCGGGGCAAAAGTTGCCTGCGCGCACTCTGTTCTGGTGTTTATGGAGGCCGGAAGCCGGTTTTCCGGTCACAGGAAGCCGAAGGCGTAGCCGAGCGGCAGTGCGGCAAGCACCGCCTGCGCGCCGAGCACGGCAAGGTTCTTGAGCGTGAAGGAACCGTCCGACATCAGCGACAGGATGCGGCCGAACGCAGCCAGCGCGAAACCGCCGCCGATGGCCATGTAGATCCAGCTCTGCGCCATCAGCAGCGCGACGATGGCGATCCCCGCATAAAAGCCACCGGCCGAGCGGGCGAAGGCATATCCTTCCCGCGTGCCGTCCCGGATCTGGAGCCCGGCGAGCTTCAAGGCCGTGCCGGGCGCAAAGAGGGCGAAGAGGCCGAAGAGCACGGTCGCGATGGCGGCGCAGAACGCCAGGAGCTCGCCCGTCTCGGTGGGGATGTAGAATTCCATCTCGGCGTCTCTCCTTGCCTGCCCGCCGCCCTCTATCGCACAGGCCCGCGACGGGCAGAAGCGCACCGGGAAAGTTCGCACAACTCTTTGTTAACCACCCATGTCAGAGGAAACTCTGCGGATCGATGTCGAGCTGCACCTGCAGCGAGGCCCGCTCCTTAGGCCCGTTGGCCAGCATGGCGCGCAGGAAGGCCTGCATGTCACTGCCCCGCCGGCCATGCACCAGGAGGCGGAAGCGGTGGCGGCCGCGGATCAGCGCCAGCGGCGCCTCCGCCGGACCGAGGATCGAGATGCCGGAGACCTGCGGTGCTGCCTGCCGCAGCCCCCGCGCATGCGCCTCCGCCTCGCCGCGCGTATCGGCCGAGACGATGACCGAGGCGAGCCGGCCGAACGGCGGCAGCAATGCCTTCTCCCGCTCGCCGATCTCGCGGTCATAGAACGCCGTCGCATCGCCGGAGACGATGGCCTGCATGACGGGATGGGCCGGCTGGTAGGTCTGGATGAGGCCGTGGCTCTTCAGGCCCGAGCGCCCGGCACGCCCCGTCACCTGCGAAAGCAGCTGGAAGGTCCGTTCGGCCGCCCGTGGATCGCCGTTGGAAAGCCCGAGATCCGCATCCACCACGCCGACCAGCGACATCAGCGGGAAATTGTGCCCCTTGGCGACGAGCTGCGTGCCGATGACGATATCCGCCTCGCCGCGGGCGATCGCCTCCAGCTCCAGCCTGAGCCGCTTCACGCCCATCAGGTCGGAGGAGAGCACGATGGTGCGCGCCTCGGGAAAATGCCGCTCCACCTCCTCCGCGATGCGCTCCACCCCCGGGCCGCAGGCGGCGAGGTGGTCGAAGGTGCCGCATTCCGGGCAGGCTTCGGGCGTGCGCTCGGCATAGCCGCAATGGTGGCACTGGATCTGCCCGCGGAACCGGTGCTCGACCAACCAGCTTGAACATTGCGGGCACTGGAAGCGATGGCCGCAGACGCGGCAGAGCGTCAACGGCGCATAGCCGCGACGGTTGAGGAAGAGCAGCGCCTGCTCACCCTTCTCGATGGTGCGCTGGATGCCGCGCAGCATGACGGGCGACAGGAAGCCGCCGCGGGCCGGCGGGTGCCGCCGCATGTCGACGAGATGCAGGTCCGGCAGCGCCGCATCGCCGTAGCGCGTCGGCAGGTGCAGTTTGCGATAGCGGCCGACATCGCTGTTGACCCGGCTTTCCACCGAAGGCGTCGCCGAGACCAGCACGGCCGGAAAGTCGCCGATGCGCGCCCTGACCACCGCCATGTCGCGCGCATTGTAGAAGACGCGGTCTTCCTGCTTGTAGGCCGGGTCGTGCTCCTCATCGACGATGACGAGGCCGAGATTTTCGAACGGCAGGAAGAGCGCCGAGCGCGCGCCGGCCACGACCCGGACATCCCCCGTCGTCACCTGCCGCCAGACCTTTTCGCGGATGCGCGGGGCGAGATCGGAATGCCATTCGGCCGGCTTGGCGCCGAAACGATCCTGGAACCGCTCCAGAAAACTCGCCGTCAGCGCAATTTCCGGCAGGAGGATCAGAACCTGCCGGCCCTGCCGCAAGGTCTCGGCGATCGCCTCGAAATAGACCTCCGTCTTGCCCGATCCGGTGATGCCGTCGATCAGCGAGACGGAGAATTCGCCCTTCCGCACGCTCTCGACCAGTTCCGCCGCACTCTCCGTCTGCGGCCCTTCGAGCCGCGGCGCAACGTAATCGGGGTCCGGCGCCGCCACCACCGGCGGCGGCGGCAGGAAGACCGTCTCGAACGTGCCCTGCTTCACCAGCCCGTCGATGACGCTGGTCGAGGTGCCGGAGGCATGCGCAAGGCCGGACCGCGTCCACGGTATGCCGCCCTCGACCAGTTCCAGCACGCGCTCGCGCGCACTCGTCAGCCGCTCCGGCCGGTGGCCGGTGAAGCGCAGCCCCTCGATCATCGGTTCGGGATCGAAGGCGGTGGGTGCACGCAGCGCCATGCGGGCGACGAGGCCCGGCGGCGTCACCGTGTAAGCGGAGACCCAGTCGAGGAAATCGCGCATCTCCCTGGAAAGCGGCGGGCAGTCGAACACCTTCTCGATCGGCCGCAGCTTCTTCGGATCGACCTTGCCGTCATCGCCGCCGTCCCAGACGACGCCCGGCACCAGCCGCGGCCCGAGCGGCACCTGCACGATCGAGCCCGGCTCCACCGCCATGCCCTCCGGCACCGAATAGGAATAGGGCAAGGGCGTCGGCACCGGCACCATCACGGGCACCGTGCGCGGAAAAAGTTTTTCCCCGAAAAGGTCGGTCGAATCGCTGGTCATCAGGCGCGAAGATGCCCCCGCCGCGACGCGAAGAAAACCGCAAAGATCGCCGCCGTCCTCATTCGTCGTCCCCGGCCATTTCGCCCGTCAGCCGCATGCCGTCGATCCAGGTCGCCCCGTCATTGCGCACGACGCGCTTCGCACGCACGCCGCAGCGTGTCTCCACCTCCTGCGCCAGCCGCTCGGAATGGGTGACGATCCAGAGCTGGCTCGACTGCGCGGCCCGCGCAATCATGTCGGCAAGCGGTGCCAGCATGTCCGGATGGAGGCTTGCTTCCGGCTCGTTGAGCGCGATCAGCGGCGGCGTGCGATAGGAGAGAAGGGCCGCGGCGAGCGCCAGGAAGCGGATCTGCCCGTCCGAAAGCTCGCGCGGCTGGAAGACGCGCTGGGGAAACTGTGGGAACACCAGCCCGTAGGAGGCGAACTCCTCCGGCTCCGGCACGGAAAGCCGCGCCCCGCCGAACGCGTCCGCCACCGCCCGGTCGAGATCGAGCGTATCCTCGCGCGTCCAGGTGAGCGTCGCAAAGACGGCGGCCATGTTCGCCCCGTCCTGATCGAGCAGCGGCGCGGTGACGGCAAGGCAGGGCTGGCGCAGGGCCGAATCGCGGTCGGAGCGGAAACCATGGAAGAAGCGCCATTGCGAGACGGCGCGACGGAAGGTGCCGATCTCCGGATAGTGCCCGGCATCGCCGAGCAGAGCGATGGCCGTCTCCGAGGTCAGCGCCTGTTCTGGATGCTCGACCATGCGGCCGGTCTCGTCGCGCACCATGATGCCCGGCCCGGCGCGCTTCATCACCGTCACCGGTCGCCGCCCGGTCTCGATGGTCAGTTCCTCCGCCTTGACCTGCGGCTCGAAGGCAAAGCCCGCGGCGGCTTTCGGCGGGCGCTGGACGGCCTCCACGCGGTAGCGGAAGGTGATCGCACGGTCCTCGTCGAGAAGTTCGGTCTCGAGGCGGATGCGCACCGGCTCGTTCGCCCGCCGCCTGCCCGTCCAGAGCGCCGAGGCCATGCCGCCTTCCGCCGCGATCTCATGGGCGAAGCTACCGCGCACCGCGGCCTGGACCAGCTGGAGCGAGCGGTAGAGGTTCGATTTCCCCGCTCCGTTCTCGCCGACGAACAGGTTCACACGCCCGAGATCCATGCGGATCGAGCGCAGCGAACGGTAGTTTTCGGCAGACATGGAACGCAAAAGCATGATGGTCCCGCAATGGAGGAAGACCCTCTCTATACCAGCCACCGTGTCGAGAGGAAGGCGGGCCGCTTTGCCCGGCCTCGACGGGAACGTTAGCAAAACCTTAAGCGGAAATCGCCCATGCTCCGGCAAACGCCAAAGGGCAGGACATGACCGATCTCCTCATCATCGCCGACCCGACACTGATGGCCGAGCGCCAGGGCTGGCTCGCCGCGCTCGCGGAAGAACGGCGGCTTTCCGACAACACGCTGGACGCTTATGAGCGCGACACCCGCCAGTTCCTCGCCTTCCTGACGCAGCACCTTGCCGCCCCGGCGCGCCTCAAGGACATCGGCGACCTGCGGCCGGCGGACCTGCGCGGCTTCCTCGCCGCCCGGCGCCGCGACGGCGCGGGTGCGCGCACGCTCAGCCGCGGCCTTGCGGGCCTGCGTTCGTTCCTGCGCCACCTGGAGCGCAAGGGCCTCGCCAATGCCGCCGGCGCTTCGGCGGTGCGCTCGCCGAAACAGCCGAAATCGCTGCCGAAGCCGCTCTCCGACCGGCAGGCGATCGCCGTCGTCGATGCCCATGAACAACTGGCCGAGGAACCGTGGATCCGCCTGCGCAACGCCGCTGTCCTGACCCTCCTCTACGGCTGCGGCCTGCGCATTTCCGAGGCGCTGTCGCTGACGCCGGCCGATTTCGCCGGCGCGCCGACCGCGCTGCGCATCACCGGCAAGGGCGACAAGACCCGCATTGTGCCGCTGATCGCCCCGGCCCTTGCCGGCGTCGAGGACTACATAAAGCTCTGCCCCTTCCCGCTTGCGGAGGACAAGCCGCTCTTCCGCGGCGCGCGAGGCGGCCCTTTGCAACCGGCAATCATCCAGCGCGAGATGCAGAAGCTGCGCGGTGCCCTCGGCCTGCCGGACAGCGCGACGCCCCATGCGCTGCGCCATTCCTTCGCCACGCACCTGCTGGCCGGCGGAGGGGACCTGCGCACCATCCAGGAACTGCTCGGCCATGCCAGCCTTTCCACCACGCAGGTCTATACCGGCGTCGATTCCGCCCGGCTGCTCGAAATCTACGACCGCGCCCATCCGCGGGCATGAGGCCCGAGGCGTAGCACGTTAAGGGATTGTGAGGGCAACCGGACTAGAGCTTGTCGCACACAAAAGTGCCCAGCGGTTTTGCGAGAACGACAGGCGTAAAATCAAGGCCCTGAAGCGCAGGGGGCGAATCCAGAGGATCGCGACGCGTTTCAGGGCTGCCGAAAAGACAGGGAGTTCGACCATGACAGTCCTTCTTCGCAGACAGCGCCCGGCGCTTGCCGACCGGCTGGCCGATGCCGGCCTCTGGGGGCTGGCCGCCATCCATGTGCTGGTCGCGCTCTCCTTCCTCTTCGTGCTTGCCGCCCTCTCGCCGGCTAGCGCGCAGGAGCCGCCCGTCTGCGGCGGCATCAATCTCCTGGAAAAATTCGAAAAGGACGATCCGGCCGGCTATGCCAAACTGCGGGCCGAGGCCGATGGCGTGCCGAACGGCAAGGGCATCTTCTGGAAGATTGAGAAGGACAGCCAGCCCGCCTCCTGGCTGCTCGGCACCATGCATGTGACGGACCCGCGCGTGCTCGCCATGCCGGAGGCGGCACGCACCGCCTTTGCCGAAGCCGCAACGATCGTGGTCGAATCAGACGAGATCGCGGACGAGAAGAAGGCCGGCGCGGCGATGCTCACCCGTCCCGACCTCACCATGTTCACCGACGGCAGGTCCATCACCGACTTCCTCGACGAGGAGGGCGCAGAGAAACTGGCCGAAGGCCTGAAGCGCCGCGGGCTCTCGCTCGCCGCGGTCGGCCGCATGAAGCCTTGGATGATCGCGAGCTTCGTGGCGCTGCCGGCCTGCGAGATCGCCCGCAAGACGGCCGGCGCCGCCTTCCTCGACCAGCGCCTCGCCAAGGACGCGCTTGCCGAGGGCAAGACGCTGAAGGGTTTGGAAACGCTCGTCGAGCAGATTTCCGCCCTCGATTCCCTGCCGCTCGAACCGCAGGTCCAGGGCCTCGTCCAGACCCTGGAACTCGGCGACACGCTGAAGGACGTCATCGAGACGATGAGCCAGCTCTATCTTTCCGGCGATACCGGCATGATCATGCCGATGATGCGCGCCGCCGCGCCCGAGACGGACGCGGACGCCGAGGCCTATGCCGATTTCGAGCAGCGCATCATCATCGACCGCAACCACACGATGGCGGAGCGCGCCGCGCCGATCCTCGCCGGCGGCAACGTCTTCGTCGCGGTCGGCGCATTGCATCTTGCCGGCCCGGAAGGGGTCGTGGAGCTGCTGCGCAAGCAGGGCTTCACCGTCACCGTCGTGCCCTGAGCCTCATGGCTCCCGCGTGCGTGAAATCCTGCGGCCGATACCGGCCAGCATGGTGCGGACGATCAGCTTGTGGAACGGCATGACGGCGGCAAGATAAAGCCGGCCGAGCAGGTTGTTGCGGTGGACGAGCGTCATCACGCTGAGCGTCTGGCCGCTCGGCCGGTCCCGCCGGACATCGATGACGATGCGGAAATTGAGATGCCTGTCGTCGAAGCCGAGCACAACCCGGTCGTCGCTCGCGCTGACAATCGGAAAGCCGCCGATCTCCGTCTCCGACGGCACGACCTTCCCGGCCGCCCCTTTCAGGCCGAACGGCCGGACGAGCGCATTGCGCAGCGCCATGAGCCGGCGCACCCAGGCCGGCGGGTGTTCGAGCGCCAGCCGCGCCGCCTCGCGCGCCGTGAGGTTGTCGACGGGCAGGCCCAGCGTGAAGCGATCCGCCCAGTCGGCGGCAGGCAGAAGCGGATGCGGAAGCGAGACCGGTCTCGAAACGGGGGACATGAAGGCCATCCTTTAAGGCCTCCATGGTGCGCCTCTTCGCCGGGCGAAGACAGGCGGCCGGTTGTCGCAGCCGCCTGACCGGATCACATGTGGATCGGCTTGAAGAAGGTCGCGAGCGCGGCTTCCTTGACGGCTTCCGACATGGTCGGGTGCGCGTGGCAGGTGCGGCCGAGGTCTTCGGAGGAGCCGCCGAATTCCATCAGCACGGCCGCCTCGTGGATCATCTCGCCGGCGCCGAAGCCGACGATGTGCACGCCGAGCACGCGGTCCGTCTCCTTGTCCGCCAGCACCTTGACGAAGCCGTCCGTCGCCAGCATGGCGCGGGCGCGGCCGTTGGCGGTGAAGGGGAACTTGCCGGCCTTGTAGGCGATGCCCGCGGCCTTCAGTTCCTCTTCCGTCTTGCCGACGGAGGCGACTTCCGGCTGCGTGTAGACGACGCTCGGAATGACGTCGTAGTTCACGTGGCCGGCCTGGCCCACGAGGATTTCGGCAACGGCGACACCCTCGTCTTCCGCCTTGTGGGCGAGCATCGGGCCGCGCACCACGTCGCCGATGGCATAGATGCCGGCGACGTTGGTCTGGAAGTGGTTGTCGATCTCGACACGGCCGCGATTGTCCAGCGCGACGCCGGCGTCCTTGAGGCCGAGGCCGTCGGTATAGGGCTTGCGGCCGGTGGCGATCAGCACGACGTCGGCTTCGATCGTGGCGGCCTCGCCGCCCTTGACCGGCTCGAAGGTCACCTTGGCGCCGGAACCCGCCTTCTCGACGCCCGTCACCTTGGCACCGAGCTTGAACTCCATGCCCTGCTTGACCAGCATGCGCTGGAACTGCTTGGAGACATCGCCATCCATGCCGCCGAGGATGGTGTCGAGATATTCGACCACGGTGACCTTGGCGCCGAGGCGGGCCCAGACGGAGCCGAGCTCGAGGCCGATGACGCCGCCGCCGACGACGATGAGGTGGCCCGGCACCTTGTCGAGCGCGATGCCGCCGGTGGAGGAGACGATGACCGTCTCGTCGATCTCGACCGGGACGCCCGGAATGCCGGCGACGTCGGAGCCCGTGGCGATGACGATGTTCTTCGTCTCGAGGACCTGTTCCTCGCCCTTGTCGTTGGTGACGGAGACCTTGCCCGCGCCGAGCACCTTGCCGGTGCCCTGGATGCCGTCGATCTTGTTCTTCTTGAAGAGGAAGGCGACGCCGTCGACATTCGACTTCACCGTCGCATCCTTGTGCCCCATCATCTTGGAAAGGTTCAGCACCGGCTTGACGCCCTCGATGCCGAGCGCGTCCAGACCGTGGGCGGCATGGCTGTAGGTCTCGGAGGCATGCAGCAGCGCCTTGGAGGGGATGCAGCCGACATTGAGGCAGGTGCCGCCATAGGTGGCCCGCTTTTCGACGACCGCGACCTTGAGGCCGAGCTGGGCCGCCTTGATGGCGCAGACATAGCCGCCGGGGCCGGAACCGATAACGATGAGATCATATGCCATGACAAGTCCTTCCTGCGCGGGGGGCTAGCGCCCGCCGCTGACGTTGAGGGCGGCACCCGTCACATAGGACGCCGCATCGGAGAGAAGATAGAGAATGGAATGGGCGACTTCATCGGCCGTGCCCGGCCGCTGCATCGGGATGAGCGACGCCATGTCGCGCGCCCGGTCCGGCAGGCCGCCGGAAGCGTGGATGTCGGTATCGATGATGCCGGGGCGCACGAGATTGACGCGCACGCCCTCCGCGGCGACCTCGCGCGCGAGGCCGACGGTGAAACTCTCGATGGCGCCCTTGCTGGCGGCATAGTCGACATATTGGCCGGCAGCGCCGAGGAGGGCGGCGACCGACGAGATGTTGACGATGGAACCGCCCTTGCCGCCGTGGCGCGTCGACATGCGGCGGACGGCCTCCTGGGCGCAGCGGATCGAGCCCATCACGTTGACGGCGAACATGCGCTCCAGACGCTCGGCGGACATCTCGTCGACGCGCTGCGGCAGCGCGATGATGCCCGCATTGTTGACGAGCCCGTCGAGCCGGCCGAACGTGCCGTCGATGGCGGAGAAGATGGAGGCGAGGCCGAGTTCCGTCCCGACATCGCCGCCGACCGGGATCGCCGAGCCGCCGAGCGCCCGGATGTCGCCGACAACGGCCTCGGCCGCGTCGCGATTGGCGGCATAGTTCACAGCGACCTGCCAGCCGGCGGCACCCGCCATGCGGCAGACGCTGGCGCCGATGCCGCGGCTGCCGCCGGTGACGAGAAGAACGGGAGCCTCCGTCATGGCGCGCATCCTTTCCGCCTGAAGACGTCCCAGGGCGCCACGGTCGCCTTGCCGTCGTCCCACAGCGTCGAATAGCGCACCGACGGCCCGAAGCCGGAAAGAAGCAGGGTTTCGGCCGCCGCAGCCCCCTCCTCCGGCAGGAGGCCGGCATCGCCGGCGCCGTCGAGCGCGTAGATCACGCCCTCCCAGACGGTACAGGCGGCGATCTCCTCGCCGGTCACGTCGCCTTCGGGGCAATCGTGCATGACCATGCCGTTCGAGCGGGCGGGATCGCCCGGCATGACGACACCGTCGAGCACCACGCCGCTCGCCAGGATCTTCAGCTTGAAATGATGGCTCGTCGCGGCCGCGTCGGAACCGACAGGCTCGAAGGTGAGCTCATAGGCCCCGTCGCGATCCGCATAGCGCGCGCGGTCCTGCCGGCACTCCGCCGCCGAGGCGGCGGTTGCGGCAAGAAATCCGGCAAGGACGAGGACGGCGCGCATCGCTCAGTGGGCCTTTTCCGTGGCGAGCTTGATGCCGAGGGCGATGAAGACGAGGCCGCTCGCCCGGTCTATCCACTGGCTCATGCGCGCGAAGGCCGCACGCATCTTCGGCGTCGTCATGAAGAGCGAGACGCCGACGAACCAGACGATGAGGCAGGTGGCCATGACGAGGCCGTAGCCGAACTTGATGGCGATCGGCGTATGGGCGCTGACGACCGTGGAGAAAATCGACAGGAAGAAGAAGACCGGCTTGGGGTTCAGCGCATTGGCGAGGAAGCCGAGGCCGAAGGCGCGCAATGCCGATTGCCCGCCCTTGCCGTCTTCGCCGCCCTTCACCGTCTCGACGGAAATGTCGGCCTTGCCGGCCCTGAGCGCCTTGATGCCGATGTAGACGAGATAGGCGACGCCGCACCACTTCACGATGTTGAAGAGGTAGATCGACTGGGAAATGAGGAGGCCGAGGCCGAGGATCGTGTAGGCGACATGGAACATCAGCGACGTGCCGATGCCGAAGGACGTGACGATCGCCGCACGCCGCCCATGCACGATCGACTGGCGCATCACCATGGCGAGATCCGCGCCGGGCGAGACGATGGCGAAGGCGAAGATCGCCATCAGCGAGGCGAGTTCGAGGAGATAGTTGCTCATGGAATGCCTGCCTCCTGGAGGATGATCGCGCCCGCCATGACCGCGAGCCCCACCAAAGCGACGGTCCAGACGAGCGAGCGGATATAGGGTACGCCTGCAAGATAGAGCGGAAGATAGACGAGCCGGGCGACGAACCACAACCATGCGCCGGCAAGCCCCCAGCCCGCCGGGTCGCCCGCGATGGCAAGCGCCAGGGCGAGCGCGACGAAGGCCGGATAGGTCTCCCGGAAATTCGCCGACGCGCGCGCGGCGCGTCCGGCGACCAGGCCGGCCGGCTGCCGCGGCTCATCGCGCGGGCCGGCATTCCAGACGGAGCCAAGCTCCCGTGTCGAGAGCATGCCCTGGAGCCCGATATGGAAGACGAGCAGCGCCACGCTCAATGCCAGAAGCACGAGCATGGGCGAAGACGCTGACGCTGCCGCCTCCATGGGGGTCTCCGCTCAGAGATCGAGAACGAGGCGTTCCGGATCTTCCAGGCTGTCCTTGACGCGCACGAGGAAGGTCACGGCTTCCTTGCCGTCGACGATGCGGTGGTCGTAGGAGAGCGCGAGATACATCATCGGGCGGATGACGATCTGGCCACCGACGACGACCGGACGCTCCTGGATCTTGTGCATGCCGAGGATGCCGGATTGCGGGGCGTTGAGGATCGGCGAGGACATCAGCGAACCGTAGACGCCGCCGTTCGAGATGGTGAAGGTGCCGCCCTGCATGTCGGCCATGGAGAGTTCGCCGTCCCGGGCAGCCTTGCCGAGGCGGCCGATTTCCTTCTCGATCGCGGCAATGCCCATCTGGTCGGCATCGCGCACGACCGGGACGACGAGGCCCTTGTCCGTGCCGACGGCGACGCCGATGTGGCAGTAGTTCTTGTAGATGATGTCCGTGCCGTCGATCTCGGCATTGACCGCCGGCAGCTCCTTCAGCGCGTGGGTGACGGCCTTGGTGAAGAAGCCCATGAAGCCGAGCTTGACGCCGTGCTTCTTCTCGAAGAGGTCCTTGTAGCGGTTGCGCAGGTCCATCACGGCCGACATGTCCACCTCGTTGTAGGTGGTCAGCATGGCTGCGGTGTTCTGGGCGTCCTTCAGGCGCTTGGCGATCGTCTGGCGCAGGCGCGTCATCTTCACGCGCTCTTCGCGCGGCGCATCGGCCTCGGAGGACGGCGCGCGGGCGACGACCTTGGCCGGCTCGGCGGCAGCGGCCGTGGAGGCCGTGATGCCCTTGGCGACGGCGGCGATGACGTCGCCCTTCAGCACCTGGCCGCGCTTGCCGGACCCGTCGACCTGATCGGCCGAGAGGTTGTTTTCGGCGAGCATCTTGGCAGCGGCCGGAGCGGCCGGCATGGCCGAGGCACCGGCAGCGGGCTTGGCCTCGGCGGCGGGCGCGGCAGCAGCGGCCTTCTCCACCTTTTCGGCGGCGGCCGGCGCCGCGGCACCGGCGGATGCGCCTTCGGAGATCTGGCCGAGCAGGCCGCCCGGGGCGACCGTGTCGCCGGCAGCGGCGGTGATTTCCGACAGCACGCCGGCGGCCGGCGCCGGCACTTCGATCGTCACCTTGTCGGTTTCGAGCTCACAGAGCGGCTCGTCGGCCTTGATGACGTCGCCGACCTTCTTGAACCAGGTGCCGACGGTCGCTTCGCTGACGGATTCGCCCAGAGTCGGGACGCGGATTTCGGTAGCCATGAGTTGAGTTCCGTTCGTTATATCTTTGTCGCGGTTACTGAAGCAATTCCAGGAAAAGTGTGAAGCGGTTTTCCGTCCGGAATTGCGCGAAAAACTGCCGGGCGGATCAACCGCCCAGCGCGTCTTCGAGGAAGGCGGCGAGCTGCGCAAGGTGCTTCGACATCAGGCCCGTCGCCGGCGAGGCGGCGGCCGGACGGCCGGTATAGCGCACACGCTGGTACTTGGCGTCGATATGGGCGAGCACCCATTCGAGATAGGGGTCGATGAAGGCCCAGGCGCCCATGTTCTTGGGCTCTTCCTGGCACCAGACCATCTCGGCATTGCGGAAGCGCGACAATTCGTTGATCAGCGCCTTGGCCGGGAACGGATAGAGCTGTTCCAGGCGCAGGAGGTAGACGTCGTCGATGCCGCGTTTCTCGCGCTCTTCGAGGAGGTCGTAGTAGACCTTGCCCGAGCACATCACGACGCGACGGATCTTGGCGTCCTTCTGCAGCTTGATCGGGCCGTCCTTGATGACCTCGGCATCGTCCCAGAGCAGGCGGTGGAACGAGCTTTCGCCCGCCATTTCCGAAAGCGAGGAGACGGCGCGCTTGTGGCGCAGCAGGGACTTCGGCGTCATCATGATCAGCGGCTTGCGGAAGTCGCGCTTCACCTGGCGGCGCAGGATGTGGAAGTAGTTCGCCGGCGTCGTGACATTGGCGACCTGCATGTTGTCCTCGGCGCACATCTGCAGCCAGCGCTCGAGGCGGGCGGAGGAGTGCTCCGGACCCTGGCCCTCATAGCCGTGCGGCAGGAGGCAGACGAGGCCGGACATGCGCAGCCACTTGCGCTCGCCCGAAGAGATGAACTGGTCGAAGACGACCTGCGCGCCGTTGGCGAAGTCGCCGAACTGGGCTTCCCAGAGGGTCAGCGCGTTCGGACGGGCCAGCGAATAGCCGTATTCGAAACCGAGCACCGCTTCTTCCGAGAGCATCGAGTTGATGACCTCGTAGCGCGCCTGGGTCGGCGAGAGGTTGGCGAGCGGGATGTAGCGATCCTCGGTCTCCTGATCGTAGAGCACCGAGTGGCGCTGCGAGAAGGTGCCGCGTTCGCAATCCTGGCCGGAAAGGCGGATCTTCGTGCCCTCGACGCAGAGCGTGCCGAAAGCGAGCGCTTCCGCCATCGCCCAGTCGATGCCCTCGCCCGTCTCGACCATCTGCATGCGGTTGTCCATGAACCGCTGGATGGTCTTGTGGGCCTTGAAGCCTTCCGGGATCGTCGCGATCTTGCGGCCGACCTCCTTGAGCTGCTTCATCGGCACGGACGTCTTGCCGCGGCGCTGTTCGTCCTGGTTGTCGGCCGAGCGCAGGCCCGACCAGACGCCGTCCAGCCAGTCGGCCTTGTTCGGCTTGTAGGACTGGCCGATCTCGAATTCCGTCTCGAGGTTGGCGCGCCAGTCGGCCTTCATCTTCTCGAATTCGCCCTCGCTGATCACGCCCTCGGCAATAAGGCGCGCACCGTAGAGGTTGACCACGGTCTTGTGGGCGCGGATCGCCTTGTACATCTTCGGCTGCGTGAACGCCGGCTCGTCGCCTTCGTTGTGACCGAAGCGGCGGTAGCAGAAGATGTCGAGAACGACCGGCTTGTGGAACTTCATGCGGAATTCGGTCGCAACCTTGGCCGCGTAGGTCACCGCTTCCGGATCATCGCCGTTCACATGGAAGATCGGCGCCTCGATCATCTTCGCCACATCCGACGGATAGGGCGAGGAGCGCGAGAAGGCCGGGTTGGTGGTGAAGCCGATCTGGTTGTTGATGATGACATGCACCGTGCCGGCGACGCGGTGGCCGCGCAGGCCCGAAAGGCCGAGGATTTCGGCAACGACGCCCTGGCCCGCGAAGGCCGCATCGCCATGCAAGAGCAGCGGCATGACCTTGACACGCTCGCGCAGCGGGATGATGTCGCCCTCGAAGACCGTCGCCATCTGGTCCTGCTTGGCGCGGGCCTTGCCCATGACGACCGGGTTGACGATTTCAAGGTGCGAGGGGTTGGCGGTCAGCGACAGGTGCACCTTGTTGCCGTCGAACTCGCGGTCCGAGGAAGCGCCGAGGTGGTACTTCACGTCGCCCGAACCTTCCACGTCGTCCGGCGCGTAGGAGCCGCCCTTGAATTCGTGGAAGACGGCGCGGTGGGGCTTTGCCATCACGTTGGTGAGCACGTTGAGGCGGCCGCGGTGGGCCATGCCGAGCACGATTTCCTTCAGGCCGAGCTGGCCGCCGCGCTTGATGATCTGCTCCAGCGCCGGGATGAGGGATTCGCCGCCGTCGAGGCCGAAGCGCTTGGTGCCCTTGTACTTGACGTCGATGAACTGCTCGAAGCCTTCCGCCTCGATCAGCTTCTGCAGGATCGCCTTCTTGCCCTCGGGCGTGAAGTCGACGCCCTTGTCCGGGCCTTCGATGCGCTCCTGGATCCAGCCCTTCTCTTCCGGGTTGGAGATATGCATGAACTCGACGCCGATCGTCGAACAATAGGTGCGCTCCAGGATCTCGACCATTTCGCGCACGCTCGCATATTCGAGGCCAAGCACGTTGTCGATGAAGATCTTGCGGTCGAGATCCTTCTCCTCGAAACCGTAGTTCGAGGGCGAGAGCTCGTTATAATCCTCGACGGGAACGGCAAGGCCGAGCGGGTCGAGCTTGGCGTGCAGGTGGCCGCGCGCGCGGTAGGCGCGGATCATCATGATGGCGCGCACGCTATCGCGCGTCGCCTGGTTGACGTCGGCCTGGTTGACGGGCGCGCCGGTCTGGGCGGCGACGGCCTCGGCCTTCGCCTGCACCTTCTTCTCCAGCACCTTCTCGACCACGCCCCAGTTGCCGTCGAGCGCCGAAACGAGCTCGCCATTGGCGGCAATCGGCCAGTTCGCGCGCTTCCACGAGGCGCCCTTCGCGGCCTTCACGATGTCGGAGGGCTGGTCTTCGAGGGCCTTGAAGAAGGCCCGCCATTCCTCGCCGAGCGAGGCGGGATCGGCCTCGTACTTCGCGTAGAGCTGCTCGATATAGGCTGCGTTCGCCCCGTCGAGGAAGGACGTGGCCAGGAATTGTTCGTTGGCGTCTTGTCGTGCCATGGTGTTTCGCGGGCGCCGCGCCCGCCTCCCGAACGATCGTGTTGACCGGGCTTTCCCCCGGCTTGCCGCCCGGCATGACGCCGGGAAGAGACGGATCGGCCGGCATTTTCAGCCGGCCCACCCCATTTTCGTTTCTCAGCCCTTGAGGACTTCGACCAGCGTCTTGCCGAGACGGGCCGGCGAAGGCGAAACGCGGATGCCCGCCGCCTCCATCGCCGCGATCTTGGATTCCGCATCGCCCTTGCCGCCGGAAACGACGGCGCCGGCATGGCCCATGGTGCGGCCCTTCGGGGCCGTGCGGCCCGCGATGAAGCCGGCCATCGGCTTCTTGCGGCCCTTCTTGGCCTCGTCGATGAGGAACTGCGCCGCATCTTCCTCGGCCGAGCCGCCGATTTCGCCGATCATGATGATCGAGGTCGTGGCGTCGTCGGCGAGGAACATCTCCAGGACGTCGATGAACTCGGTGCCCTTGACCGGGTCGCCGCCGATACCGACGGCCGTGGTCTGGCCGAGGCCTTCGTTGGAGGTCTGGAACACGGCTTCATAGGTCAGCGTGCCGGAGCGCGAGACGATGCCGACCGAACCCTTGCGGAAGATCGAGCCCGGCATGATGCCGATCTTGCACTCTTCCGGCGTCAGGATGCCCGGGCAGTTCGGGCCGAGCAGGCGCGAGGAGGAACGGTCGAGGCGCGCCTTGACGCGCACCATGTCGGCGACCGGGATGCCCTCGGTGATGCAGGTGATGAACGGGATTTCCGCATCGATCGCCTCGATGATCGCGTCCGCGGCGCCTGCCGGCGGAACGTAGATCACGGAGGCGTCGGCGCCGGTCTTTTCCTTGCCCTCGGCGACGGAGGCGAAGATCGGCAGGCTTTCGCCCTTCGAGCCGGTCCAGGTTTCGCCGCCCTTCTTCGGGTGGATGCCGCCGACCATCTGCGTGCCGTAGTAGGCGAGCGCCTGCTCGGTGTGGAAGGTGCCGGTCTTGCCGGTCAGGCCCTGAACGAGGACCTTGGTGTTCTTGTTGACGAGAATCGACATGAGGTCAGGTCCTTCAGTTAGCCGTTGACCGCGGCAACGATCTTCTTGGCGGCGTCGTCCAGATCGTCGGCGGCGGTGATCGCCAGGCCCGATTCGTTCAGGATCTTCTTGCCAAGCTCGACATTCGTGCCTTCGAGACGAACGACCAGCGGAACCTTGAGGCCGACTTCCTGCACGGCTGCGACCACGCCTTCGGCGATGACGTCGCACTTCATGATGCCGCCGAAGATGTTGACGAGGATGCCCTCGACCTTCGGGTCGGCCGTGATGATCTTGAAGGCTGCCGCGACCTTCTCCTTGCCCGCGCCGCCGCCGACGTCGCAGAAGTTCGCCGGCTCCTTGCCGTAGAGCTTGATGATGTCCATCGTCGCCATGGCAAGGCCCGCGCCGTTGACCATGCAGCCGATATTGCCGTCAAGCGCCACATAGGCGAGGTCCCACTTGGAAGCCTCGATCTCCTTGGCGTCCTCTTCGGTCTCGTCGCGCAGCGCCCGGATGTCGTCGTGGCGGAACAGCGCGTTGCCGTCGAAGGAGACCTTGGCGTCGAGGACGCGCATGCGGCCGTTCTTCATGACGATCAGCGGGTTGATCTCGAGCAGGCTCATGTCCTTCTCGACGAAGGCCTTGTAGAGGATCGGGAAGAGCTTTTCGGCGTCGGCCTTGGCTTCGCCTTCGAGCTTCAGGGCTGCGGTCAGCGTCGCCAGGTTGTCGGCGGTGACGCCGGTTTCCGGGTTGATCGCGACGGTGACGATCTTCTCCGGCGTGTCATGGGCGACGGCCTCGATATCCATGCCGCCTTCCGTCGAGACGACGAAGGCGACCTGGCCGACGGAACGGTCGACGAGCAGCGAGAGATAGAGTTCGCGGTCGATGTCGGCGCCGTCCTCGATATAGAGGCGGTTCACCTGCTTGCCGGCCTCGCCGGTCTGCGCGGTGACGAGCGTGTTGCCGAGCATTTCCTTGGCGTGGGCCTTGGCTTCCTCCACCGAGAAGGCGAGGCGGACGCCGCCCTTGGCATCGGGACCGAGCTCCTTGAACTTGCCCTTGCCGCGGCCGCCTGCATGGATCTGGCTCTTGACCACGTAGAGCGGGCCGGGAAGCGACTTCGCAGCCGCCTCCGCCTCGTCGGCGGAGAAGATCGCGACGCCTTCGGCGACCGGAGCGCCAAAGCTCTTGAGCAGAGCCTTGGCCTGATATTCATGAATGTTCATGGGGAAAATCCTGTCTGGATACCGGGATTACTTCAGCGAAGGCGCGATGTTGATGCAGGCTTCGCAAAGGCCGGCAACGGCGCCGACGGACTTGTCGAAGGCTTCCTGCTCGGCCTTGTTGAGGTCGATCTCGACGATACGCTCGACGCCGCCGGCGCCGATGACGGTGGGTACGCCGACATACATGTCCTTCACGCCGTACTGGCCTGAAAGATAGGCCGCGCAGGGCAGGACACGCTTCTTGTCCTTCAGGTAGGACTCGGCCATCTCGATCGCCGAAGCGGCCGGGGCGTAGTAGGCCGAGCCGGTCTTGAGCAGGCCGACGATCTCGGCGCCGCCGTCACGGGTGCGCTGGATGATTTCTTCCAGGCGTTCCTTGGTGACCCAGCCCATCTTGACGAGGTCGGTCAGCGGGATGCCGGCGACCGTGGAGTAGCGGGCAAGCGGCACCATCGTGTCGCCGTGGCCGCCGAGAACGAAGGCGGTGACGTCCTGGACGGAGACCTTGAATTCTTCGGAGAGGAAGAGGCGGAAGCGGGCCGAGTCCAGCACGCCGGCCATGCCGACGACCATGTTCTTCGGCAGGCCCGAGAACTTCTGCAGCGCCCAGACCATCGCGTCGAGCGGGTTGGTGATGCAGATGACGAAGGCGTTCGGGGCATATTTCTTGATGCCGGCGCCGACCTGTTCCATGACCTTGAGGTTGATGCCGAGAAGATCGTCGCGGCTCATGCCGGGCTTGCGGGCAACGCCGGCGGTGACGATGCAGACGTCCGCGCCTTCGATGGCGGCGTAATCGCTGGCGCCCGTCAGCGAGGCGTTGAAGCCCTCGACCGGCGAGGACTGGGCGATATCGAGGCCCTTGCCCTGCGGAATGCCGTCGGCAATGTCGAAGAGGACGATGTCGCCCAGTTCCTTCAGGCCGGCCAGATGCGCCAGCGTGCCACCGATCATTCCAGAACCAATAAGTGCGATCTTCTTGCGGGCCATGAAAGCTTCCTCTTGCTCCGATCAACAGGCCCCCAATGTCGCAATTGCGGGACCTTTCGGCGCAAGGGCTTACGCTTGTCCGCCTAAAAATTCAACACATACTTTCGGATCGAAGTTTTTCAATCGGTTAGATACAAAATATCTTACGTAAACGTAAGAATTTCCGTCACGCTTTCGTCACATCCTCTTCGTAGCGGGCCTTGTGATCGGCAAGATATTCCGTGCTGCGGATCTCGATGAGGCGCGAGACCGTGCGGTCGAACTCGAAACCTTCCGTGCCCTTGCGGGTGACAAGCAGGTTTTCCGGCGCCGCCGCCGCGGAGGCGAAGAGCCGCGCGCGATGATCGTAGATCGTGTCGACGAGATTGATGAAGCGTTTCGTCTCGTTGCGCTTCTCCGCGCCGAGCAGGGGAATGTGATCGACGAAGAGCGTGTCGTAATGCGCGAGGATTTCGAGATAGTCGGCCGCGCCCAGCGGCTTTTCGCAAAGGTCGGAGAAGGAGAAGCGCGCAACGCGCCCCGCCGCCCGCGGCACGGGGATGCTGCGGCCCCGGAAGGCAATCGTCTTGGCCGCCGCCGGCCTGCCTACGGTCTCGCGCCGCCAGGCCGCCTCCATCGCCATGTCGGCTTCGACGCCGAGCGGATGGCGGAACACCGGCAGGCCGCTGTCCTTCTCCATGCGATAGTCGGTCAGGGAATCGAGCGGCACGATCTCGACATGGCGCTTCAGGAGATCGACGAAGGGCAGGAAGAGGCTGCGGTTGAGGCCGTCCCTGTAGAGGTTGTCCGGCTCGACATTGGACGTCGCAACAAGGATGCAGCCGCGCTGGAAAAGCTCTCCGAAGAGACGCGACAGGATCATCGCATCGGCGATATCCGTCACGGAGAACTCGTCGAAGCAGAGGAGGCGCGCCTCCTCGACGAGGCTTTCCGCCACCGGCGGCACGGGATCGGCCTGCTTCGTCTCGCCGGCCTTCAGCTTCTGGCGGTGCTTGTGGATGCGCTCGTGCACATCGGCCATGAATTCATGGAAATGCGCCCGCCGCTTGCGCTTGACCCGCGCCAGCTCGAAGAACATGTCCATCAGCATGGTCTTGCCACGCCCGACGCCGCCATGGATGTAGAGCCCCTTGGGGGCGCTGACCGTCGCGGGCTTGCGGGAGGCGAAGAGCCAGCCGAGCGCGCTCGACTTGCGCGCCGGACGCTGGGCGTGAAGGTCAAGCAGCAGCCTGTCGAAGCGCGCGGCCATGGCCCTCTGCGCCGGATCCGGCTTCAGCTCGCCGCTCGCGACAAGGGCCTGCAGCCTATCCGAAACGCCGTGATCCGGATGGGTCGACCCGCTGTCCCAATCCTTGCCCATGGGCGGCTTTTATCCGTGTCGGTGTCGAAAGGACGGGATCAGCGTGAAAGGCTGACGGGCTGGCCGGAATTGGTCGAGCCGTCGAAACGGGCATCGGCCGTCTTGTAAAGCCGGGCGATGGCGTTGCCGTTGCGGTCCTTCAGCACGACCTGCTTGCCGGCGACCTCCCAGGAGCCCATCGTCGTCAGTTCGCCCGCGCAACCGCGCGTGCCGCCGCGCGAGCCGCTGCCGAGATTGGTGAGCGTCAGGAACATGTCGCAGGAGGACGGGCCGCTCGCCACCCGCCAGTTGCCGACCATGGATTCCTTGGTGACGTCGAGCGCCGTCGCCGCTGCCGTATCGCCCGTTCCGGTGCCCGTCGTCGCCATCGCCGTGTCGGTCGCCGGCTTTTCCGGGAACTGCGAGGTGTCGGTCGTGGGGTCGGGCAACTGGCTGGAGGAGACGGTGCCGATCGGCTGGGCCTCCAGCGGCGTGATGTTCTGCTGCGTATTGACGCTGTCCATCGAGGTTCGCTGGCAACCGGCCAGAGCAAGCGCCATCATCAGCCCGCCTGCCACATGGTGAATCCGCATGTCGTTACTCCCGATATCTGCCCGATACTGCTGCCGTGCAGCAATTCCCGCCGAATTAACGTGAATCGCCCGCACGAATCAAGACGAAACGGCCCGAATAGTCGGGCCGCCTCCTCACGTTTCGTGAATGTCCATCATATGGGTCAGAGCCGGCGCTCGACCAGCATCTTCTTGATTTCGCCGATCGCCTTGGCCGGGTTGAGGCCCTTCGGGCAGGCCTGGGCGCAGTTCATGATCGTATGGCAGCGGTAGAGACGGAAGGGGTCTTCCAGATTGTCGAGGCGCTCGCCGGTGGCCTCGTCGCGGCTGTCGATCAGCCAGCGATAGGCCTGGAGCAAGACCGCCGGGCCGAGATAGCGGTCGCCGTTCCACCAATAGCTCGGACAGGAGGTCGAGCAGCAGGCGCACAGGATGCACTCGTAGAGGCCGTCCAGCTTGAGGCGATCCTCATGGCTCTGCTTCCACTCCTTCGCCGGCGTCGGCGACACGGTCTTCAGCCAGGGCTCGATCGAGCGGTGCTGGGCGTAGAAGTTCGTGAGGTCGGGAACGAGGTCCTTGACGACCGGCATATGCGGCAGCGGATAGACCTTCACCGCACCCTTGATCTCGTCCATGCCCTTGGTGCAGGCGAGCGTGTTGGTGCCGTCGATATTCATGGCGCAGGAGCCGCAGATGCCCTCGCGGCACGAGCGACGCAGCGTCAGCGTCGGGTCGATCTTGTTCTTGATGTAGAGCAGCGCGTCGAGCACCATCGGGCCGCAGTCGTCGACGTCGATGTAGAACGTGTCGACCGACGGGTTCTTGCCGTCATCGGGGTTCCAGCGGTAGATGCGGAACTCACGGGTGTTGGTGGCGCCGGCCGGCTTCGGCCAGACCTTGCCCTCGGTCAGCTGCGAGTTTTTCGGGAGAGCGAGTTCAACCATGTCCTGTTCTCCTCGGGATCAGTAGACGCGGGCCTTGGGCTCGATCTTCTTGGGATCGATCCCGTCCGCGATAAGGTCGGTATGAACAGGGCGATAGTCGAGCGTCACGTCGCCCGCCTCGTTCACCCAGGCGAGCGTGTGCTTGCGCCAGTTGACGTCGTCGCGGCCGCCGAGCGGACCGGTCGCATAGTCCTCGCGGGCATGCGAGCCGCGGCTCTCCTTGCGGGCCTCGGCGCCGTAGACGGTGGTGATGGCGTTCGCCATCAGGTTCTCCAGCTCCAGCGTCTCGACGAGGTCGGAGTTCCAGATCATCGAACGGTCGGTGACCTTGATGTCCGGCATTTCCTTCCAGATCGCCGTCATGCGCTTGCAGCCGCTTTCCAGCGATTCCTGGGTACGGAACACGGCGGCGTCTTCCTGCATGGTGCGCTGCATCTTGTCGCGCAGCACTGCCGTCGGCGTGCCGCCATTGGCGTTCCGCAGGCGATCGAAGCGATCCATGATCCGGTCGCAGGCGGCAATGTCGAGCGCCGGCACCGCCTCGTTGCGGTCGATCACCTGGCCGGCGCGGATCGCGGCGGCACGGCCGAAGACCACGAGGTCGATCAGCGAGTTGGAGCCGAGGCGGTTGGCGCCGTGCACCGAGGCACAGCCCGCCTCGCCAACCGCCATCAGGCCGGGCGCGATGCGCTCCGGGTTCTGGCCGTCGGCGTTCAGCACCTCGCCCCAGTAATTCGTGGGAATGCCGCCCATATTGTAGTGGACGGTGGGCAGGACCGGGATCGGCTCGCGCGTCACGTCGACGCCGGCGAAGATCTTCGCGCTCTCGGAAATGCCGGGCAGGCGCTCGTGCAGAACCGCCGGATCGAGGTGGTCGAGATGCAGGAAGATGTGGTCCTTGTTCTTGCCGACGCCGCGGCCTTCGCGGATTTCCATCGTCATGCAGCGCGAGACGACGTCGCGCGAAGCGAGGTCCTTCGCCGACGGCGCATAACGCTCCATGAAGCGCTCGCCTTCCGAGTTGACAAGATAGCCGCCTTCGCCGCGGGCGCCCTCGGTGATGAGGCAGCCGGCGCCGTAGATGCCGGTCGGGTGGAACTGCACGAACTCCATGTCCTGCAGCGGCAGGCCGGCGCGGGCGATCATGCCGCCGCCGTCGCCCGTGCAGGTGTGGGCCGAGGTGGCCGAGAAATAGGCGCGGCCGTAACCACCGGTCGCCAGCACCACCATCTTGGCCGCGAAGCGATGGATCGTGCCGTCGTCGAGGTTCCAGGCGACGACGCCGGTGCAGCGGCCGTCGGCCGACATGATCAGGTCGAGCGCGAAATATTCGATGAAGAATTCCGCATTGTTGCGCAGCGACTGGCCGTAGAGCGTGTGCAGGATGGCGTGGCCGGTACGGTCGGCGGCCGCGCAGGTGCGCTGCACCGGCGGGCCCTCGCCATAGTTCTGCATGTGGCCGCCGAACGGGCGCTGGTAGATCTTGCCCTCTTCGTTGCGCGAGAAGGGCACGCCGTAATGCTCCAGCTCATAGACCGCCTTCGGCGCTTCCATGGTGAGATACTGCATGGCGTCGACGTCGCCGAGCCAGTCGGAACCCTTGACGGTGTCGTAGAGATGCCACTGCCAGCTGTCCGGCGTCATGTTCCTGAGCGAGGCCGCGATGCCGCCCTGGGCGGCGACGGTGTGCGAACGCGTCGGGAAGACCTTGGTGATGCAGGCCGTCTTGAGGCCTTGCTCGGCCATGCCGAGCGTGGCGCGCAGGCCCGCGCCGCCGGCGCCGACGACGATCACGTCGAAGGAATGGTCCACGTAATTATAGGCCTTGCCGTTGGCCGCCGGGGAGGAGATCGCTGCCATGATGGATTATCCTGCGAAAGCGATTTTGAGGACGGCGAAAAGACAGAGTCCGCCGACCAGGATCGCGAAGAAGGTATTGAGCATGAGGAGCGCGATCTTCACGCCTTCCGCATGCACGTAGTCCTCGATGATGACCTGCATGCCGAGCTTCATGTGGATGAGGCCGGAGACGACAACGAGGCCCATGAGGACGGCGACGATCGGGTGCGACAGCGCTGCCGTCACCTCCGCATAGGAAGCGCCGTTATAGCAGATCAGGAAGCCGACGAAGAACAGGAGAAGCGGAACGTTGGCGACGGCCGTCAGGCGCTGGCGCCAGAAATGCTCCGTACCGTCCTTTGCCGAGCCGAGGCCGCGAACCTTGCCGAGAGGGGTGCGCATATCCATGAAACTCTCCTCAGCGGGCCAGATAGCCGACGATCCAGATCAGCACCGTCAGGGCGACGGAGACGACCGGGGTCAGAAGGGCGAGCCTGGTGGCGAAATGCTTCTCGTAGCCGTGGCCCATGTCCCACATGAAGTGGCGAAGGCCGCCCAGCATGTGTTGCATCAGCGCCCAGGTATAGCCGAAGAGCACGAGGCGGCCGATCAGCGTGCCGAAGAACCAGTTGACCCAGTCGAAATAGGCCTCGCCCGAGGCGGCGGCGATTAGCCACCAGGCAACGAGCACCGTGCCGAAGTAAAGGGCGGCACCGGTTATGCGATGCACGATGGACATGACCATCGTCGGGATCGGCTTGTAGACCTGGAGATGCGGCGAGAGCGGCCGGCTTCGAGTGACATTCGCCATCTGAACCTCACGGAACCCCGGAGAGCCATAAACTGGACAAATTTTCTCCGGAATTGCAGTATGTTGTGCACAATGCAGTGATTGCGACGTTTAATCACCGGAAAGCGGAACCACAAGCCTCATTGCAGTGCAAAATGAATTTAATCGATTAAGCGGCCTGCCGCTTTTGTGCCATCCCGGGACGCGGTCCGCCAATTAACGATAACGGGAAAATTCATAACCAAATCCGTGACTTTTGCCGGCCGCTGCCCCATCTTGCCGTTAAGGATCTGTTAAGCGTAATCCGGAAGGCAGGACAGAATGACTCTGTTTTCAGCGTCCCATGCGACCAAAGTTCTAGCGCTTGCGGTCGCCCTCGCAGCCGGCGGCATGACGGCCGCCGCGGCCCGCGACCGCAGCCCCGATATCGGCTGGTCGGACAATTCCGACGCGGACTGGTCGAACGGCAGCTTCATCGGCCGCAGCATCGAGCGGCGCGAGCACCGCGACTGGCGCCCGCGCGAGCGCTACCGCGACGACCGCCGGGTGGAGCGGCATCACGATCGCCATTGGCGCAAGGACCGCAATTTCTATGGCGGCGCCCTCTCGGCCTATCGCGACCCGGGCAACGGCATCTATTTCCATATCGACCGGGATCGCTATTACGACGACCTGATCGATGCCCCCTTCGTCGAAAACCGCGGGCCGAAGGTCATCGTGGTGACGCCGGGCCAGGACGGATGTTCGTGGGAAGCCGGCGTCTGCGTCATCCGCCCCGGCTTTTGATAGCGGGAAAAAGCCTCACGCTTTTGCCGGGCTCGCGCCGAAGCGCCAGACCGTCGTCTTCTTGACCTCGCTGTCCTCCAGCGCCCGCGTCACCGGCACCGTGTAGGTGGCGAGCGCCTCCATGCGCTCGCGCGGGCAATAGGCCCGGCCGGGATCGCCGACGAGCACCAGGGCGCCCCGGGCAGCAAGGGCGGAGAACCAGGGAATGAGCACGTCCGCAAAGCCGCGGTCATAGAAGACGTCGCCGGCCAGCACGACATCCCAGCCCTCGTCCCGGCCGACCATGTCTTCGGCCGTATGGGCAAGGTCGACGCCGTTCAGGGCGGCGTTCAGGCGGATCGCGGTCTTGCTCCAGGGATCGATATCCGCAGCAAGCACCGGCGCAGCGCCCGAAAGCCGCGCCGCGATGCCGACAAGGCCGGAACCGCTGGCAAAATCCAGCACCGACTTTCCGGCCACCAGTGCCGGATGGTCCAGCACATGGCGGGCAAGCCCCTGCCCGCCCGCCCAGGCGAAGGCCCAGAAGGGCGGCGGCAGGCCGATCTCCTCCAGCTCCTCCTCGGTCTTCAGCCAGAGGTCATGCGCCTCGGTGGCAAGATGCAGCGTCACCTCCGGCACATGCGGCGGGGAGAGCACGCCCGTATTGTCGCGGATGAAGACCTCGGGATCCGTCTTCACCGGAGCATCGCTCCATGGCGCCGGTTTCCCGAACGCGCGATACGGCGCCGAACCATCAGCGCGGCGGCTTGTCGAGACCACCCATGCGGCAGACCTCGATCCACTCTTCCTCGGTCACCGGCTGCACCGAAAGGCGCATGGAGGTGACGAGCGACATGTTGGCGAGCTTCGGATTGGCCTTGACGTCCTTCAGCGAGACGGGCCTCGGCATGTCGCACACGGCGCGGATGTCGACGCAATCCCAGCGCGGGTCCTCGCCGGCCGTCGAATCGGGATGCGACAGCCCGCAGACCTCGGTGATGCCGACGATCTCCAGCCCCTCGTTGGAGTGGTAGAAGAAGCCCTTGTCGCCGATCTTCATGGCCCGCATGTTGTTGCGCGCCTGGTAGTTGCGCACGCCGTCCCATTCCTCGCCGGCCGCCCCTTTCGACTTCAGCTTCTCCCAGGAGAACTTGAAGGGTTCGGACTTGTAGAGCCAGTGTGCCATGCGGATCAGGCCTCCGGATTGTTGAAGACCCAGTTCCAGGCCTTCACCTCGACAGAAGCGAAGAGGCCGGCCTTGGCATAGGGATCGTTCTCCGCGATCTGGCGTGCCTCCTCGATCGTCTCGGCCTTGACCACGACGAGGCTGCCGGTCGGCTTGCCGTCATCGCCGAGGAAGGGGCCGGCGAAGGCGAGCTTGCCGTCCGCATTGAGGCCGTTCAGGTAGGCGAGGTGATCCGGGCGCGTATCGAGGCGCACCTGCAGCGCGCCGGGCTTGTCCTGGCAGAGAAATGCGAAATGCATGAAACGATCCTTCCTTCTGTTCCTGGCCGCTGTGTCATTCCTGGGTGATCGGGCGCGTCATCAGCTGCCCGATGGCGGTCTTCACGTCGAGACTGCCATCGATGATGCGGGCGACCGCATCGGTGATCGGCATGTCGATGCCCTTTTCAGCCGCGACGCTGGAAGCGACCGAGGCGGCGAAGGCGCCCTCCACCAGATCGCCCGACCAGCCGGCGGCATCGCCATGGCGGCCGAGCGCGATGCCGAAGCGCAGGTTGCGCGACTGGTGGCTCGTTCCCGTCAGAACGAGATCGCCGAGGCCGGAGAGCCCCGTGACCGTGGTGCCCTCCCCGCCATGGGCCGCGACGAAGCGCGACAGTTCCGCAAGCCCGCGCGAAATCAGCGCCGCCCGTGCCGAATCGCCAAGCTCGGCCCCCTCGATGATGCCGCAGGCGATCGCCAGCACGTTCTTCAGCGCGCCGCCGAGCTGCACGCCGATGCGGTCGGTCGAGGGATAGAGCCGGAAGGTCGGCCCGGAAAGGGCCTGCGCCAGCAAGGCGCCGGTCTCGGCCGTGCGCGCGGCGATCACCATCGCCGTCGGCAGGCCCTTCGCGATGTCGGCGGCAAAGCCGGGGCCGGAGAGCACTGCGATCTCGCGGCCCGGAAGCTCTTCTTCCAGAACCTCCGTCAGCAGCCGTCCGGTGCCCTTTTCCATGCCCTTGGCGCAGATCACCACGGCCATGCCCGGCGCCAGCAGGGCCGCAAGGGAGCGTGCCGCCGCGCGCTGGGCCTGCGAGGGCATGGCGAACAGAACGATGCCGGCGCCGCGGATCGCCTCCGCATCGGCGCTGAAGGAAAGGGTCGGCGGCAGGTCGATGCCGGGAAGCGCCTTTTCGTTGCGCCGCGAGGCGCGCATCAGGTCGACGGCCACCGCATCGCGGCCGATCAGCGTGGCATCGCCGCCGCTTGCCGCGGCCACGCTCGCCAGCGCCGTGCCGAAGGCACCCGCGCCGATGACGGCGATCCTCGGAGTGGTGCTCATGCCTTGGCTCCCCGCTTGCCGGATCCCAGGATCGTCGCCGCCTCGCGGTCGAGCGGCCAGCGCGAGCGCGGCGCGACGGCAAGGTCATCGGGCGCAAAGCCGGCCGCCATGCGCTCCAGCCCCGCCCAGGCGATCATGGATGCATTGTCGGTGCACAGCGCCAGCGGCGGGGCGATGAAGCGGAATTTCTGCTTGTCGCACAGCACCTGCAGGGTCGCGCGCAGCTCCGCATTGGCCGCCACCCCGCCGGCAACGACCAGCGCCGGCGTCTCGACATCCGGGAAAAGCGTGCGGAACCGTTCGAGGCCGCGGCCGATGCGATCCTTCAGCGTGCGCGAGACGGCGCGCTGGAAGGAGGCGCAGATATCGGCGATGTCCTGCTCCGTCACCGGCTCGATCGACTGCGCAGCCTGCCGCACCGCCGTCTTGAGGCCGGAAAAGGAGAAATCGAGCCGCGCCTCGCCGACGAGCGGCCGCGGGAAGGTGAACCGCTCCGGATTCCCCGTCTTCGCCATGCGCTCCACCGCCGGCCCCCCGGGATAGGGCAGGCCGAGCAGCTTGGCCGTCTTGTCGAAGGCTTCGCCCAGCGCGTCGTCGGTCGTGGTGCCCCAGCGCTCGTAGTCGTCGATGCCGCGCACCAGGACGAGCTGGGTATGGCCGCCGGAGACGAGCAGCATGAGATAGGGAAAGGAGAGCCCGTCCGTCAGCCGCGCCGTCAGCGCATGGCCTTCCAGATGGTTGACGGCATAGAGCGGCTTGCCCGTCGCCCGGGCGATCGCCTTGCCGGTCATCAGCCCGACGATGAGCCCGCCGATCAGCCCCGGCCCGCTCGTCGCGGCAATGGCATCGACATCGTCAAGTGAGCGCCCCGCCCGCAGCAGCGCCTCGGAAATCAGGCTGTCGAGCGCTTCCACATGGGCGCGTGCGGCGATCTCCGGCACCACGCCGCCATAGGCGCTGTGCTCTTCGAGCTGGCTCAGCACCACCTCGCCCAGGATCTCGCCCCTGCCCTCCGCATCGCGCGCGACCACGGCCGCAGCGGTCTCGTCGCAGCTCGTTTCGATGCCCAGGATGGTCAGATGGGACGACATGTAGCACTTGGGAATTGATTGCGATGGGCCGGAAACCCGGTTACGAGACATCCCGGTAACAACGGATCAAGGCGGATGCAAACAAAACCTTTCAGGATCGGCACGCGGGGCAGCCCGCTGGCGCTCGCCCAGGCCTACGAGACCCGTTCGCGCCTGATGGCGGCGCATGGCCTGCCGGAAGACATGTTCGAGATCGTCGTGCTCTCGACCAAGGGCGACCGCATAACCGACCGCTCGCTGGCGCTGATCGGCGGCAAGGGCCTGTTCACCGAGGAGATCGAGGCGCAGCTTTCCTCCGGCGAGCTCGATTTTGCCGTGCACTCCTCAAAGGACATGCCGACGAAGCTGCCGGAAGGTCTGCACCTCTCCGCCTTCCTGCCGCGCGAGGACGTGCGCGACGCGTTCATCGGCCGCAGCGTCGCCCGCCTCCTCGACCTGCCGCAGGGCGCGACCGTCGGCTCCGCCTCGCTGCGTCGCCAGGCACTCATCCGGCATCTTCGGCCCGATCTCAACGTCATCGTCTTCCGCGGCCAGGTCGATACCCGCCTTGGCAAGCTCGCCGAAGGCCAGGCGGATGCGACGCTGCTCGCCTATGCCGGCCTGAAGCGCCTCGGCAAGCTCGACGTGCCGACGGAAATCCTTGATCCCGTCTCCTTCCCGCCCGCCCCGGCGCAGGGCGCGATCTGTATCGAGAGCCGCGTCGGCGACAAGGGCACGCAAGACCTGCTCGCCGCCATCGACGACCGGGTGACGCGCGCGGCGGTCACCTGCGAGCGCGGCTTCCTTGCCACGCTCGACGGCTCCTGTCGCACGCCGATCGCCGGCTATGCGACGGTCGAGGGCGAGCATCTCCAGTTCCACGGCATGATCCTGACGCCGGACGGGAGCCGGTACCACGAGATTGAGGCGAGCGGCCCGGCAGGCGAGGCCGGCCGGCTCGGCGAGGCGGCGGGACAGGCGATCCGCGAGAAGGCGGGAGCGGGCTTCTTTGAAAGCTGGGGCTGAACCGCGTGCGTGTCCTCATCCTTCGCCCGGAACAGACGGCGGCCCGCACCGCCCGCAAGCTCGCGGCGCTGGGCCACGAGACCGCCCGCCTGCCGCTGTCGAGGCCCCAGCACGATCTTGACGCGGTGAAGGCGGCGCTCGCGGAGCGGCATTCGGCCATCGCCATCACCAGTGCGGAGGTGGCGCGTCTCTTCGGCCATCTTGGCGATACGCTCGACCGTCACCTCCTGACCACGGTCTTCTCGGTCGGACAGGCCTCGGCGAACGCCGCCAGTGCGGCAGGCTTCCGCACCGTGCTCACCCCGGGCGGCAACGGCAGGGACCTCGCCGACATGATCGTCGCGCATTGCCGGGATTTCGGCATGCCGGCCGAACCGATCCTCTATCTCGCCGGCGTGCCGCGCGCCCGCGGCTTCGAAACGCGCCTCACCGAAGCCGGCATTCCGCTGCGCACCGTGGAAGCCTACCGCATGGTGCCCGTCGTCCCCCGGCGCACGGAGACGGAGACCGCGCTTCTCAAGCCGGTGCCGGATGCCGTGCTGTTCTATTCCGGCGAAAGCGCGCGGGCCTTCTTCAAGCTTTCCCCGCTCGTGGAGATTCCCGAGCGCTTCCTGTCGACGCTGATGCTCTGCATGAGCGCGAATGTCGCGAAGGCGGTGCCGCAGCGCTTCGCCACATCCACCGTCGTCGCCTCCGCCCCCAACGAGGAAAGCCTGCTGGACCTGCTCTAGGGGCAGGCTACGGCGGATGAATTTGCCGCAAGGGTCTTTCCCTCGCTGGCTTCGCTGTCTAGGTTTAGTGCAATGCACATGAATGCGAGGAGGTCGCCATGGAACCGGAAACCCCGTCCCGTCGCAAGAAGACCGGTGAAGAACCCGTGACGATCGACCTGGAGGCGACCCCCGCTTCCGTCAGCGACGAGGCGCTGGCGGCCGAGGAAGCGGCAAAAGCCGAAACGCCGGAAAGCCAGGCCTCGGAAGCCTCCGAAACCGTGACGGCGGAACCTGCGGCAGGCGAAACCGCCGCCGAGCCCGCCGAGGAAAAGGCCGAGCCGGTCGAGCCCGCACGCACGACCTATGAGGAACCGGTGCGCGCCGCGACACCGCCGGCACCGCAACGCAGCAATGCCGGCACGCTGGCGGCCGGCATCCTTGGCGGCCTGATCGCGCTCCTGGGCGCCGGAAGCCTGCAATATGGCGGCTACCTGCCGACGCTGGAGCCCGACCGCGCGGGCGAATCCGACGCCGTTTCCACCCTGACGAACGAGGTGGAGGCGTTGAAGACGCGGCTGTCCGAGACCTTGGCCGAAACCTCGGCCGCAAGCCCGGTCGACCTCCAGCCGATCGAGACGCGGATCGCCGCACTGGAAAAATCAGCAGGCGAAAGCGCGGGCGCCACCGCTGCAAACCCGGAAGCCGTCAGCAAGCTCGAAGGCGACGTGGCGCGACTGACCACGGAACTTGCGGCGCTGCGCGAGGCCATCGCGCGCACCACCGAGGCGGTCAGCACGACGGAAAGCCAGCTCACCGAGCGCATTGCCGCCGCCGAGCAGAAGCTCGACGAGCCGCGCAGCGACATCGAAATGGCGCGGGCCGTGGCCGCCAGCGCACTGAAGACGGCGATCGACCGCGGCGGCCCCTATCTCGCCGAACTGGAAGCCTTTGCCAGCATTTCGCCGGAGGATCCTTCCCTCCCGGGCCTGCGGGAACACGCCGCCGTCGGCGTGCCGTCGCGCTCCGATCTCGTGCGCGATTTCCAGGCGACGGCCGACGCCATTCTCGACGCCGTGCACCAGCCGGAGGGCGACCAGGGCATCTTCAACCGCCTGATGGCGAGCGCCGCCTCGGCGATCCGCGTGCGCCCTGTCGGCAGCATCGAGGGCGATACGCCGGAAGCGGTGGTCGCGCGCATCGAGAACAAGCTGCAGAACGGCGATTTCAAGGGCGCGCAGATCGAATGGCAGACCCTGCCGGAGAAAGGCCAGGCCGCGGCGGCGGACTACAAGCGCAAGCTCGACGAACGTGTCAGCGTGGAAGACCTGATCGGCGCCGTCGTTTCCGGCGCCTTGAGCGGCACGACCGGCGGCACCACGACCGGCACCGCCGGCAACCAGGGCTGAGGAGAGAGGCTTCATGATTCGCATTCTGGTCTTCGCCCTCTTCGTCCTCGCGCTTGCCGCCGGCTTCGCCTGGCTTGCCGACCGCCCCGGCGAGCTCTCCATCATCTGGCAGGGCCAGCGGGCCGACATGAGCCTGATGGTCGCCGCCACGCTCGTCGTCTCGCTGGTCGCCGCCGTGATGTTCTCCTGGTGGATCGTGCGCGTCGTCTGGACCTCGCCGCACTCGATCCAGCGCTATTTCCGCGCCCGCAAGCGCGACCGCGGCTACCAGGCGCTCTCCACCGGCCTGATCGCCGCCGGCGCCGGCGATGCCGCCGGCGCGCGGAAGATGCTGGGCCGCACCAAGGGGCTTCTGAGCGCCGACCAGGAGCCGCTCATCCACCTGCTCGAAGCGCAGGCGGCGATGATCGAGGGCCGCTACGACGACGCGCGCCGGAAATTCGAGCTGATGGCCGACGATCCGGAAACGCGCGAACTCGGCCTGCGCGGCCTCTATCTGGAGGCCCGCCGGCTCGGCGCCAACGAGGCGGCCCGGCAATATGCCGAACGCGCCGCGGAAAAGGCGCCGCAGCTTCCTTGGGCGGCGGAAGCCGCATTGGAATACCGTTCCGAGGCCGGAGACTGGGACGAGGCGTTGAAGCTTCTCGGCGACGGCCGCTCCGGCTCGGCCGAGGAGAAGAAGACGCATGCCCGCCGCAAGGTCGTGCTGCTCACCGCCCGCGCCGCCGCAAGGCTCGACGCCGACCCGAAGGGCGCGCGCGAGGACGCCCAGCAGGCGCTGAAGCTCGACGAGACCTTCGTGCCCGCCGGCCTCATTGCTGCCAAGGCCTATCTGCGCGAGGACAACCTGCGCAAGGCCGCCGCCATCCTGGAAAAACTCTGGAAGGCGACGGCCCATGGCGATGTCGCGAAGCTCTATGTCCGCGCGCGCAGCGGCGATTCGGCGACCGACCGCCTGAAGCGGGCGGAAAAGCTCGAGGCGATGCGCCCGAACAATGCCGAAGCGCTCCATGCCGTGGCGGAAGCCGCGCTGGAAACGCGCGACTTCGCGCGTGCCCGCAGCAAGGCCGAGGCCGCCGCGCGCCTGTCGCCCCGCGAAAGCACGTTCCTGCTGCTCGCCGACATCGAGGATGCCGAGACGGGCGACCAGGGCCGCATCCGCCACTGGATGAACCAGGCGCTGAAGGCACCGCGCGATCCAGCCTGGACGGCCGACGGCATCACGGCGCCGGAATGGCGGGCCGTCTCGCCGGTCACCGGCCGCCTCGACGCCTTCGAGTGGAAGACGCCCGTCAGCCCGCTCGACGGGCCGATCGAGGAAGGCTCGACCGCCGCCGTCGACGAGGCCATCCGCACCCTGCCGCCGCTCGCCATCGAGAGCAGGCCCGCCACGCCGGTTGAAGAGGTGGCGAAGGTCGAGACGGTGGAAGTCGCGCAAAAGCCCGTTGTCGTCGCCACGGTGGTGGAGGCCGCGCCGGTGAAGGACGTAACGCCGGAAACGATCAAGGAGGCGGTGGTCCCGGAGGAAGAAGAGCGTCCCTTCTTCGGCCTGCCCGACGATCCGGGCGTCAAGGAAGGCGCGGTCAAACGGGACGGGACAAGCGGCTTCCGCTTGTTCTAGAGCATTTCCAGCTGAAGCGAAGTCGCTTCGGCGTCGGTTTCAAAGATCGGAAAGAAACGGCAATATTCCAGGGCTTGAGGAACGGGGCGACACTGAATGTTCGAACGCTTGCAGCAGTTTCTGGCGAGCCTTTCCGGTGGTGACAGACCGGCCTTTGCCGCCGACGATCCGCGGGTCGCCGTCATGGCGCTCTGCATCCAGGTGATGGAAGCGGACGGCAAGATCCTCGACGTCGAGAAGAAGGCGCTGCGGGTCCGCCTGAAGGATTTCTACGGCCTCGACGAGACCGAGCTCGAGGCGCTGGTCGCCGCCGGCACCGATGCCGAGAGCGAGGCGATCGATTTCTTCCGCTTCACCTCGGAGCTGAAGCGCCAGCTTTCGGAGGAGCAGCGCGTCGATCTGATCGGCCTGCTCTGGGAGATCGTCTATGCCGACGGCGAGCGTAGCGAGATGGAGGACCACGCCATCTGGCGCATCGCGGACCTGCTTGGCGTCTCCGGCCGGGAGCGCATCATGAAGCGGCAGGAAGTGGCCGAACGGGTGGGCGCCGCAACGGGCCCGGAGGAACCGGACGAAGGCTGAGCCATGCTCGATTTTCCCCGCAAGCCGCGCCTCAAGCGCCCCGTCCTGATCGTCCTGCACCAGGAGACCTCCAGTCCCGGCCGCGTCGGGCAGATCCTCCAGGCGATGGGCCATGCGCTGGATATCCGCCGTCCCGTGCTTGGCGATCCGCTGCCCGCCACGCTGTCCCACCATGCGGGCGCGGTCGTCTTCGGCGGGCCGATGAGCGCCAATGACGACGAGGCCTATGTGCGCGCGGAGATCGACTGGCTCTCCGTGCCGCTTTCCGAGAACCGCCCCTTCCTCGGCATCTGCCTCGGCGCGCAGATGCTGGTGAAGAACCTCGGCGGCACGGTCTTCGGCCATGCGGAGGGCTGGACGGAGATCGGCTGGTATCCGCTGGCGGCGACGAAGGCAGGCGCGGCGCTGATGCCCTGGCCGGACATGGTCTACCAGTTCCATCGCGAAGGCTTCGACCTGCCGCGGGACGCGACGCTGCTCGCCACCGGCCATCACTACGAGAACCAGGCCTTCCGCTACGGCGACAATGCCTGGGGCATCCAGTTCCACGGCGAACTGACGCTCGCCATGATGCACCGCTGGGTGGTGCGCGGCGCGCACCGTTTCGAATTGCCGGGCGCGCAGGTCGGCCGTGCCCATCTCGACGGGCGCCTCCTGCACGATGCGGCGCTCCGCCTCTGGATGACGTCCTTCCTCGAGCGCATCTTCCACGAGGCGTAAGGACGCTTGCCGCGGCGGCGTCAGGCCCCGCGCCATTAAACATGTTGCCGCACCGCCCGGCACCCGGCCTTGCTGGCAGGGCGCGCAATGGCTACATGTCGAGACGAAACCAATTGGAGACATCAATGATAGCGGTCATCAACACCCTATTGTTCATCATCAGCATAGCGTGGTTCCTGGTGATCGCCTCGGCGATCTTCTCCTGGCTCTATGCCTTCAACGTCATCAACGCGAACAATCAGGTGATCGCCACCATCGGTCGCTCGCTCTACCAGCTGACCGAGCCGATCTACCGCCCGATCCGCCGCGTCCTGCCGAATTTCGGCGGCGTCGACCTTTCGCCGCTCGTCGTGCTCGTCATCCTGTTCTTCCTGGAGCAGGTGATCCGCAGCGTGCTGGCACCGGCCCTCCTGGCGCCGTGACCGAGCAGGCGGGCGCTGCGCTCCGCCGCCATGGCGACCATGTGCGCCTGACGGTGCGGCTGACGCCGAACGGCGGCCGCGATGCAATCGACGGCTGGGAAACCGGCGCCGACGGCGAACGCTACCTCAAGGCCCGCGTCAGCGACCCGCCGGACAAGGGCAAGGCAAACAAGGCGCTGGTGGCGCTGATCGCCAAGGCTGCCGGCGTTGCAAAGTCCGCCGTGAGTCTTGTCAGCGGCGACACCCAGAGAAAGAAAATCCTCCGGATCGACGGCGACCCGGAGGATATCGTTTCAAGGCTCGAGCGCGCCGGAGCGCATTGAAGCGCCTACTTCTTGCTCGCCTGATAGCGCTCGACGGCCTCCAGGATCATCTTCTTGGCGACGGTAACGTCCTGCCAGCCGGCGATCTTCACCCACTTGCCGGGCTCCAGATCCTTGTAGTGCTCGAAGAAGTGCTCGATCTGCTTCAGCGTGATCTCCGGCAGGTCAGTGTAGTTCTCGACCTTGTCGTAGCGGCGCGTCAGCTTCGGCACCGGAACGGCGATGATCTTCTCGTCCTTGCCGCCATCGTCTTCCATGACCATGACGCCGATCGGGCGCACATTGATGACGCAGCCCGGAACGAGCGGGCGGGTGTTGGCGATCAGGACGTCGATCGGGTCGCCGTCTTCCGAGAGCGTGTGCGGCACGAAGCCGTAGTTGCCGGGATAGGTCATCGGCGTATAGAGGAAACGGTCGACGACGAGCGCGCCGGCTTCCTTGTCCATCTCGTACTTGATCGGATGGCCGCCGACCGGCACCTCGACAATGACGTTCACGTCATCCGGCGGGTTCTTGCCAACGGAAATCGCATCGATACGCATGGGGGGCTCCCTCAGGTGGAATGGTTCTGTTCGCGGGCTTCCTAATGCGAATCCCATTGCAGCGCAACATGACTTTCGCCGGAGGCGAATAGACGGCGCGCCTTCCCCGTCTCCTTGAAGACTGGAGGATGATCATGCGCCTGATGCCCCTTCTCTTTGCCGCCGCCCTCGCCGCCTCGGCCGCCAAGGCCAACGAGAGCGCCTATTCCGAGCGTAACCTCGATGCCTGCAAGACGCTTTCGCAGGAGGACGAGGGCCCGAGCGTCACCCTTGAATGCGCCGGTTACAAGGATCTCGCGGTCTATTTCAAGGAAGGCGACCTCCGCCAGAGCCAGGCCTACGGCCCGATCAGCAAGGCCTGGCTCGACGAGGCCTTCGAGAGCTTCGGCCCGTTCAACCACACCAACGCCAAGATCGAATGGCGCATCGCGGCGGGAAGGCCGGTGGCGACCATCGTGCGCTGGTTCGTCTCCGACCCGGAAACGACGAGCGACACCGACACGCGCTACGGCCAGGTCCTTGTCGTCTCGACGATCGCGACGGCGGAAAACCCGACGAGCTGCGTCGTCGGCTATATCGACGCCCTGGAGAACAAGGACGCCAACACGCTCGCCCGCAAGGTGGCGGACGAAGAGGCGCACGATTTCGCCTGCGGCCTGAACGAGCCGCAATGGCATGGACTGCGGGGGAAACTGGCCGGCGAGCCGGTGCGCCACCTGCCTGCCGCTGTCGAATAGGCGTGCACGAAATCCGCTAGGGCCAGATGAAGCCGAGCTTCTTCAGCTCCTTGTCGCCGAAATTCTCCATGCCCTCGGCAATGTCGCGCCCGCCGGCGGAGCGGAAGAAGCGTTCGGCGTGCTCGCTGTCCTCCAGGCACCAGACGATCAGGCCCTCGCAGCCCAGCGACTTCAGGAGCCGCCGCGCCTCGCCGAAGAGCAGGCGGCCGAGACCGATGCCCTGGTATTCCGGGCGCAGGTAGAGTTCGTAGATCTCGCCTTCCTGCGGCAGCGCCCGGGCGCGGTTGAGGCCGAGCGTGGCATAACCCGCCACCGTGCCGGCGACGTCGAGCACCAGCAAGGTCGCGGGACCGCGCGTTGCTTTGCGCCACCAGCTCTCGCCCCGGCGGTCGACCATCTGGATAAGCGGCTTGTGCGGAATGAGGCCGCCATAGGCCTGCAGCCACGATACCCGATGCGTCTCGGATATCGCGCGTGCGTCCTGCGGCTCGGCGCGCCGCACATCGATCGACAGTGTCTTCATAACACGACTCATATTCCGGCGCCGATTCCACCGGAATCCCGCAAGGGCGCGGAGGCTTCCCTTGCCCACAGGCGAGTTCCGGGCGGCGCACGGAAAAGTTAACGCTTTTTTAACAAACGTCACAAGTCGTAAAACGATGACACACACATGAAAAACCCCGGCGCCCATTGTGAGGGGACCGGGGTTCGAAAATATTCCGCTTCGGATGCGTTTCGCTTATGCCGCGCCGGCCGAGCGCTGCTTTTCGAATCGCTTGCGGTCGTTCGGGTCGAGATAGAGCTTGCGCAGGCGGATGGACTTCGGCGTGACTTCGACGAGTTCGTCGTCCTGGATCCAGGAGAGCGCGCGCTCCAGCGTCATCTTGATCGGCGGCGTCAGGCGGACGGCTTCGTCCTTGCCGGCGGCGCGGATGTTGGTGAGCTTCTTGCCCTTCAGCACGTTTACTTCAAGGTCGTTGTCGCGCGTGTGGATGCCGACGATCATGCCCATATAGACCTTCTCGCCCGCGTCGATGACCATCGGGCCGCGGTCTTCCAGGTTGAACAGCGCGTAGGCGACGGCCTCGCCCGCTTCGTTGGCGAGCAGCACGCCGTTGACGCGGCCGCCGATCTCGCCCTTGTAGGGCTGGTAGTCGTGGAACAGGCGGTTCATGATCGCCGTGCCGCGCGTGTCGGTCAGAAGCTCCGACTGGTAGCCGATGAGGCCGCGGGTCGGCGCGAAGAAGACGAGGCGGACGCGGTTGCCGCCGGAGGGGCGTAGCTCGACCATCTCGGCCTTGCGCTCCGACATCTTCTGCACGACGACGCCGGAATGCTCCTCGTCGACGTCGATGACGACTTCCTCGATCGGCTCCAGCATCTGGCCGGTCGCCTCGTCCTTGTGCATGACGACGCGCGGACGCGACACGGCAAGCTCGAAGCCTTCGCGGCGCATGGTTTCGATGAGGACGGCAAGCTGCAATTCGCCGCGGCCGGAGACGAAGAACGAATCCTTGTCGCCCGACTCTTCGATCTTCAGCGCGACATTGCCTTCGGCTTCCTTGAACAGGCGGTCGCGGATGACGCGGCTCGTCACCTTGTCGCCCTCGGTGCCGGCGAGCGGCGAATCGTTGACGATGAAGGACATGGTGACGGTCGGCGGGTCGATCGGCTGCGCCTTCAAGGCTTCAGAAACCGAGGGGTCGCAGAACGTGTCGGCGACCGTGCCCTTGGTGAGGCCCGCGATGGCGACGATATCGCCGGCATGGGCCTCTTCGATCGCCGTGCGCTCGATGCCGCGGAAGGCGAGGATCTTCGAGATGCGGCCGTTTTCGATGAGCTGGCCGTCCTGGCCGAGAACCTTGACGGTCTGGTTCGGCTTGATCGAGCCCGAATGGATGCGGCCGGTGATGATGCGGCCGAGAAAGGGGTTGGCTTCGAGGATCGTGCCGATCATGCGGAACGGGCCTTCGGCAACCGTCGGCTCCGGCACATGCTTCAAGACGAGGTCGAGCAGCGGGGCCATGCCTTCGTCGGTCGGGCCCTCCGGGTTGACGTTCATCCAGCCGTTGCGGCCCGAGCCGTAGAGGATCGGGAAGTCAAGCTGCTCGTCGGTGGCGTCGAGATTGGCGAAGAGGTCGAACACCTCGTTCAGCACTTCCTCGTGGCGGCCGTCCGGGCGGTCGATCTTGTTGATCGCGACGATCGGCTTCAAACCAACCTTGAGAGCCTTGCCGACGACGAACTTCGTCTGCGGCATCGGGCCTTCCGACGAGTCGACGAGGACGATCGCGCCGTCCACCATCGAGAGGATTCGTTCCACCTCGCCGCCGAAGTCGGCGTGGCCGGGTGTGTCGACGATGTTGATGCGGTGACCTTTCCACTCGACCGAGGTGGCCTTGGCGAGAATGGTGATGCCGCGTTCCTTTTCGAGATCGTTCGAGTCCATCACGCGTTCGGCGACGCGCTGGTTTTCACGGAACGAGCCAGACTGTTTCAGGAGCTCGTCGACAAGCGTGGTCTTGCCATGGTCGACGTGCGCGATGATCGCGATATTGCGGATGGACATGGTTTAATCTCTGAGGTTCGGGGCGCGCGGTATAGGGGGGCGCCGTCTTCAATGGCCGGGCTCTTACATGTTTTTCCGCAAATGCGAAAGAGGCGGGGCGCAACTCTGTTGCCCGCGCCGCGCAGGGCCCGGCCTCACGAGGCGCGCACCGGCGGCAGCGTGATGTTCCAGAGTTCAAGGTCTTCCCGGTCCATCAGGCGCACTGTCATTTCCTCGCTCGTCCCGTTGATGTCGACGAGGCCGAAGAATTGCAGGCCGGCCGAGGGCGGCAGGTTGCTGTCGATGCCGCCCCTGGACGACTTGATGAACCGCACCTCCGGCCCGAAGGTCATGTCGAGCGGTTTCGGCCCGTAGGTGCCGGAATGCAGCGGCCCCGAGACGAATTCCCAGAACGGATGGAACTCCTGGAATTTCGCCCGAGACGGATCGTAGTGGTGCGCGGCCGTATAGTGCACGTCCGCCGTCAGCCAGACGACGTTGTGGACCGCATTGTCACGCATGAAGGAGAGGAGATCGGCGATCTCCCGCTCGCGCGCCGCCGGCGGGCCGTTGAGGCCATCGGCGACACCCTCGTAACCGAGGCTGTTGGCATAGTCGTCCCAGATGACGAGGCCGAGCGGCATGTCGCAGGCGATGACCTTCCACACGGCGCGCGAAGCCGCCAGTTCCCGCCGCAGCCAATCCGCCTGCCGCCAGCCGAACAGGCCGTTTTCCGTACCGCCCCGGTTCGGGCTGCGATAGGAGCGCAGGTCGACGAAGAAGACGTCGAGCAGCGGCCCGTAGGCGATCTTGCGGAAAATGCGGCCGGGCTCGGTTGGAAAATAGCGGATCGGCGTCATCTCGTGGAAGGCGCGCCGGGCGCGGGCCTCGTAGACGCCGATCTCCTTTTCCGGATAGCGCCGGTCGCCGGAAAGGTCACTCGATTCCGACCAGTTGTTGAGCACCTCATGGTCATCCCACTGGAAAAAGGTCGGGCATTGCGTGTTGAAAGACAGAAGGTGCTCGTCGAGCAGATTGTATTTCCACTGGCCGCGAAACTCGTCCAGCGTGCGCGCCACGTTGCGCTTCTCGTCGGTGACGATGCGGTTCTTCCAGATCCCGCCATCCCGCAGCCGGATCTCGTCGGGGATCGGACCGTCGGCATAGACAGTGTCGCCGGAATGGATGAAGAAATCCGGCTCGTGCCGCAGCATGGTCGAATAGGTCTTCATGCCGACATCGTCGATGCCCCAGCCCTGCCCGGCGGTGTCGCCCGACCAGACGAAACGCACCGAGCGCCTGCGCATCGGCGCGGTGCGGAAGCGCCCGACGACCGGCTCGGAGACGAGATGGCTGGAATAGGGATCGCTGGCGGTGAAGCGATAGAAGATGTCCTGGTCCGGCAGGAGACCCTGCAGCATCGCCTTGACCGTGTTGTCGGACGCGATCGTCGCCTTCCCGACAGGCAGGCGGGAGGCATTCAGGAAACTCTCGGTGGTCGAATATTCCAGCGTCACCTCCGCCGGCCGGTCCACCCGCGCCCAGACCATACCGGAGGAGCAATCGACATCGCCCGACTGCACGCCGTGCGAAAAGACCGGGCTGCCATGGCGCCGCGCATAGTAGGGAACGGCCAGCGCCGAGGAGGCCGCGAGCGCACCTGCCCCTGCGGTGAGAAGGAACGAGCGCCGTGTCAGCGTCTCGGGAACAATCGCCATGCCACCTCCGGCCAAGCCCGCGAATCGACGGGCAGACCATGAGTCCCGGGCATGTCAGTCCGGTAACGGGAGGATGACGGTTCACCCAAGATTCGGTGACAGGACGATGACGCGCCTCAGGGCACCTTGCCCTCTTCCGGCTGCTCGACGGAGTGGCGCATGATCAGCGGCATCTGCGACAGCGTGAAGAGAATGGTGATGGGCATGGTGCCCCAGACCTTGAAGGCCACCCAGAAATCCGTCGAGAAGGAGCGCCACACCACCTCGTTCAGCACCGCGAGGAAGACGAAGAACAGGCCCCAGCGCAGCGTGAGCTTGCGCCAGCCCTCGTCGGTGAGCCTGAAGGCGGCGTGGAAGACGTAGCCGAGCAGCGACTTGCCGAAGAGAAGGCCGCCGAGCAGGATCACGCCGAACAGCGAATTGACGATGGTCGGCTTCATCTTGATGAAGGTATCGTTCTGCAGCCAGAGCGTCAGCGCGCCGAAGACGAAGACGACGATGCCGGAGATCAGCGGCATCATCGGCAGGGTGCGCGTCAGGATCCAGGAGACGACGAGGGCGATCGCCGTCGCCGCCATGAAGAGGCCCGTAGCGATGAAGATCGGTCCGCCCATTTCGGCCAGAACCGGAAACTGCGCGGCCAGCCACTCGCCGCGGGAATTGGCGAAGAAAAAGACGACGAGGGGCCCGAGCTCCAGCACCATCTTGAGGAGCGGGCTGATCTTCTCCTCCGCCTTGGCCGGGGCGTCCAGCGTTGCCTTGCTCATGCCTCAACTCCTGCGATCGCTTCCGCGAAATCCTTCGCCTCGAAGGGTTCGAGATCGTCGATCCCCTCCCCGACGCCGATGAAATAGACCGGCAGCTTGTGCTTGGCGGCAATCGCCACAAGGATGCCGCCGCGGGCCGTACCGTCCAATTTTGTCATGATCAGGCCGGTCACGCCCGCGACATTGCGGAAAATCTCCACCTGGTTCATGGCATTCTGCCCGGTCGTCGCATCGAGCGTCTGGAGCACCGTGTGCGGGGCATCCGGATCGAGCTTGCCGAGCACGCGCACGATCTTCTCCAGCTCCGCCATCAGCTCCGTCTTGTTCTGCAGGCGGCCGGCCGTGTCGATGATCAAGACGTCGCTCTTCTTCAGCTTCGCCTGCTCATAGGCTTCATAGGCGAGCCCCGCCGCATCCGCGCCGAGCTTCGAGGAGACGATGTCGGAGCCCGTGCGCTCCGCCCAGATCTTCAGCTGCTCGATGGCCGCCGCACGGAACGTATCGCCCGCCGCCATCATCACCTTCAGGCCCGCGCCCGAGAGCTTGGCCGCGAGCTTGCCGATCGTCGTCGTCTTGCCGGTGCCGTTGACGCCGACGACGAGGATGACATGCGGCTTGTGGTTGAGGTCGAGCGCCAGCGGCTTGGCGACGGGACCGAGGACCTTGGTGATCTCGCTCGCCATGATGCGCGACACATCCGCGCCCGTGACGTCCTTGCCATAGCGCTCGGAGGCGAGCGTGTCGGTGATGCGCAGCGCCGTCTCCACGCCGAGATCGGCCTGGATCAGCAGGTCCTCGAGGTCCTGCAGCGTATCGTCGTCGAGCTTGCGCTTGGTGAAGAGGCTGGTGATCTGGCCGGTGAGCTGCGAGGAGGTGCGGGCAAGCCCCTCGCGCAGGCGCTGGAACCAGGTGCGCTTGACCTGCGGCGCCGGGACGTCCAAGACAGGTTCGCGCGCTGCCGTCGCAAACCCTTTCGGCAGGGCGGGCGCCTCGGCCTTCGGCTCGCTGCGGATCGCCTCTTCGAGGACCGGGTCCTCCGCCTCGGCAGGCGCCGCTTCTTCGGCCGGAACGAATTCGTCCTCCGGCTCGGCAACCTCTTCCACCGCCGCTACGGGCTGCGCCTCGACGATCTCCTCGACGGGAGCGGCGGGCTCTTCCTCGACAACATCCTCCGCCATCTCGGACGCCGGCACGTCATCCGCCGGACCACCGGCAGTCTCCATCTCGGCGGGCGCGACCGGGTCTTCCGCAACGGGCAGATCCGGAGCGTGCGGCAGCGGATAGATGTCCGGCTCGGCTTCGTCGGGCACATGTTGCGCGGCTTCGGGATTGGCGGCCTCCGCCTCGTCGAGCAGCGCGTCCCGCTCCCCCACGACGGCAGGTTCCGGGCTTTCCGCGACCGGTTCAGGCACGACCTCGGCGACCTTCGGCTCGACGGCCGGCGCTTCCGCCTCCGGCTTCTGCTCGGGGGCGGTGTCTTTTCCGAAGGTGAAGATCTTCTTGATGAAGCCGAGGGCCATGAAGGATGTGTCCGCTAGTTATGCGAGAGGGCGGTTTCGGGCCGCATCGTCAGGTGTTTTCCATTGTGGCCGGTGATCGTGACCGGCACAAGGTCGCGGGGCTTGAGGCCCGCGGCATCGACGAGCGTGAAGTTTTCCGTGTGGGCAAGGCCGTTGTTCTCGACGAGGATCATCTCCCGCTTTCCGATCATGGAATCGAGATGGGCCTCGGCGAGCCGTTTTCCAGTCTCGCGCAGGCGGCTGGCGCGGTCCTTGACCAAAGCGCGATCGAGCTGCGGCATGCGCGCGGCCGGCGTGCCGGGGCGCGGGCTGTAGGGAAAGACGTGCAGATGGGCGATGCCGCAGTCTTCCGCAAGCCGCGCCGCATTGGCGAACATGTCTTCCGTCTCGGTCGGGAAACCGGCGATCATGTCCGCGCCGAAACTGGCATCCGGGCGAAGCGCGCGCGCCCGCCCGCAGAAGGCCCGCGCGTCGGCGCTGGAATGGCGGCGCTTCATGCGCTTGAGGATCAGGTCGTCGCCATGCTGGAGCGACAGATGCAGATGCGGCATGAAGCGCGGCTCGTCGGCGACGAGGTCCCAGAGGTGGTCGTCCGCCTCGATGCTGTCGATCGAGGAGAGGCGAAGACGCCGGATGTCCGGCACCTGCTTCAGCAGCGTCTTGGCGAGAGAGCCGAGGCTCGGCCGGCCCGGCAGGTCCGCGCCGTAGCTGGTGGCGTCGACGCCGGTCAGCACGATCTCGCAGTAGCCGCTCTCGGTGAGTTTTCGCGCCTGTTCGACCACCGCGCCCATCGGCACGGAGCGGGAATTGCCCCGGCCATAGGGGATGATGCAGAAGGTGCAGCGGTGGTCGCAGCCGTTCTGCACCTGCACGAAGGCGCGCACATGGCCGTCGATCAGCTTCACCATCTGCGGCGCGGTCTCGCGCACGCTCATGATGTCGTTGACGCGCAGCTTCTCTTCCGACGAAACGCCGAAATCCGGCAGCGCGCGGTAGGCGGCGCTTTTCAGCTTCTCCTCGTTGCCGAGCACCGCGTCGACTTCCGGCATGTCGGCAAAGGTGTGCTTCTCCGTCTGCGCCGCGCAGCCGGTGACGATGATGCGGGCATGCGGATTGTCCCGCCGGGCCCGGCGGATCGCCTGGCGCGCCTGGCGCACGGCCTCGCCCGTCACGGCGCAGGTGTTCACCAGCACGGCATTGTTCAGCCCCGCCTTCTCGGCCTCGGCGCGCATCACTTCCGATTCGTAGGTGTTGAGCCGACAGCCGAAGGTTATGACCGCAACGCCGCTCAAAGGGCGGCCGCCTCGGCGTCATCCCGGCGGAAGGCGCCGGTCGAAGGATCGAGCATGCCCGACCACTCCCATTCGGCCGGCCCGGTCATGACGACGTGATCGTCCCCGCGCCATTCGATGGTGAGCACGCCGCGGTTCGGGCTGCTGGCGACGGTAATCGCGACCTTGCGGCCTGTGCGGCCCGTGCGCGCGCCGGAAACGCCGGCAGCACAGGCAGCCGAGCCGCAGGCGAGCGTCAGGCCGGCGCCGCGCTCCCAGGTGCGGGTCGTCATGGAGGTGGGGGACGTCACCTGCGCCAGCGTGATATTCGCCTTTTCGGGGAACATCGGATGGTTTTCCAGCAGGGGGCCGAAGCGTTCGAGTTCGAAGCTCATCGGATCGCGGTCGACCCAGAAGACGGCATGCGGATTGCCCATCGACATGGCGGCCGGCGAATGCAGCACGGGCGCGTCGATCGGCCCGATCTGCAGTTCGATCCGGCTCGTGTCGAAGAATTCTTCAGCGAGCGGGATGCGGTTCCAGTCGAAGACCGGCCTGCCCATGTCGACGGAAATCGTGCCGTCCTCGTGCTCTACGGCATTCAGGATGCCGGCGACGGTCTGGAAGGTGAAGACCTTCTTGCCCGTTTCGGCGGCGAGCGCCTGCACGACGCAACGCGTACCGTTTCCGCAGGCCTGCGCCTTGGAGCCATCGCAATTGAGGATGTCGATGAAGGCGTCCGTTCCATCGACCCGCGGATCGTGGATCGCCATGATCTGGTCGAAGCGGGTGGCGGGATCGGCGTTGAGCGCGATCGCCGCTTCCGGCGTCACGGCATCGCTGCGGCCGCGCATGTCCACGACCAGGATCATGTTTCCCAGTCCGTTCATCTTCGCGAAATCGACCGTCTTTGTCATTACACTCTGCCCATCCGGGCCGAACGCGCCCGTTGCGGCCGTATATGGCGGAAAGTCCCGCGGATTTCCAGTGCCTTGCTCAGACCGCGGCAGCGGGAACATCGAACACTTCGCCCGGCCGCAGCGCGCGAAACCGTTCGCGGGCGATGCCGGCCGCATCGAGCGCCGCTTCCAGCGCGGCGAGCGGTTCGTCGATCGCCTCGTTCGTCAGCCGGAAGGTGCCCCAATGGTGGCCGGCCACATAGGCCGCACCGGAGGCCACCATGCCCTGAACCGCCTCGTCCGGGTTCTGGTGTTGCGGACGCATGAACCAGCGCGGTTCATAGGCACCGAACGGCAGGTTGGCGAGGCGGATCGGCCCATGTTTCTCGCGGATCGCCCGGTAGTTGATGCCCTGGTGAAAGCCCGTATCGCCGACATGGTAGATCTTTCCGCCCGGCGTCTCGATGAGAAAGGCGGACCAGAGCGCCAAGCGCCGGTCACCGAGCCCGCGCGCCGACCAGTGGTGGCAGGGCTCGCAATGGAGCGTCACCCCGTCAGCCACCGTCAGCGCGCTACCCCAGTCCATGGTCGTTATGCGCGCCCTGTCGACCGTCGGCACGATGATGCGATCATTGCCGAGCGGCGTGACGATCCGGCAATCGTCCCGTTCGGCGAGCGCTTTCAGCGTCGCAAGGTCGAGATGATCGTAATGATTGTGCGTGACGAGCACGAGGTCGATCTTCGGCAGGTCGACAAGGCAGATGCCCGGTGGGTTGACCCGCTTGGGCCCGGCGAAGGTGAACGGGCTTGCGCGGTCGCTCCAGACCGGATCGGTCAGGATATTGAGGCCGGCGGTCTGGATGAGCAGCGCCGCATGGCCCGCCAGCGTGACGACGAGGCGACCGCCGGCGATACGCGCTTCCGGCACGGCTGATGGAAAGGGGCTCGGCCAGTCGAGCGGCCAGGCAGAGCGCCCGCCCCCGAACTGCCAGCGCATCAGCTCGAAAAAGCTGTTCGGCTCCTCGCCGTTCGGGTTGAAGAAATGCGTGCCGTCGAAATGGTCGCTGAGCGGCCCGTCATAATAGCGCTTGGCGGCAAGGCTGCGGCTCGCAAAGCCCCCGCCGGCGAGCGTCGCCAGCGCACCGATGCCCGACCATTTGAGGAACGTCCGACGGTTCATCGGCGAAAGATAGGTCGCGCGCCGTCGCACTGCAATGCGCCGACGCAGACTCGCATGAATTTTACGTCCGGCCCATCGTGTGGATCGGCGCAAAGCAGCCGAGGATCAGGCGCCTTGAATCGAAGGGAACGTCCGCCGGTATCGCTTTCGTACGCGGGTCGGTGCGCAACCTCGCCTCGGCGGCATCGAGCGTCGCCTTGTCGGGCCAGACCTGCCAGGTGAAGACGATCTTTTCGCCCGGCTTCGCGTCGACGGCGCGGCGGAAATCGGTGTGAGCGCCATCGGGCACGTTGTCCTCCCAGGATTCGACGATCTCCAGGCATCCATAATCCTTGAGGATCGCCGCGCTGTTTTCCGCCCACCGGAGATAGGCCTGCCTGTTTTCCGCGGGCACGGGGATTACCAAGCCTGCAATGTACATGAGCGAAACTCCTCTCGAGCAGCGCGCGCCGGCATGATCCGGTGCGTCCTTGACTTTCCGGCCCCTTTGCTGTTTAAGCCGCCGCATCCGCGACAAGTGACGATGCTTGAAGCCGCCGACCGGGACCCATTGAGGTATAAAGAGATCCCGGAGGTCAACACCCGACAGCGCGATGCGCCCTCGGGTGCTTTTCGGCTTTGCGTCTTGTTTTTGGCGCGGATGGAACCGATGTTTCCGCCAGACGTGGAAACAAGAAGGAAGACGTGATGTTTGAAACACTCCAGGACCGCCTTGGCTCCATTCTCAATGGACTGACAGGCCGTGGCGCGCTCTCCGAGGCCGATGTCTCGGCGGCGCTGCGCGAGGTCCGCCGTGCGCTTCTCGAAGCGGACGTGGCGCTGGAAGTGGTGCGCTCCTTCACCGATGCCGTGCGCGAAAAGGCCGTCGGCGCGGAAATCCTGAAGTCGATCAAGCCCGGCCAGATGGTCGTCAAGCTCGTGCATGACGAGCTGGTCTCGATGCTCGGCTCCGAAGGCGTCTCCATCGACCTCAACGCCGCCGCCCCCGTCGTCATCATGATGGTGGGCCTGCAGGGCTCCGGCAAGACGACGACGTCCGGCAAGATCGCCAACCGGCTGAAGACGCGCGACAAGAAGAAGGTCCTGATGGCCTCGCTCGACACGCGCCGCCCGGCCGCGCAGGAGCAGCTTCGCCAGCTCGGCGTACAGACCGGCATCGATACCCTGCCGATCATCGCCGGCCAGTCGCCGACCGATATCGCCGCCCGCGCCGTGCAGGCCGCAAAGCTCGGCGGCCATGACGTCGTCATCCTCGACACCGCCGGCCGCACCCATATCGACGAACCGCTGATGATCGAGATGGCGGAGATCAAGCGGAAGTCCAATCCGCACGAGATCCTGCTCGTCGCCGATGCGCTGACCGGTCAGGATGCCGTCAACCTCGCCCGCAATTTCGACGACCGCGTCGGCATCACCGGCCTGGTCCTCACCCGCATGGACGGCGACGGCCGCGGCGGCGCGGCCCTTTCCATGCGCGCCGTCACCGGCAAGCCGATCAAGCTGATCGGCGTCGGCGAGAAGATGGGCGAGCTGGAGGAATTCCACCCCCGCCGCGTCGCCGACCGCATCCTCGGCATGGGCGACATCGTCTCGCTCGTCGAGAAGGCGGCGGAGAACATCGACGCCGAGAAGGCGGCCGCCATGGCCGCCAAGATGGCCAAGGGCAAGTTCGACCTCAACGACCTTGCCGACCAGCTGCGCCAGATGCAGAAGATGGGCGGCATGGGCGGCATCATGGGGCTGATGCCCGGCATGGCCGGCATGAAGGACAAGATGTCCGCCGCCGGCCTCGACGACAAGCTGTTCGGCCGCCAGATCGCCATCATCAACTCGATGACCAAGGCCGAGCGCGCCAATCCCGACATGCTCAAGCATTCCCGCAAGAAGCGCATCGCCGCCGGCTCCGGCACCGATGCCAGCGACATCAACAAGCTTCTGAAGATGCACCGCCAGATGGCGGACATGATGAAGATGATGGGCGGCAAGAAGGGCGGCATGATGAAGCAGATGATGGGCGGCCTTGCCAGCAAGATGGGCCTTGGCGGCGGCATGGGCGGCATGCCCGACCTGTCCAAGATGGATCCGAAGCAGCTTGAGGCGCTCGCCAAGCAGGCGGAAGCGGCCGGCATCAAGCCGGGCAGCCTGCCGGGCCTTGGCGGTGGCGGCCTTCCGGGCCTCGGCGGCGGACGCCTGCCCGGTCTCGGCGGCCTTCCGGGCCTTCCCGGCCTGCCGAAGAAGAAGTGAGGGGACGCGGCATGACGATCGATCCGAAGGTCAAGCAGCAATTGGGGGAATACCGGCAATCGATCGACAATATCGACGCTGCCCTTGTGCATATGCTCGCCGAACGCTTCCGCTGTACCCAGGCGGTGGGCGTGCTCAAGGCGACGCATGAACTGCCGCCGGCCGACCCGGCGCGCGAGGAATACCAGATCGAACGCCTTCGCCGCCTGGCGAAGGATGCCAATCTGGATCCGGATTTCGCGGAGAAGTTCCTGAACTTCATCATCCGCGAGGTGATCCGGCACCATGAAGCCATTGCCGCTGAGCACAGCGGCGCAAACCAGAACACCGCTTGAGAAAAGCGGCTCACGTCACATCCAAGGAGTAATGACATGTCCCTGAAAATCCGTCTCGCCCGCGGTGGCTCCAAGAAGCGCCCGTACTACCAGATCGTCGTTGCCGATGCCCGCTCGCCGCGCGACGGCCGTTTCCTGGAAAAGCTCGGCTCCTGGAACCCGATGCTCGGCAAGGACGACGCGGGCCGCGTGCAGATCGACGCCGACCGCGCCAAGGAATGGCTCGCCAAGGGCGCCCAGCCGACCGACCGCGTTGCCCGCTTCCTCGATGAAGCCGGCGTCGTGAAGCGCGACGCCCGCAACAACCCGGAAAAGGCAAAGCCGGGCAAGAAGGCCCTCGAGCGCGCTGCCGAGAAGAAGCAGAAGGAAGAAGACGCCGCTGCTGCCGCCGCCGGCGAATAATCCTTCGCGGCTTTTCCAGAAAACGGGCGGCGTGTTTCATGCCGCCCGTTTTCATTTGGAGCCTTGGCATGAACATAATAAAGCCTAGGCGTCCCGAAACACACGGAACCGAACCATGGCGAAACTGGAAAATCCCGTCCTCATGGGCACCGTCGGCGCGGCACAGGGCCTGCGCGGCGAGGTCCGCGTGAAATCCTATACGATCGACCCGACGGCGATCGGCGACTATGGCCATCTCCATACCGAGGACGGCCGCTCCTTCGAGGTGCTCGAAGTGCGCGAGGCGAAGAATGTCGTCGTGGTGCGCTTTCGCGGCATCAACGACCGCAATGCCGCCGAGGCGCTTACCGGCACCGACCTCTATATCGAACGTGACAACCTGCCGGACGAGGAACTGGACGAGGACGAATTCTTCTATGCCGACCTCGAAGGGCTGGAAGCGGTCGATACCGCCGGCCGCAGCCACGGCAAGGTGACGGGCATCTTCGATTTCGGCGCGGGCGACCTTCTCGAACTCAAGGGGCCGGGCAAGCGGCCCGTGCTCATTCCCTTCTCCGAAGCGGCCGTGCTGGAGATCGACCTCGAAGGCGGGCGCCTTCTGATCGACGCCGTCGCCGCCGGCCTGGAGGATGACGGAAACGATGGCCCGGGCAGCCGGCGCCGCCGTCCGCCGCAAGACGACGGCGGAGAGTGACGTGGCTTTCCGCGCCACCATCCTGACGCTCTATCCGGAGATGTTCCCGGGGTTTCTCGGGCAGTCGCTCTCCGGCAAGGCGCTCGCGCGCGGCGACTGGGCGCTCGACTGCGTGCAGATCCGCGATTTCACCACCGATCGCCACCGCACGGTGGACGACACGCCGGCCGGCGGCGGCGCCGGCATGGTGCTGAAGCCGGATGTGCTTGCCCGCGCCATCGACCACGCCTCTGAAGGCGACAGCCGCCCGCGCCTGCTGATGAGCCCGCGCGGGCGCCCGTTGACGCAGGCCCGCGTCCGGGAGCTGGCGGCAGGCGACGGCGCCGTCATCGTCTGCGGCCGCTTCGAGGGCGTTGACCAGCGCGTCATCGACGGGCGGCAGCTCGAAGAGGTCTCGATCGGCGATTACATACTCTCCGGCGGCGAGCCGGCGGCGATGATCCTGCTCGACGCCGTGGTGCGCATCCTGCCGGGCGTCATGGGCAATGCGCTTTCGGGCGAACACGAGAGCTTCGAGGGCGGGCTGCTGGAGCACCCGCACTATACCCGCCCGCAGGTCTGGGAAGGCATGGAGATCCCTGGCGTTCTCACCTCCGGCCACCACGCGGCGATCGAGAAATGGCGGCGCGAGGAGGCGGAACAGTTGACGCGCGCGCGTCGGCCCGACCTTCTCCCCGCTCAGCCTGTCACGAAATAATAGACCGTCAGCGCGAGGCCGACCGCGACCACTAGGCCGCGGATGACCGGCTGCGGCACGCGCCGCGCCGCCCAGACGCCGGCATAGCCGCCGATCGCGCCCGCCGGCACCATGACCGCCGCCTGCGGCCAACCGACCACGCCGCCGCTGGCGAAGACGACAATCGCCATGGCCGCGATGACGACGGCGACGAAATTCTTCAGCGCGTTCAGCCTGTGATAGTCGCCGCCTTTGGTGAGGCCCAGCACGGCGAGCGTCATGATGCCCATGCCCGCACCGAAAAAGCCGCCATAGATCGAGGTGATGCCCTGGAGGGCAAGGCCGAGCGGCGAGATCGGCTTTTCCGGGCTCAGCGTCCTGGGCTTGAGATAGGGTCCGGCCGCAAAGATCGCGGTCGCCGCCAGCAGGAGCCACGGCACCAGCGCACGAAACGAGGGATTGGAGAGCGAGAGCAGCAGCATGGCCCCGGCAAGGCCGCCGACAAGCGACAGCGCGCCGAGCAGCAGCGCTTCCTTCCAGTCGGCGCGGATTTCCTTGGCATAGGCGAGCGTCGAGGTGACGTAGCCGGGAAACTGGGTGATCGAAGAGGTGGCGTTGGCGACGATCGGCGGCAGGCCGGTCAGTGTCATCGCGCCGAAGGTCAGGAACGTGCCGCCGCCGGCGATGGCGTTTACCACGCCGGAGAGGAAGCCCGCGATGAACAGAAAGATGGCGTCGACAACGGTCATGATGCTCCCCTGGCACGGCGGCTGTGGCCGCGCCCTCCTCAAGCGCGTGATAGCGTGGCGCCGGAAGGGCGGCAAGGCCCGAAGAACCGCCCTTCCGGCGCGGTTTCTTTTGCCGTTGCGGCATGTCGCGCAAAAATGCGCAGCGGTTTTGCGACAGCGGCATGCGAAAAACCAAGGCCCTGAAGCGCAAGGAGGGTATCGGAAAGGTCGCGATGTGCTTTAGGGGATGACAAGCCGGTTCGTTTGGTGTATTGGCCCGCACGGATTTGGGATTACTCCCGCCGACCTGCAATCAAAGAATGGCGAATCCGCTCCGTCCGGCAACGGACTAACCTTAGAGGCCATGCCCCGGAAGGTGACCGTCGAGCGCTCTGGCTGTTTCAGAAGAACCAGAAGGTTAGACCGATGAACATCATCCAGCAGCTCGAAGCCGAACAGGCCGCGAAGATCGAAGCCAAGCGCACCCTCCCGGAATTCTCCCCGGGCGACACCGTCCGCGTCAACGTGCGCGTCACGGAAGGTTCGCGTACCCGCGTGCAGGCCTATGAAGGCGTCTGCATCGCCCGTTCCGGCGGCGGCCTCAACGAGAGCTTCACCGTTCGCAAAATCTCCTACGGCGAAGGCGTCGAGCGCGTCTTCCCGATCTACTCGCCGCTCGTCGAAAGCGTCGACGTCGTGCGCCGCGGCAAGGTCCGCCGCGCCAAGCTCTACTACCTGCGCGATCGCCGCGGCAAGTCGGCTCGTATCGTCGAGAACACCGGCACGCGCGCCCGCAAGCTGAACGATGCCGAGCGTCAGGCTATTGCCGAGGAAAAGGCACGTCTCGAGGCCGAGAAGGTGGCAGCCGCCCAGGCGCTCGCCGCTGAAAAGGCCGCAGCAGAAGCTGCCGAGGCCGCAAAGGCCGCGGAAGCCGCCGCCGAATAATCCGGCAGCCGCATCCATTCGAAGAAGCCGTCGGCCTTGCCGGCGGCTTTTTTGTTTTACGGAAAAGCCTTTGCACGCAAGCGCCGTGCTTGCCTCCCTGCCTGAACCTGTGAGAGTGTTCCGCCGCCACAATTTCAGGAGCCTGTTTCGATGTTTTCCCGCCGCGCCGTTCTCGCAGGCCTTGCCGCCGCCGCCCTCATGCCCGCTCTCGCCTTTGCCACGGACCTGCCCGACCTCGGCGGCAAGACCGTCGTCGTCGTTACGGAAAACGCCTATCCGCCGCTGCAATTCGTCGATCCGAAGTCGGGCGAGCAGATCGGCTGGGAATATGACGCGATGAACGAGATCGCCAAGCGGCTGAACTTCAAGGTCGAATACCAGAACGCCAGCTGGGACACGATGATCCAGGCGGTCTCCGACAACCAGTACAATATCGGCATGACCGGCATCACCATCAAGGACGACCGCAAGGAGAAGGTCGACTTCTCCGACCCCTACATGCGTTCGCAGCAGTTCATGCTGGTGCGTGGCGACGAGGAGCGCTTCAACGACGCGAAATCCTTCGCGGCGCTGAACGACGGCCTGATCGCCGCCCAGCCCGGCACCTCGCCCTTCTACACCGCCGTCTATGAAATCCTCGACGGCAACGAGCAGAACCCGCGCATCAAGCTGTTCGAAACCTTCGGCGCGACCGTGCAGGCGCTGCAGGCCGGCGACGTCGACCTGGTGCTTACCGACAGCGTCGCGGCCAAGGGCTATGTCGACGCCTCGGGCGGCAAGCTCAAGGTGGTCGGCGGGCCGCTCGGCACCGAGGACTTCGGCTTCATCTTCCCGAAGGGCTCCGATCTCGTCGCCCCGGTCAACGCGGCGATCGCGGCATTGACGGCGGACGGCACGCTGGAAAGCCTCAACAAGAAGTGGTTCCTCGACTACAAGATGGGTGAGTGACGGGCAGTCATGGCTCCCGCTTCCCCTGATACGGCGAAGGGCGACTATCCCTGGTGGCTGGTCGCCCTCAGCGTCATCGCGCTGGCGCTTGCCGGCGTCATCATTGCCAATGACCTCTACAGGCAGGTGTTCAGCGTCGTGCTGAAGGGACTGTGGGTGACGATCTTCGTGACCCTCGTCGCCTTCCTGCTCGCCACCCTGCTCGGCCTCGCCGTCGCCCTGATGGCGCTCTCCGAAAGCAAGGTGCTGCGCCAGATCGCCCGCTTCTACACGGAGGTGATCCGGGGCGTGCCGGTGCTCGTCCTGCTCTTCTACATCGCCTTCGTCGGCGCCCCGGCGCTGGTGGCGGTGATCAACTTCGCGATCGGCCCGCTCCTTGCCGCCGGCTACCTGGAACCGGTGCAGGTGCGCGACCTCTCGCTGATGTGGCGGGCGATCATCGCGCTGATGATCGGCTATTCCGCCTTCATCGCCGAGGTCTTTCGCGCGGGCATCCAGTCCGTCGACAAGGGGCAGATCGAGGCCGCGAAGGCGCTCGGCCTGTCGCGCTTCCAGCGCTTCCGCCTCGTCGTCTTTCCGCAGGCCGTGCGCGTCATCCTGCCGCCGCTCGGCAATGACTTCGTGGCGATGGTGAAGGATTCCTCGCTCGTCTCCGTGCTCGGCGTCGCGGACATCACCCAGATGGGCAAGGTCTACGCGTCGGGCTCGTTTCGCTTCTTCGAGACTTATTCCATCGTCGCCTATGTCTACCTCATCCTGACGATCGGCCTTTCCCTGGCCCTGCGGGCGCTGGAAAGACGTCTCCGGCGGACGTGATCCCTGCGCGCACGGATGATCAGACGGTCGCCGCGCATCAACTTGCCGTGCCGTCAAAAAATCGTTATATGCGGGGCATGGAATCCAAGTTCGGATGCACGGAAAAGCATGTCGTCGTGCTGCAGGATCACAAGCGCCTGCCGGCACGCTTCTTTGCGCGTGTCTTCGGCGCGCTTATCAGCCGCCTATCCTGATCGCTCTCGATCCTGCGAGCCACGCGCTCGCCAAATTCCTGTACCCTAAACATGCCAAGCGGATGAAGAGCCATGAGCGCACCCCGTACCCTCTATGACAAGATTTTCGACGACCATATCGTCAGCCGCCAGGAAGACGGAACCTGTCTTCTCTACATCGACCGTCACCTCGTTCACGAAGTGACGTCGCCGCAGGCCTTCGAGGGCCTGCGCATGGCCGGCCGCAAGGTGCGCGCGCCGGAAAAGACGCTCGCCGTCGTCGACCACAACGTTCCCACCTCGCCGGACCGCCATCAGGGCATCAAGAACGAGGAAAGCCGGATCCAGGTCGAGGCGCTCGCCAAGAACGCCGCCGATTTCGGCGTGGAATACTATTCCGAAAAGGACGTGCGCCAGGGCATCGTGCACATCGTCGGCCCCGAGCAGGGCTTTACCCTGCCGGGCATGACCATCGTCTGCGGCGACAGCCACACCTCCACGCACGGCGCGTTCGGCGCGCTGGCGCACGGCATCGGCACCTCCGAGGTGGAGCATGTCCTCGCCACCCAGACGCTGATCCAGAAGAAGGCGAAGAACATGCTGGTGCGCGTCGACGGGAAGCTTCCCGAAGGCGTGACGGCCAAGGACATCATCCTTGCCATCATCGGCGAGATCGGCACCGCCGGCGGCACCGGCCACGTCATCGAGTTCGCCGGCGAGGCGATCCGCTCGCTCTCGATGGAAGGCCGCATGACGATCTGCAACATGACGATCGAAGGCGGCGCCCGCGCCGGCCTCATCGCGCCGGACGAGACCACCTTCGAATACATCAAGGACAAGCCGCGCGCGCCCAAGGGCAAGGCGCTGGAGATGGCGCTCGACTACTGGAAGACGCTCTACACCGAGGAAGGCGCGCATTTCGACCGCGTCGTCGTGCTCGACGCCGCCAACCTGCCGCCGATCGTCTCCTGGGGCTCCTCGCCGGAGGACGTCGTCTCCGTCGAAGGTGTCGTGCCGAACCCCGACGATATCGAGGACGAGACCAAGCGCTCCTCCAAGTGGCGCGCGCTCGACTATATGGGCCTGAAGCCGGGCACGAAGATCACCGACATCGCCATCGACCGTGTCTTCATCGGCTCGTGCACCAATGGCCGCATCGAGGACCTGCGCGCCGTCGCCGCCGTCGTCGAGGGCAGGAAGGTCGCCTCCACCGTCGATGCCATGATCGTCCCGGGCTCCGGCCTCGTGAAGGAGCAGGCGGAAGCCGAAGGCCTCGACAGGATCTTCAAGGAAGCCGGTTTCGACTGGCGCGAGCCGGGCTGCTCCATGTGCCTCGCCATGAACGACGACCGCCTGAAGCCGGGCGAGCGCTGCGCCTCCACCTCGAACCGCAACTTCGAGGGCCGCCAGGGCTTCAAGGGCCGCACGCATCTCGTCTCGCCCGCCATGGCCGCCGCCGCCGCGATCGCCGGCCACTTCGTCGATATCCGCGACTGGAAGTGATCACGGCTTCATCGCCATCGTGATAGAGGGCCGGGAGCATGCTCCCGGCCTTCTCGTTTGAAGGAGAGATTCCCGTGAAACGCCTTCTCCTCCTCCGCCACGCCAAGTCCGCCTGGCCCGAGGGCGTCGAAGACCACGCCCGCCCCCTCGCCGATCGCGGCCGCCGCGATGCCCCGCGCATGGGGGCCTATATTGTGTCGGAAGGCCTTGAGCCGGATTTCGCGCTGGTCTCCTCGGCCCGGCGCACGCAGGAAACCTGGGCCCTCGTCTCGCCGGCCCTCGCAAAGCCTTGCCCGTCCCGCACGGTGGCGTCGATCTACGAAGCCGAACCGGCGGCCGTCCTCGCGGCGATCCGGCAAGCGCCGGCGGAGAGCGAGACGCTGCTCGTCATCGGTCACAATCCGGGTTTCGAGGATGTGGCGGCCTTGCTCGCGCCGCAGGGCGAGGCAACGGCGCTGGCGCGGCTACGGACAAAATTCCCGACGGCGGGGCTTGCCGTCATCGCTTTCGACATCGAGACGTGGACGGACATTGCGCCCGGAGCAGGCCGGCTCGAAAGCTTCGTGACGCCGAGGACGCTGCCATAGACGAAACGGGCGGCCAAGCCGCCCCAATGCAGCCATCAGCGCGTATCAGCGACGCCCGTCACCCCACCCTCCACGTCATGCTCGGGTCAAGCCCGAGCATGACGGAGGAGAGGTTTTGCGGTTTGGCTGGCTTAGAACGTCGCCGTCATCGGATCGGGACCGATGCGCTTGCCGTCCTTTTCGAGGCTCGCGAAGGTCGCCATGTCCTCGTCGTCGAGCTTGAAGTCGAATACCTTGAAATTCTCCACGATGCGCGACGGCGTCACGGATTTGGGGATCACCACCAGCCCGTTGTCGATGTGCCAGCGGGTGATGACCTGCGCCGGCGTGCGGCCGTGTTTTGCCGCGACCTTGGCGACGACCGGGTTTTCCAGCAGCGTGCCCTGGCCGAGCGGGCTCCAGGACTGGGTGACGATCCGGTGCTTGTCGTGATAGGCGCGGGCCTCCTTCTGGGGGAAGTCCGGATGCAGCTCGATCTGGTTGATCACCGGGGTGATGCCGGTCTCGTCGATCAGGCGCTGCAGGTGCTCCGGATAGAAGTTGGACACGCCGATCGAGCGGGCGCGGCCTTCCTTCTGGAGCTGGATGAAGGCCTTCCAGCTGTCGACATACTGATCGCGCTTCGGCGCCGGCCAGTGGATGAGGTAGAGATCGACATAGTCGGTGCCGAGCCGCTTCAGGCTGGCGTCGAAGGCCTTCAGCGTCGCATCGTAGCCCTGGTCGGAATTCCAGAGCTTCGTGGTGAGAAAGATCTCCGAACGGGCAATGCCGGAGGCGCGGATGCCCTCGCCGACGCCCGCTTCGTTCTCATAGATCGCGGCCGTGTCGATATGGCGATAGCCGGCGTCAAGCGCGGCCTTGACCGCGGTCACGGCCGTGTCGTTCGGGGTCTGCCAGACGCCGAGGCCGACCTGGGGAATGCTGTTGCCGTCGTGAAACAGGATTGTCGGTTGATCGCTCATCAGAATCTCTCCGTGAAAAAATGGCGTGCTTGAACCCGGGCGGGTTTCCCGTGGCGCCTTGAAGCCCGGCGACGGTCGAGGCTGATATAGGTTCCGCATCGCAGCATTTCAGCCCACCTCGGTAAAATCCTCAGAGCACCCGCACGACCGTGCCGCGCCGCAGATGCGGCAGGATGCGCAGCATGTCACGTTGTGCAAGGGCGATGCAGCCGGCCGTCGGCTCATAGCCGGGGCGGATGAGGTGGAAGAAGATCGCCGAGCCGGCATGGCGGCGGCGCGCGGTCACGTTCCAGTCGAGCACCAGGCAGATGTCGTAGAGCTCGTCCTTGCGCTGCATCTCCTCATGGCTCGGCTTGAAGGGCGCGCGGACAAGACGGTTGTAGGACGGATGCTTCGGCGCGTCGCACCACAGCATGGCGGGTCGGATGCGCCGGAGCGGCAGGGCGCTTTGCGGCTGGGGCAGCCGGTCGCCGCGCAGGAAGCCGGAGAGAAGCGGCATGGCGGCGATCGGCGTCGCGCCGTCGCCCTCGCGCTTGCGGCTGGTTCGCCCGGAGCGGCCGATGGCGGCGGGCAGGCGCAGGGGGCCGACCTGGACGATGGCGCGGCTCTTCCTGCCCGGCGCCGGGCGCACCAGGATCGTCTTCACGCAATGTTCAGCAGATGTGATCCGGCTCATGTCGCTCCGCCATATTCGCGCCTTGTGGTAACCTGACTGGCTAAGCCATGGGCGGGCTTGCCAAAAGTCCCAATTCCCTTACTTTCCAGAGGAATGCCGAGAGGTAAAGCATGACATCCCGCACAATCCTTCTTGTCGATGACGACAACGACCTGCGCGAGACGCTCGTCGAGCAGCTTTCGCTCTACGAGGAGTTCTCGACGCTCGAGGAAACCACCGCCGGCAAGGGCATACAGACCGCCCGCGCCAATCAGATCGACCTCCTGATCATGGATGTCGGCCTGCCGGACATGGACGGTCGCGAAGCCGTGAAGCTGCTGCGCAAGGGCGGCTTCAAGGCGCCGATCATCATGCTGACCGGGCACGACACCGATTCGGACACGATCCTGGGCCTCGAGGCCGGCGCCAACGACTACGTGACCAAGCCCTTCCGCTTTGCCGTGCTGCTTGCGCGCATCCGCGCCCAGCTGCGCCAGCACGAGAGCAGCGAGGACGCCACCTTCACCGTCGGCCCCTATACGTTCAAGCCCGGCCAGAAGCTGCTGACGCTGGAAAACGGCCAGAAGATCCGCCTGACGGAGAAGGAGGCGGCGATCATCCGCTACCTCTACCGCGCCGACCAGAAGGTGGTGACGCGCGACGTGCTGCTCGAAGAGGTCTGGGGCTACAATTCCGGCGTCACGACCCACACGCTGGAGACCCATGTCTATCGCCTGCGCCAGAAGATCGAGCGGGACCCTTCCAATGCGGAGATTCTCGTGACAGAGAACGGCGGTTACAAGATCGTACCTTAGCTTTTCACGCAACTCCGAACGGAAAACCGCTTTACACTTTTCCTGGACGTGCTTTTGAGGAACGCCCGCCGTGGGTCTCAGCGACGACATCGCCCTTCTTTCCCGCGTGCCGCTCTTCGCCGGCCTCGCCGACGACAAGCTGCGGCTGATGGCCTTCGGCGCCGAGCGCCGGCGGCTGGTGGAGGGGCAGACGCTGTTTCGCGAGGGCACCTCGGCCGATTGCGGCTTCGTCGTCGCCTATGGGTCGTTCCGGCTCACCTCGACGCTCCGGGACGGAACGACGCGCGACGAGGGCACGGCCGGCGCCGGCACGCTGCTTTCCGAGCTCGCGATGATTTCCGCCGTGGAGCGCAAATATACGGCCGTGGCGACGGAAGACAGCGAGGTCATCCGTATCAACCGCCCACTCTTCCGCCGCATGCTGGAGGAATATCCCGACGTTGCCATTCTCGTGGACGCACGCATCCGCGAAAACCTTTCGGCGATGATCAGCCAGATGCGGGGGCTTGCCGGGCGGTTTGCCTGAGGCAGGCCCCTCATCCGGCCTGCCGGCCACCTTCTCCCCGTAAACGGGGCGAAGGGATATGCCGCACCGATTTCCCCAACAAATACCCGTTTGTGAGGCAGGTCCCCTCTCCCCGCTTGCGGGGAGAGGGTTAGGGTGAGGGGCAATCCCTTAAAAATCGAATTCCGCAATCACCGGCACATGGTCGGACGGCCGTTCCCAGCCACGCGCCTCGCGGATGACCGCGATGTTGCTGAGATGCGGCTCCAGGTCAGCGGAGGACCAGATATGGTCGAGGCGGCGCCCCTTGTTGGCGGCGACCCAGTCGGCCGAGCGGTAGCTCCACCACGTATAGAGCTTTTCGTGGGCAGGCACCTTGCGGCGCATGAGGTCGACCCAGGCGCCCTTGGTCATGACGTCGATGAGGCCTTCCGTCTCGATCGGCGTGTGGCTGACGATCCTGAGGAGCTGCTTGTGCGACCAGACGTCGTGCTCCAGCGGGGCGATGTTAAGGTCGCCGACGAGGATCGAGGAAATGCCGGCCTCGGCCTCGGCGTGCAGCAGTTTCATCTCCTCGATGAAATCGAGCTTGTGGCCGAATTTCGGGTTGATCAAACGATCCGGCTCGTCGCCGCCGGCCGGCACATAGAAATTGTGCAGGCGGATCGACTTACCCCGGTGATGGAAGAGCACCGAGACATGGCGCGCATCGCCGACGCCGCAATAGTCGCGCCGCTCGACGAGTTCGGTCAGCGGCAGGCGGGAGACGGTGGCGACGCCGTGATAGCCCTTCTGGCCGTGCATGACGATATGCTCGTAGCCCAGCGCCTTCAGCGGCTTGGACGGAAAGAGATCGTTCGGACACTTGGTTTCCTGCAGGCACAGGATGTCCGGCGAGAAGGTCTTCAGGAAATGCTCGACGAGCGGCATGCGCAGCCGCACGGAGTTGATGTTCCAGGTCGCAATCGAAAGTGCCATGCCATCGCCCTCAAAAACACCCGGCCCGTTTTCACGGGCCGGTCGGGGCGTCTTAGCGCATGAAGGGCGAAACGGAAAAGGCCCTTGGACCGAATTAACCGCCCTTGTTGCGCACTTCGTCGTAAGGAATGGAAAAGACCTTGTCGTCGAGCTTCACGCCGGTCTTGACGTTGAAGATCATCACAGAGGTGTCCTTGCCCTGCGCGTCGGTGATCGTCCACTGGCGCAGGTCGTAGGTCTTGGGATCGAACATCATGGTGATGGTCGAATCGCCGAACATGTTCCTGTCGCCGAGCACGATCGTCGTCAGGTCCGATTCTTCCTTCACGCTGCGCACCATCTTGGCGGAAAGGTCGATCTTCTCGCCGAGCAGCAGGTTGAGCGGCGTCTTGGAGAGCGGATAGAGGTCCCAGGTCTTCAGCTTGCGATTGCCGATGACGACGGCCTTGCCGTCGGCGATGACGCGCATCGGCGAGGGCTCCTCGTAGTTGAAGCGGATCTTGCCGGGACGGTAGATGTAGAACTTGCCGCCTGTCTGCTCGCCGCGCGGGCCGAACTGCACGAACTCGCCCATCATCGTCTTCACCGAGGCGAAGTGATCGGCGATCTTCTGGGCGGCGCCGCTCGCCTGCGCGGAGGCGTCGGTGGGGGCAAGCGCCGAAAGGCCGGCGGCCAGCGTGAAGGCCATCAGGCAGGTGAAGCTACGGCGCGTCAGCGTTCCGGTCGCGCGGCCGTTCTCGGATCGGATCATGTCGGTCTCCTTCATGCGTTTCTCATGCGGGCCAAACGCGGCGCCATAATGGCGTTTCGCCCTGACGCGAGACTTGCCGGTGAAAACGCCGCAGGAGGCGCGCCCGTTCCCGGTCAGCGCCCCGAAATTTCATCCTCCGTCGGCACGAGGATCTCGCGCTTGCCGGCGTGGTTGGCCGGGCCGATCAGCCCTTCCTTCTCCATGCGCTCGATCAGCGAGGCGGCGCGGTTGTAGCCGATGCCGAGGCGGCGCTGGATATAGGAGGTCGACGCCTTGCCATCGCGCAGCACGACAGCCACCGCCTGGTCGTAGGGATCATCCGAATCGTCGAGATTGGCGGTTCCGGCCGGGCCATGGCCCCCCTCGCCGTCATCGTCATCGTCCTCGGTGATCGCGTCAAGATATTGCGGCGCGCCTTGCGTCTTCAGATGCGCGACGACGGCTTCCACCTCGCCATCCGAGACGAAGGGGCCGTGCACGCGCTGGATGCGCCCGCCGCCGGCCATGTAGAGCATGTCGCCCATGCCGAGCAGCTGTTCGGCGCCCTGTTCGCCGAGAATGGTGCGGCTGTCGATCTTCGACGTCACCTGGAAGGAGATGCGCGTCGGGAAGTTGGCCTTGATCGTGCCGGTGATGACGTCGACGGAGGGGCGCTGCGTCGCCATGATGACATGGATGCCGGCGGCACGCGCCATCTGGGCAAGCCGCTGCACGGCGCCTTCGATGTCCTTGCCGGCGACCATCATCAGGTCGGCCATCTCGTCGATGATGACGACGATATAGGGCATCGGCTGGAGATCGAACTCCTCCGTCTCGTACATCGCCTCGCCGGTCTGGCGGTCGAAGCCGGTCTGCACGGTGCGGCTGATCTGCTCGCCCTTGGCCAGCGCCTGCTCGACGCGGCTGTTGAAGCCGTCGATGTTGCGCACGCCGATCTTCGACATCTTCTTGTAGCGCTCCTCCATCTCGCGCACCGTCCACTTGAGGGCGACGACGGCCTTCTTCGGATCGGTGACGACGGGGGAGAGCAGATGCGGGATGCCGTCGTAGACGGAGAGTTCCAGCATCTTCGGATCGATCATGATCAGGCGGCACTGTTCCGGCTTCAGGCGGTAGAGCAGCGACAGGATCATCGTGTTGATGGCGACGGACTTGCCCGAGCCGGTGGTGCCGGCGACGAGCAGGTGCGGCATCTTGGCGATGTCGGAAATGACCGGCTCGCCGCCGATCGTCTTGCCGAGCGCCATAGCGAGCCTGGCCTTCGAGGTCTCGAAGTCGCGGCTGGCGATGAGTTCGCGCAGGTAGACCGTCTCGCGGCTCTGGTTCGGCAGTTCGATGCCGATGGCGTTGCGGCCCGGCACGACGGCGACGCGGGCGGCAATCGCGCTCATCGAACGGGCGATGTCGTCGGCAAGACCGATGACGCGGGAGGACTTGATGCCGGGCGCCGGCTCCAGCTCGTAGAGCGTGACGACCGGGCCGGGACGGACATGGATGATCTCGCCCTTGACGCCGAAATCCTCCAGCACGCCCTCCAGCATGCGGGCGTTCTGCTCCAGCGCGTCGGCCGAAAGGGTCATGTCGCGCACCTGGCCCTTCGGCTCGGCGAGCAGATGGATCGGCGGCAGGGCGAAGCCATCGGGACCGACGAAAGAGGTCTGCGCCTCGCGTTCGATGCGCTGGCCGGGCTTCGGCCGGGCGGCGGCGGGAACGACGCGCGCGGTCGTTGCCGGCATGGGCGGGCGGGCCGGCGCGCGGCGCGGCGCCCAGTCGGCGGCGATGTCGTCCATGTCGTCGTCCGGCAGGAGACCGTTCGGGCGGGCGATCGGTTCGTCCATGTCGAAGGGCAGGTCGTCGTCATCGTCAACCATCGGCGGAGCGGCGACGGCGCGGCGGCCATCGAGGGAGGGCTCGACGCGATCGGCGGAGCGGGAGGGCGTGCGGGCGCGGGCCGGCTCGTTCAGCGTGCCGAACTCGTCCTCGTTGAAATCGTAGGGCTGCTCGATGCCGCGCGCCTTGCGGCGCTGGTTGGCAAGGCCGAAGACGCGGCGGAACCGCGCCTGGCCGGTGTACCAGGCATGGGTCATGGCGCCGGCAAGGACGGTGAGCGGGCCTTCCCGCTCGTCGTCGTCCTCTTCCTCGGCGATGGTCCGGGCGCGGCTCGGCGTGGGAACGGGCGCGAAATCCTCCTCGTCGTCGATCGCCACCGAGCCGATCAGGCCGGCGGAAAAGACCATCAGCCAAGCGGCGGGAATGGCGATGATGCCGCCGAGGATGCTGGCGAAGAGGCCGGTCGGATAGGCGCCGGTGAAGAGCGCGGGAAAGCGCAGGATCATGTCGCCGAAGACGCCGCCGAGACCGGTCGGCAGCGGCCAGGTGACAGGCCCGGGCACGCAGGCGAGCGCCGCGGAGGCGAGGATCGCTCCCCCGAGCCAGGCGCCGGCGCGCTGCGGCACCCGGTTGAAGCGTCGGCCGCTGATCAGCGCCAGGCCCCAGGCGACGACCGGCAGCAGCGCGATGACGCTGGCGAGCCCGAAGAACTGCATGAAGATATCGGCGAAGACAGCGCCCGGATAGCCGAGGATATTGGCCGGCTCGCCGCTGGAGGCATAGGAGAGGCTGGGGTCGGAGACATTCCAGGTGGAGAGCGCGGCAATGGCGAAGGCAAGGCCGAGGAAGACGCAGATCCCGAGAAGGATCTGCACCTGCCGCCAGACGAATGCCGACAGAACGAAGCGGTCGTGACGGTTGTCCAGTCCTGCCGAAATGCTTCTGCTCATGGTTACAGCCTATGGTCCACGCAAGAAATCGCACCTTTTCCGCCGAATCGCGGACTGTGCCTGACTGCGAACCCTACGAAGGAAGCCTTAATGGCGTGTTAACCATGCAGCCCCGCGGCATGGTTTCTGCCCGGTAAACGAAAAGGGCCCGGACACGCAGGTCCGGGCCAGGAGCGGCATAGATTTCCTATGGCCGCGACGGGATGTTTGGCGGCGGCCGCTGGGAGCCGCCGCAGGCAGCTTAGGAGTGGTAGGCCGCTTCGCCGTGGGACGAGAGGTCGAGGCCTTCGCGTTCCGATTCGACGGTGACGCGCAGGCCGACGATCATGTCGACGATCTTGTAGAGGATCGCCGAGCCGATGCCGCACCACAGGATGGTGACGATGACGGACTTGATCTGGATCCAGACCTGGCCGCCCATGCCGATGCCTTCCGCGTAGCCGACGCCGCCGAGCGAGGAGGCCGCGAAGATGCCCGAACCGATGGCGCCGACGATGCCGCCGATGCCATGAACGCCGAAGACGTCCGCGGTGTCGTCATAGCCGAACTTGTTCTTGACGACGGAGACGAAGAAGTAGCAAAGCGCCGAGGCGATCGCGCCGAGGAAGATGGCGCCGATCGGGCCAACGGCACCGGCGGCCGGCGTGACGGCGACGAGGCCGGCGATGACGCCCGATGCCGCACCCAGCATGGAGGCCTTGCCGCGGCCGAAGGTTTCGATCACGCACCAGGCGACGACCGCGCCGGCGGTGGCGGTGAAGGTGTTGATCATCGCAAGGCCGGCAACGCCGTTTGCCGCGGCTGCCGAGCCGGCGTTGAAGCCGTACCAGCCGACCCACAGCATGGAAGCGCCGACCATGGTCAGCGTCATCGAGTGCGGCGCCATCATGTCCTTGCCGAAGCCGGTGCGCTTGCCGACCATGATCGCGCCCACGAGGCCCGCCACGCCGGCATTGATGTGAACGACGGTGCCGCCCGCAAAGTCGATCGCACCCCAGTCCCACATCAGGGCGCCGTCACCCGACCACACCATGTGTGCCATCGGGAAGTAGACGAAGGTCACCCACAGGATGCAGAACAGCACGACGGCGGAGAACTTGATGCGCTCGGCGAAGGCGCCGACGATCAGCGCCGGCGTGATGCAGGCAAACGTCATCTGGAAGGCGATGAAGACATATTCCGGGATCGAGCCAGAGACGCTGTCGGCCGTCACGCCGGAAAGGAACAGCTTCTCGAAGCCGCCGATGAAGGTGTTGAGGCCGCCGCCATTGGAGAAGGCGAGGCTGTAGCCGTAGACCACCCAGACGATCATGATCGCGGCGGAGACGACCAGGCACTGCATGAGGACGGACAGCATATTCTTGCTGCGCACCAGGCCGCCGTAGAAGAGGGCGAGGCCCGGCAGGATCATGAAGAGGACGAGAACGGTCGAGGTCAGCATCCAGGCGGTATCGCCGGAGTTGATCGCGGCCTCGGCTGCGGCCGGTGCGGCTTCGGTTGCCGCTTCCGTCGCTTCCTGCGCAAGGGCCGTCACCGGCGCCAGCAGGCCTGCCGCGACGGCACCGACGCGGGCGAATGTGTTGAGGATCGAATTAGACGACATGTAAGAATGCTCCCTGATCTGCCGTTTGCTTAGAGCGCTTCGGAATCGGTTTCGCCGGTGCGGATGCGCACGGCATGGTCGATCGAGTAGACAAAGATCTTGCCGTCGCCGATCTGGCCGGTCTTGGCGGCGGACGCGATCGCCTCGACGGCCTTGTCGACGACATCGCCAGGCACGGCGATCTCGATCTTCAGTTTCGGCAGGAAGCTGACGGCATATTCGGTGCCGCGGTAGATTTCCGTATGCCCCTTCTGGCGCCCGTACCCCTTTACCTCGGTCACGGTCAGGCCCTGGATGCCGACAGCGGTGAGGGCTTCTCGCACCTCATCGAGTTTGAACGGCTTGATAATGGCCATCACAATTTTCATCTGGTTTCCCATCCTTCGTGCTTGTCCCCAGCCGGGGCCATCTCTCCTCATCGTTGGCGACATCACGTCCACCACGACTGGGAACTACACATTCAAGGGGCGTGCCAGATTCGAACGGATCGGCTAAGCTTCTGAAATAAAAAGGATAAAAATGGCGCTCATGCTGCGGTGCAAAAAATCATCACCGCACATGATCAAAAAATAGGCGACAATAAAATAATGCGTAAAAATTAGACAATTGCCTTTTTCCGAATCAGCCCTTCCTGGGCGACGGAGGCAATGAGGGTGCCGTTGCGGGTGAAAATCGCGCCGCGGGTCATGCCGCGCCCGCCAAAGGCCGAAGGGCTGTCCTGGCTGTAGAGCAGCCAGTCGTCGAGAACCGGCGGGCGATGGAACCACATGGCATGGTCGAGGCTCGCGACCTGCAGCGAGCGGTCGAGCACCGAGGTGCCGTGTGCGAAGAGCGAGGTATCGAGCAGCGTCATGTCCGAGAGATAGGCGAGCACGGCGGCCTGCAGGTGACGCTCCGCCGGCACCGGGCCGGTGGTGCGCACCCAGATGTTCTGCCGCGGCTCCAGCTTATCCCCCGAAAAATAATGGGTCAGCGAAACCGGCCGCAGCTCGATCGGCCGCGGGCGCTGCCAGTAGGCGCGGATATGCTCCGGCGCCTCGGTCATGAAGCGCTCCTTCAGCTCGGCCTCGCCGAGCAGGTCTTCCGGCTGCGACACGTCGGGCATCGGTGTCTGGTGCTCGAAACCGTCCTCCTCGTCCTGGAAGGATGCCGTCATGAAATAGATCGGCTTGTCGTGCTGGATGGCGACGACGCGGCGCGTGGCGAAGGAGCCGCCGTCACGGATGTTTTCCACATCGTAGATGATCGGCACGGAGGGATCGCCCGGCCGCACGAAATAGGCGTGCAGCGAATGCACGAAACGCCCCGCCTTCTCCACCGTCCGGGTCGCTGCGACCAGCGCCTGGCCGATCACCTGCCCGCCGAACACCCGCTGCCAGCCGACCTGCGGGCTCTTGCCGCGGAACAGCCGGCTTTCCAGCCGCTCCAGGTCCAATGTCTCCAGAAGGACATCCATGGCGGGGTTCTTCGCAGGTTGACGCGACATTTGGACGTGGCTCCGACGGTAGGAATACGGTTCCTCCTCCTCTATATAGAGGGGCAGAAGACCTCAAGCGGCCAGGAGTGCACCATGCCCGAAGCAACCATGCTCGACGTTCTTGTCGCCGGCGGTGGTTATGTCGGCCTGTCGCTGGCCGTCGCCATCAAGAAGGCCGCCCCGCACCTCGCCGTCACCGTGGTCGACAGCGCGCCGGAACAGGCCTGGCAGAGGGACGAGCGCGCTTTCGCGATCGTGGCGGCCGCCCGCAACCTGCTCGATGTCGTCGGCGTCTGGGACGAGATCGCGCCCGAGGCGGAGCCGATCCGCCGCATGGTCATCACCGATTCGCGCACGGCCGATCCCGTGCGCCCCGTCTTCCTCACCTTCGAGGGCGCCGGCTCCGGTGACGACGGCCAGCCCTTCGCCCATATGGTGCCCAACCGCGCGGTGACGAGCAGCTTGCTGCGCCAGGCCGAGGCGCTCGGCATTCCCGTGCGCTGGGCGACGTCGGCGGAGGGTTTTGTGACCGGCCAGCACGCCACGACGGTCCGCCTCTCCGACGGAACCGAATGCCGGACCCGCCTCCTCGTCGCCTGCGACGGCGTGCGCTCGAAACTGCGCGACATGGCCGGCATCAAGACCGTGCGCTTCGACTACGGCCAGTCCGGCATCGTCACGACGGTGGAGCACGAACGCCCGCATGAAGGCACGGCGGAGGAGCATTTCCTGCCCGCCGGTCCCTTCGCCACCCTGCCGCTGGCCGGCAACCGGTCCTCGCTCGTCTGGACCGAGCGCACGGAGGATGCCCGCCGCCTCGTCGAAAGCGACGATCTCGTCTTCGAGGAGGAGCTGGAGCGCCGCTTCGGCCACAAGCTGGGCGCGCTGAAGGTCGTCGGCGGCCGCCGTGCCTTCCCGCTCGGCCTGACGCTCGCCCGCGCCTTCGTCGCGCCGCGCTTCGCGCTCGCAGGGGACGCCGCGCACGGCATCCACCCGATTTCCGGCCAGGGCCTCAATCTCGGCTTCAAGGACGTGGCGGCGCTTGCCGAAACCATCGTCGAGGCCGACCGCCTCGGCCTCGATATCGGCGCGATCTCCGTGCTCGAGCGCTACGAGCGCTGGCGCCGCTTCGACACGGTGCGCATGGGAATCACCACGGATGTGCTGAACCGCCTGTTCTCCAACGATGCGACGCCGCTACGCGTGCTGCGCGATGTCGGCCTCGGCGTCGTCGATCGCCTGCCGGGCTTGAAGTCCTTCTTTATCCGCCAGGCGGAAGGCACGGCCGGCAGCGGGCATCCGCGCATGCTGGTCGGGCAGCCGATCTGATTGACAAGGCACGGCGAAGCTGTGTCCCACCCTCGCTCAGCTCAAATGTTTACGCTTTGCAGGCAGGCCGCAGCCTAGTCCTTGATTTCGCGCGCCTCGGAAATCAGCATGATCGGGATGCCGTCGCGGATCGGATAGGCGAGCCTGGCCTTTTCCGAAACGAGTTCGCCCGTGGCCGCGTCATAGGTCAGCCGCCCCTTGGTCAGCGGACAGACGAGGAGTTCGAGCAGCTTGGGATCGACGCGGCTGGTGCTGGAGTTCATCACGCCCGCCCTATTGCAGCATCGTGTCGACGTCGCCATAGCCGCGCGCCAGCACGATCTCGGTAATGGCGATCAGCGTTTCCGCCCGCGTCTTGAGATCCGGCGCCTCCAGCAGCGCCTGCTTTTCCGCCGGACCATAGGGCGACATCATCGCCATGGAGTTGACGAGCGTCGCATTGCTGGCACGCTCCACGCTCTCCCAGTCGGCCTCCAGCTTGTTGGCGTCGAGATAGGCCTTGAAGGCGGCGAGCAGCGCCTCGCGGTCGACGCTCTGCTCGTCGTCGCGTGCCGAAAGGTCGGTGATGAAGGGAGCGATGCGGAAACTGCGATAGGACTTGTCGCCACCGATCTCCTCGAGCAGGCGATAGCGGCAGACGCCCGTGAGCGAGACGATATAGCGGCCGTCCCCTGTCTCGGCGAAGGAGGTGATGCGGCCGATGCAGCCGACCTGGCAGAGGGCCGGCGTTTCGGTCGCGGCATCATCCACCCGGTCGGCGCCGAAGACGGGTTGCACCATGCCGATCAGCCGGTGCGTGGCGAGCGCATCGTCGAACATGGAAAGGTAGCGCAGCTCGAAGATGTTGAGTGGCAGTTGCCCACCGGGCAAGAGGAGGGCGCCCGTCAGCGGAAAGACGGGGATGGCCTCAGGCAGGTCCTCCGGCTTCAGATAACGCGCATTTCCCACATGCATGACAGTGCCTTCCCATTGCGCAAGGCGCGGCGATCCGTCTCCCGCCCCGCGTCAACGCGCTTCCCCTCGAATGTGGGGTAGGCGCGGCATTTCTCAAGGGATGCCGCGCCGTTCTCCCGGAAAAAGGCTCAGGAGAACAGGATCGACGACAGCTTGCGCCGCGCGGCGATCGTCGCCGGGTCCTTCGGGCCCCAGACGTCGAAGAACTGCAGAAGCTCGCGGCGCGCGCCATCGTCGTCGAAGGCGCGGTCGCGCTTCATGATGAAGAGCAGGTGATCGGCCGCCGCCTGGCGGTCGCCCTCGACATTGCGGATCTTGGCGAGCTTCAGCCGCGCCGCATGATCGTCCGGATCAAGCGCCAGCGCCTGTTCGAGCGCCGCGGGATCGCCGAGCTTGCGCGCCTCCTCGATCTGGTCGAGCTTCTTCAGCACCGCCGCGACGGCCGGGTCGGTCGCGACGGGGCCTTGCAGGTTGCCGAGGATCTGGCGGGCATTTTCCGGCTGGCCGGCGGCGATCATGCATTCGGCAATGCCGGCAAGGGCCTGCGGATTTTCAGGATCGGCCTGCAGCAGCGCGCCGTAGAGGTCGGCCGCCCCGGCAAGGTCGCCGGCATCGAACAGGGTCTTCGCCTCGGCAAGCAGCGCCTCGGTCTCGGCCTTCTCGTCGGCGCCGGCGGGACCTGCGACCTTGTCGATGAAGTCGCGGATCTGGCTTTCCGGCACCGCGCCCATGAAGCCGTCGACCGGCCGGCCGCCGACGAAGGCGACGACCGCGGGGATGGACTGGATGCCGAGTTGGCCGGGAATGGAGGGATGGTCGTCGATGTTGAGCTTGACGAGCTTCACGCGGCCCGCGCTTTCACGCACGACCTTCTCGATGATCGGCTGGAGCTGCTTGCAGGGGCCGCACCAGGGCGCCCAGAAATCGACGAGCACGGGCTGCTGGCGCGAGGCCTCCAGCACGTCGCGGGAAAAATTCGCCGTCGTCGTGTCCTTGATGAGATCATCCGCCGGTGCCGCGCCGCCAAAGCTCGCCGAGACGTTCATCTGGCCGCCATAGGACGATGCGTAGGGATTGTCGCCTGCACTCATGGGTCTCTCCTGTGGCGCCAAGCGCCTCGATGTCGTGTCTGTGCCCCAGATCGTATGTCAGGCCGTGACTTTCAAGACAAGCGGCTCGTGGCCGGTCGCCTCGATGAAGCGCAGGAGATCCTTCGAACCGATCGAGGTCGTCGCATCGTTGCGCAGCGGGTGGCCGTTGATCGTGTCGAAGGCCATCAGGTCCGAATCGACGATGATCTTCACCTTGCCCGCCGTGTCGTTGATCACCCCGAAGGCCGTGACGGCGCCGGGAATGACCCCGAGATACTCCATCAGCTTCTCCGGCTTGCCGAAGGAGACGCGGCTCGCGGCACCGATGACCGAATGCACGGTCTTCAGGTCCACCGTCGCATGCTCCTCGACGGTCATCAGGAAATAATTGTCCTTCTTGTCCTTCACGAAGAGGTTTTTCGTATGGCCGCCGGGAATCTCGTCGCGCAGCGCCACCGATTCGGCGACGGTGAAGACCGGCGCGTGCTCCTTCGTGCTGTGGGCAATGCCCAGATCGTCGAGAAACTGGAAGAGATCCCTGTCGGTCTTCGGCTGCGCTTCGGTCATTTTCCTGCTTGTCCCGGCTCAATTGACGTCCATCCGCTGATAGGGCTTCGACCGCACAAGCGCAACCGCCTGAAAATCCGGGACTTTGAAAGTCTCCGGATTTTTTTCTCCAAAATCTGACATTTCCCTGTTGCATTTGAAAAAGCCTTGGGCCATATACCGCCCGTCGCCGCAACGCAGCGACCTTCGGCCACCGACTACCCCAGGCCGTCGACGATGAGCGGGTGTAGCTCAGGGGTAGAGCACAACCTTGCCAAGGTTGGGGTCGAGCGTTCGAATCGCTTCACCCGCTCCATTCTTCCAGACCTCGAAGCCTCGGTTCGCCGGGGCTTTTGTGTTTCTGCGGCGGGGATTCCCACTCAAGACGGGGGCGGGCGGTTTTCGGCGCGCCAGGTTGCGGGGCTCATGGCGGTGACCCGGCGGAATTCGCGGTTGAAGTTCGATTTGGTCTGGAAGCCGGATTCGAGCATGGCCGAGGTCACGGGCATGTCGGTGCCGCGCAGCAGCCGGCAGGCCTCCGCGATGCGGAAATCATTGATGTATTGCGAGACGTTCCTGCCGGTCAGGCGGTTGATCGCGCCGGAAATCTGCCGGGCCGGCACGCCTGCCCGCCGGGCGAGGCGCGCGAGCGTCAGGTTTTCGTCGCGGAAGAGCTTCTGGTCGGCAAGGAGCCGGTCGACCCGCTCCAGCACGTCGCGATCCCGTTCCGCCATCGAATCATCCCGGTCGCCCTCCTCCGGCGGAGCAGGCACGGCGCGGGCGCGCGCGGCGACCGCCGCGGTGAGGCCGGCCAGGAAGAGGCTGAGCAGGTTGGCGTTGCTGACGATCATCGGCACGTTCTCGCCCCGGCTCCACTCGAAATCCAGCGCGATGGCGATGTCGAGGGACGCCGAGAGGCAGAGCGAGCCGGCGGCGATGAGCAGCGCCTTGTGTGCCCCCGCGGCGCCGTCGAGCCGGGCCTCGTCCAGCCCATCGGGGCCGGCATTGGCGAGCCGCAGGAGGATGACGGCGTAGCCGACGAAGATGACGACGAGCGCACCGTCGATGAGATCGGGCGCCAGCACCAGAAGGGCGAGGATCGCCACCGGCGGCGCGGCGTTCAACCAGGGAAGATCCGCCCGGTCGCGATGCATGAGGCTCTGGAAGCTCGCCAGCACCAGCGGCGGCAGGCCGCCCGCCAGCACGGGCAGGACATAACGCACTGCCGTCACGTCATAGCCCCAGCGCAGGCCGACGGCGATCGATTGCAGGATGCAGAGCCCGATCAAGGCGAGGAACGGCCGGTTGCCGCCTTCCTGCTGGCGCAGGAGCGCGACGAAACGCAGGAGCAGCAGGAGGGCGACGACGAAAGGCAGGGGAACGAAGAGCACGGGGCAGCACGGATCGGTTGGCGTTGGCCGGCATCATGATCCCGATCGCGATCAAGGGCGACCTCAAACACGATCGAGGACGCGACGAAGGGCAGGTCGCGGCGAGGATCTGCCGGTCAAGTCCTACCGAACGAGGTTCCGATGTCCATCCTTTCCCTGTTTTCCGCCTTCCTCCTTGCCAGTGTGGCTGCCACACCCGCCCATGCCGCCGAGGTCGGCGTCCGCACGATCACCGTCTTCGCACCGGAGCGCGGGCGCGATATCGACGTCACGGTCTGGTATCCGGCCAAGGCCGGCGGCGCGCCGCTCTTCATCGGCGACAACCGGCTGTTCAAGGGCGCACCGGCGCATGGCGACGCGCCCGTCGCCGAAGGGCGTTTTCCGCTCGTGCTGCTCTCGCATGGCTCGGGCAGCCGGGTGGAGGGCATGAGCTGGCTTGCGACGGCGCTGGCCGAGGCCGGCTTCGTCGTCGCCGGGCCGAACCATCCCGGCACGACGAGCGGCGATTCGACGCCGGCCGCAACGCCAAGACTCTGGGAGCGCACCGCCGACCTCTCCGCCCTGATCGACGCCTTTTCGCAGGACGCCGCCTGGCGGGCGACGATCGATCCGGCACGCGTGGGCGTCGTCGGCTTCTCGCTCGGCGGCGCGGCGGCGATGGAGATCGCCGGCGCACGGGCGGATCTCGAAGCCTATGCCCGCTATTGCGACGACTACGGCAAGTGGGACTGCGCCTGGTTCTCCGGCGGCCGGGGATATGTCGACGACAAGCCCGTGGCGGTGGAGAAGGTCGACCTGCGCAGGCTCGACAAGGCCCGCTTCGAGCAGTCGAACCGGGATGCGCGGGTGCGCGCAGTGGTCGCGGTGGACCCGGGGCTGGCCCAGGCCTATGCCGCGGACAGCCTGAAGGCGATCGACATCCCGCTCGCCTTCATCAATCTCGGCAATGCGGACGCGATCCCCGAAGCGGTGATCGCGGACAGGCTGGCGGCGCTGGTGCCGCAGGCCTCCTATGCGGCGGTGGCGGAGGCCGTGCATTTCAGCTTCCTGCCGGAATGCAAGGAGGGTGGCGCCGACCTGCTGAAATCCTTGGGTGAGGTGGACCCGATCTGCGACGACCCCGGCAACCGCACCCGGGCGGACATCCATGCCGAGCTGAAACAGCGGATCATCGATGCCCTCCAGAGCAGCCTGAAGGGCTCGTTCTGATCAAAGGAAGAAGGGCCAGCGGCCGGCTCCGGCCGCTGGCCCTTCGCCATGCGGTATAAATGTGCCCTACGCGGCCCGGCGCTGGTAGGCGGCGCTGCCGCGCTCCTCGCCGATATGGAACTGCGACAGCGCGGCCTGGAGCTGGGCGGCCTCGCTGGCGAGCACCTGGCTGGCAGCCGTCGTCTCCTCCACCATGGCGGCGTTCTGCTGGGTCATCTGATCCATCTGGTTGACGGCCGTGTTGATCTCGCCGAGCGCTGCGGACTGTTCCTGCGCCGCGCGGGTGATCGAGACGACGTGGTCGTTGACGCGGTTGACGAGGTCCTTGATCTCCGAGAGCACGTCGCCGGTCGACAGCACCAGCGCGACCCCGCCCTTCACCTCGCCCGCCGAAGCGTTGATCAGCGTCTTGATCTCCTTGGCGGCATTGGCCGAGCGCTGGGCGAGCTCGCGCACCTCCTGGGCGACGACCGCAAAGCCGCGGCCGGCTTCGCCCGCACGGGCGGCCTCGACACCGGCATTCAGCGCCAGGAGGTTCGTCTGGAAGGCGATCTCGTCGATGACCGAGATGATCTGGTTGATCTTCTGCGAGGACTGCTCGATGCGGCCCATGGCGTCGATGGCGTTCTGGACGATGTCGCCGGACTTCTCGGCACTGTCCTTCGCCTCGCGCACGATCTCGGAGGCTTCGAGCGCGCGGGTCGTCGAGGTCTTCACCGTGGTGGTGATTTCCTCGAGCGCGGCGGCGGTTTCCTCCAGCGAGGCAGCCTGCTGCTCCGTGCGGTGGGCGAGCTGGTCGGCGGCGGCGGAAAGCTCGCGCGAATTGCCGGTGATGGTGCCGGCGGTGGAAAGAATGCCGGTCATGGTGCTGCGCAGCGTCAGCATGGCGCCGTTGACGTTCGCCTGGAGCTCGGCGAAGTCGCCCTGGAAGTGGCCGGCCATTTCCTGCGTCAGGTCGGCATGGGAGAGCGAGGCGATCACGCGGCGCACCTCGCTGACGCCCCGGTCGACATTCTCGACAAGCTCGTTGACGCTCGTGGCGAAGCGGCGCAGGTCCTCGTCCTCGTAGGCCTTGGTGATGCGGCGGGAGAAGTCACCGGCGGCAGCGGCCGCCACGATCGAGCTGATGTTCGTCTGCAGGTCCTTGCTCTGCGCCTGAAGGGCCGCTTCCTGCGCCTCCATCTCGCGCATCTGCATCTCGTTGGCGCGGAAGACGTCTAGCGTACGCGCCATGGCGCCGATCTCGTCCTTGCGCTCGGTATAGGGGATCGCGTCATCGAGCTTGCCGGCGGCAAGGTTGGACATCACGCCGGTCAGGCGCTGGATCGGGCGTACGATGCCGTTGCGCGCCAGCAGCATGCTGAGCAGCATGCCCGCGACGATGCAGGTGAAGGCGGTCGCCAGCAGCACGGCCTGCGTCGTCGTCGAGCGCGAGATGGCGACGGCGCGCGACTGCGACAGCGTTTCGGCAGAGTAGGTCGTATATTCCTTGAGCGCGGCGGTAACGGCCTTCTGGCCCTCCAGAGCCTTGTCGAGCGCCGCGAGGATCACGGCGCGGCCCTGGCCCTGCGATGAGCCAGCAATCGCCACCATGGCGCGGATATCCTCGAAATAGGGCGTCAGCGACGCGCGGACACCATCGAGCAGCTTCTGCTCGTTGGCATCGGCCGTCGAGGCGATCTTCGGCAGGCGATCGAGCATTTCCTTGGCGCGCTTTTCCGTCTCGACGGCAAAGTCCGCCGCCTTTTCCGGCGCGATCGCCAGCTGGTAGGTCATGCGGCTGATGGCGATGACATCGATGCGCAGGTCCATGGCCTCGCGGGCCACCTCCTCGCGCGCGCCGGTATCCTGAAGCGCCGAGCCGAGTGAACTGAGCCCGCCCCCGCCGACGACGGCGATGGTGCCGGCGGCAATGCCCATCAGGAACACGAGAAGGCCGACTTTCCGGGAAATGGAGAGATCCGAAATTTTCATGGACAGGGTCCCACTAAAGCAATTCCGGCAAAGGCGCGAAGCGGTTTTGCATGCGGAGTTGCGACAAACAAAAGGTTGGAGCGTTTTCGCGATTCAAAGAAAGGCGGATACGCTCCTGGGCGACCGGCGCTGTCCTGGCGCGTTCGCTCCCGCACGTCCCGGTATCATTCCAGGCTCATGGAACAGTTTGTCCACTACAAAGGTTTCGATTCTGTTGCGTTGCGGCAATGCCGTTCGCGAAGGTCAGCCCTTGCGGAAGGCGTAGTCCGTTTCCTGTCGCAGCGTCTCGCCGGGACGCAGCACCGCAGCGGGGAAATCGCCGTGGTTGACGGCATCAGGCCAGACCTGCGTTTCCAGGCAAAAGCCGGCAAAGGCGCCATAGCTGCGGCCGTCGAGCCCCAGGACCGGCGGCCTGACCTTCGCGCCGGTATAGAACTGTACGCCCGGCTCCGTGGTCGACACCTCCAGCGAGACCCCCGAAAGCGGGCTACGGACCTCGACGACCGGGCGTTTCGCCTGCCGGCCCGGCGAGAGGCAGAAATTGTGATCGAAGGCGATCCCGCCCTCCTCCGTCTGCCGGCGCAGCGGCGTCCATTGCCGAAGATCGAAGGGGGTTCCGTCGACGGGCCGGATTTCGCCGGTCGGGATCAGGTTCCCGTCGACGGGCAGGTAGTGCTCCGCCTTGAGGCGAATCTCATGGCCGAGGGCATCGGCGCTGCCATCGAGGTTGAAATAGCTGTGCTGGCAAAGGTTGACGGGGGTCGGCGCATCCGTGGCGGCTTCGTAGAGGACGGACAGGACGCCGTCGCCCGGCAGCCGATAGGTGCAGGTCAGGGCGCAATTGCCGGGATACCCCGCGCGGCCGGCAGGGTCGGTCAGCGCCAGGGTGACGAAGTCGGCGCCCTGCGCGGCGATCTGCCAGTTCTGCCGGCCGACGCCGTCGCTGCCTCCGTGCAGGTGCGTGACACCGCGCTCGTTGCATTCGAGCTGGAAATCCGCGCCGTCGATCGAGAAGCGGCCGCCGTCGATGCGGTTGGCGCAACGGCCCGGCGTCGCCCCGAAATAGGGGGAGTGGTCGAGATAGGACGGAAGATCCTCGAAGCCGAGCACGAGCGGCGCATCATGCCCCTCGAGCCGCAGGTCCTGGATGACGGCACCCCAGGTGAGCACCCGGGCAGTCAGCCCGCCGCCGGCGATCGTGACGCGCTCGACCGCTTCGCCGGTCCCCAGACGGCCGAACACTTCATTTTCCGCACCCACGCTCCACTCCTCCGTCGGCCGATCTTTCCGGGCAACCTGCTGCAATTCCTCGTCACTCGCAACAGGAAAAGTCATACTTTTTCGAAATCCGAACTCAGAAGGATTTCTGGTAGATGATGAAGGGGGTCTCGTCGGCGATGCGGTCGTAGAGCCGGCGCGCCGTCGCGTTGAACGCCTGCGTCATCCAGTAGACCTCCGGCGCGCCCGCCTCCCTCGCCTTGGCATAGACGCCCTCGATCAGCGCCCGGCCGATGCCGGAACCGCGCACGTCGGGATCGGCAAAGAGATCCTGCAGGTAGCAGACATTGCCGATCGTCCAGCAGGAACGGTGGAAGAGGTAGTGCGCAAGGCCGACGGGCTTGCCGTCGAGCGTGGCGAGGAGGCCGCGATATTCGCCTTCCGCGGCCTCGCCCGTCAGCCGGGCGAAGGTGGTGGCATAGACCTCCTCCGGCAGCACCGTCTCGTAGAAGGCGAGATAGGCGGTCCACAGGCGGCGCCATTCGCCTTCATCATCTTCATGCAGCGGGCGAATGACGACACGGCTCACGGGTCAGGCTCCTGTTCCGATCTTTTCCAGATCGTAGGGCGTGGTCTGGTAGATCTCGTTGATCCAGTTGCCGAAGAGCAGATGCGCATGGCCGCGCCAGCGGTTCTGCGGCGGCAGCGACGGATCGTTGTGCGGGAAATAGTTCTTCGGCAGCTTGATCGGCACGCCGGCCGAGACATCGCGGAAATATTCGTCGGCAAGCGAGGTGGAATCATATTCCACGTGGTTGAAGATATAGAGGCGGTTGCCGGCCTTCTCCTGCACGAGGCAGACGCCGGTCTCGTCGGAATCGAGCAGGATGTCGAGTTCCGGCACGGCCCGGATGTCCTCGATGCGGATCTCCGTCCAGCGCGAGACCGGCACCTCGAAATTGTCGGAGAACCCGTTGAGGTAGACCGACGAAGGCTTGCGGTTGTGATGGCGGTAGACGCCGAAGGCCTTTTCCTCCAGCGTGTGCTTCGGCACGCCGTGGAAATGGTAGATCGCCGCCATCGCGCCCCAGCAGACATTCAGCGTCGAATGCACGTTGGTCTCGGTCCAGTCGAGGATCTGCTTCATCTCGTCCCAATAGGTGACGTCCTCGTAGTCGAGCGTCTCGACAGGCGCGCCGGTGATGATGAAACCGTCGAACTTGCGGTGCCGCACCTCCTCCCACGTATCGTAGAAGGCGAGCAGGTGCTCTTCCGACGTGTTCTTCGCGCGGTGGCCGCCGACGCGCACCAGCGACAGCTCGACCTGCAGCGGCGAGGCGCCGACGAGGCGGGCCATCTGCACTTCCGTCTTGATCTTGTTCGGCATGAGGTTGAGCAACCCGATCTGCAAGGGGCGGATGTCCTGCCGGATCGCCACCGTCTCGGTCATCACCCGCACGCCCTCGTGAACGAGGGTTTCGAAGGCGGGAAGCGTATCGGGAATCTTGATGGGCATGTCTCACTCGATCGAAAAAACAAAACCGGCCGCAACAGTGTCGCAACCGGTCCACGGAAGGTTTTTCCTCGCGCGGCCCTTTAGCGACTTGTTTAACGTGGCTGCAAGCCGGCCGGCCAAATCACCACGAGCGATTTAAATAGCGCTCCTTGCGCCACGAATCAATCCACTGCCGGAAACGGGCAAGGCCCGGATGCGACAGGCATCCGGGCCTTGCTTCCTGAAGGAAGACGGCTGCTCAGTAGTAGCTGTAGTAGCGCTTCTTGTAGTACACCTTGCCGCCCCAATGGCCGCCCCAACGATGGCCGTAGTGACCATGGTGGCGCTTGACACGGTAATGCTTCTTGTAGCCGTGATGGCCGTGGCCGTAGCTCTTCCAGCCGTAGCTCTTGTGGCCATAACCGTAATAGCCGGCCTGGGACGGGGCGGCGAAGGAAACAGCGGCGACGACGGCGACGACGGCGGAAATGACGAACTTGCGCATGGGACTCTCCTGATCTCTTCCGGGTTACAGGATGAGCTCCTCTCATCCAGTGATCAGACTGTCCCATATTGCCGGGCGCGGCGCTGTTTCGGATGGAACACCCGCTGAAACCCCGCGCCCTCGGGCTTTTCAGCCTTCCAGTTCCTCGCGCAGCATCTCCAGTTCCAACCATTCCTCTTCCATCGCCGTCAGGGAATGGCGCAGCTTTTCCATCTCCGCCGCCAGCCTGTTGAAGGTGGCGGGATCCTTGGTGAAGAGGGCGGGATCGGCCATCTTCGCCTCGCGGACGGCGATCTCCTTCTCCACCTTCTCCATTTCCTTCGGCAGGTTCTCCAGCGCGAACTTCTGCTTGTAGGAGAGCTTCGCCTTGCCTTTGTTCTCCGCCGGGACCGCAGCGGACGTTTCGGCCGCCTTCGCCTTCTCGGCCTTTTCCGCCTTGCGCTTCTCCTCGATCGCGCCGCGGCGCTGCGCCATCATGTCGGAATAGCCGCCGGCATATTCGATCCAGCGACCATCGGGGTTTTCCGGGTCGGCGGGCGCGATGGTCGAGGTGACGGTGCGGTCGAGGAAGTCGCGGTCGTGGCTGACGAGCAGCACGGTTCCGGCAAAGCCCGCGACGATCTCCTGCAGGAGGTCAAGCGTCTCGATGTCGAGGTCGTTGGTCGGCTCGTCGAGGATGAGGAGGTTCGTCGGCCGCGACAGGATGCGCGCCAGCATCAGGCGGGCGCGCTCGCCACCCGAGAGGTTGCGGATCGGCGTGCGGGCCTGCTCGGGCTGGAACAGGAACTCCTTCATGTAGCCGGTGACGTGCCGCTGCTCGCCGTTGACGAGCAACGTCTCGCCGCGCCCGTCGGTGAGGTAATGGGCGAGCGTGTCGTCGAGGTTGAGGTCCTCGCGGCGCTGGTCGAGCGTGGCGATCTCCAGGTTCGTGCCGAGCTTGACGGTGCCGCTGTCGGGCGCCAGCTGCCCGGTCAGCATCTTGAGCAGCGTCGTCTTTCCGGCGCCGTTCGGGCCGACAAGGCCGATGCAATCGCCGCGGTGGACGCGGATCGAGAACGGCGCAACGATGCTGCGCTCGCCGTAGGCCTTGGTGATCTTCTCCGCCTCGATGACCAGTTTTCCCGATTCCTGCGCATCCGAGGCGCTGGCCTGCACGCTGCCCTGCGGCCCCTTGTGGCCGCGATAGCGGGCGCGCAGATCATGCAGTGCGCCGAGGCGGCGCATGTTGCGCTTGCGGCGGGCGGTGACGCCGTAACGCAGCCAGTGCTCCTCGCGCTCGATCGCCTTGCCGAGCTTGTGCTGCTCCAGCTCCTCGGCCTCCAGCACCTCGTCGCGCCAAGCCTCGAAATGGCCGAAGCCGCGGTTGAGCCGCCGCGACTGGCCGCGATCGAGCCAGACGGTGGCGTTCGACACCTTTTCGAGGAAGCGGCGGTCGTGCGAGATGACGACGAGAGCCGAGCGGGTGGACTGCAACTCGCCTTCCAGCCATTCGATGGTCGGAAGGTCGAGATGGTTGGTCGGCTCGTCGAGGAGAAGGATGTCCGGCTCCGGCGCCATCACCCGGGCCAGCGCCGCCCGGCGCGCCTCGCCGCCCGACAGCGATTTCGGATCCTCGCTGCCGGTGAGCCCGAGATGTTCGAGCAGATAGGTGACGCGATAGGGATCGTCGCTCGGCCCGAGGCCCGCCTCCGCATAGGCCGCGACCGTGTCGTAGCCGTCGAAATCCGGCGCCTGGTGCAGGTAGCGGATCGTCGCGGAAGGATGACGGAAGACCTCGCCGGACTGCGCCTCGGCAAGGCCGGCGGCGATCTTCATCAGCGTCGACTTGCCCGAGCCGTTGCGGCCGACGAGCGAGATGCGGTCGCCCGGCTCCACCTGCAGGCTGGCGCCGGCAAGCAGGGGCGTTCCGCCGAAGCTGAGGAAGATGTCATCGAGTTTGAGAATGGGCGGTGCCAAGGGTCAGGCTCCTGAAAGGTCGTAGGGCCGGGCGATGAGAATGGCGCGGCCGGCGGCGAGCGAAAGGCGGATCGGGCCTTCCGCCACGTTGGAAATGGTGCGCGAGGAGCCGAAGGGCAGCGAAAAGTCCTTCAGCGGATAGCGCGCATTGTCGATGGTGAGGCCGGAAAGGGGCGCAAGGCCGAGAACGGAGAAAAGGCTCCCCTTCGGCAGGTCGATGTCGCGACGGCCCGGCAGCAACGGCCAGGCCTCCTCCTCCCCGGAGGTGAGCTTCACGGTAAACCCCTGCTCTTCCAGCGAGACGGCATGGAGGAGATGCATCAGCGCATGGTCGCTGCGTTCCCCGCCGAGCGCGCCGGCAAGCAGGATGGCGCGCGCGCCGCGCTCGGCCGCGACCGAAACGGCAAGCGCCCCGTCGGTCTCGTTCTTGGCGGCGGGATAGGGCTGGCGCTCGACCTGCGGCCAGGCGGCGACAAGCTCCGGCGGGGTCGAATCGAAATCGCCCACCCAGAGTTCCGGCAGGGTACCGAGGCTTGCCGCATGCCGCATGCCGCCATCCGCCGCAACGACGCGCGCGCCGGCCATGTCCGCGCGAAGACGCGGCGTCACGATGAGCGCGCCCCCGAGAAGGACGACGAATTTCGGGTCTGTCGATACCGGCATGGTCATGGCTGATGCCCTTAGCGCATGTTCTGCGGAAAGGGAAAGATTTTGCGGCCGATGGCAAGGCGTGGCCGGCGGAAGGGCATGAAACGCAAGAAGCGCGGGCAAAGCCCACGCTTCGTTCTGGTCAGGACCGGAACCGGCCTCAGGCGGCCTTGCTTGCCGCGGCACCCCGCGGCGAGAAGAGCAGCCGGTCGGAACCGGCGGTCACCTTGACGGTCGAGCCGTCCGGGATCTCGCCGGCAAGGATCTTCTCCGCCATCGGATCCTGAAGGTGCTTCTGGATCGCCCGCTTGAGGGGACGCGCGCCATAGACCGGGTCGTAGCCCTTCTCGGCCAGCCAGTGCACGGCGTCCTCGTCGAGGTCGAGCACGATCTTGCGATCTTCCAGCAGCTTGCGCAGACGCGTGAGCTGGATGTCGACGATCGCGCCCATTTCCGACCGCCGGAGGCGATGGAACAGGATGATCTCGTCCACCCGGTTCAGGAACTCCGGCCGGAACGCCATCTTGACGACGTCCATGACCTGGTCGCGGACGCTGTCGCTGTCCTCGTTCTCGCCCAGCGCCGTCAGATATTCGGCGCCGAGGTTCGAGGTCATGATGATCATCGTGTTGCGGAAGTCCACGGTACGGCCCTGACCGTCGGTCAGGCGGCCGTCGTCGAGGACCTGCAGGAGCACGTTGAAGACATCCGGATGCGCCTTCTCGATCTCGTCGAACAGCACGACCTGATAGGGCCGGCGGCGGACGGATTCGGTGAGCGCACCGCCTTCCTCATAGCCGACATAGCCGGGAGGCGCGCCGATCAGCCGGGCCACGGAGTGCTTCTCCATGTATTCCGACATGTCCATGCGCTGGATCGCCGTCTCGTCGTCGAAGAGGAAACGGGCGAGCGCCTTGGTCAGCTCCGTCTTGCCGACGCCGGTGGGGCCGAGGAAGATGAACGAGCCGATCGGCCGGTTCGGATCCTGCAGGCCGGCACGCGCGCGGCGGACGGCGCGGGAGACCGCCTGGACGGCATCCCCCTGGCCGACGACCCACTTGCCGAGCTCGTCTTCCATGCGCAGGAGCTTGTCGCGCTCGCCTTCCAGCATCTTGTCCACGGGAATGCCCGTCCAGCGGGAGACCACATGGGCGATGTTGTCGGGGGTCACGACCTCCTGCACCATCGGATCGACGTCGCCGGCATCGCGGCCTTCGGCCTCCTCCAGTTCCTTTTCGAGCTTCGGGATGATGCCGTAGGCAAGCTCGCCGGCGCGCTGGAATTCACCCTTGCGCTGGGCGATCGCCAGTTCGTTGCGCAGTTCGTCGAGCTGACGCTTCAGGTCCGCGGCACGGCCGAGCTTCGACTTCTCCGCCTGCCAGCGCGCGGTGAGCGCGGCGGCTTCCTCTTCCAGCGCGGCAAGGTCGAGCTCGAGCTTTTCAAGCCGATCCTGCGACGAACGGTCGGTCTCCTTCTTCAAGGCCTCGCGCTCGATCTTCAGCTGGATGATGCGGCGGTCGAGTTCGTCCAGTTCCTCCGGCTTGGAATCCACCTGCATGCGCAGCCGCGAGGCGGCTTCGTCCATCAGGTCGATCGCCTTGTCCGGCAGGAAGCGATCCGTGATGTAGCGGTTGGAGAGCGTCGCGGCGGCAACGAGGGCCGAGTCTGAAATCCGGACCTTGTGGTGCTGCTCGTACTTCTCCTTCAGGCCGCGCAGGATCGAGATCGTGTCCTCGACGGTCGGCTCGTCCACCATGACAGGCTGGAACCGGCGGGCAAGCGCCGCGTCCTTCTCGACATGCTTGCGGTACTCGTCGAGCGTGGTCGCGCCGACGCAGTGCAATTCGCCACGGGCAAGCGCGGGCTTCAGCAGATTGGAGGCGTCCATCGCCCCGTCCGCCTTGCCGGCGCCGACCAGCGTGTGCATCTCGTCGATGAACAGGATGATCTCGCCGTCTTCCGCCTGCACTTCGGCAAGGACGGCCTTCAGGCGCTCCTCGAATTCACCGCGATATTTCGCACCGGCGATCAGCGCGCCCATGTCGAGCGCCATCAGCTTCTTGTCCTTCAGGCTCTCCGGCACGTCGCCGTTGACGATGCGCAGCGCAAGGCCCTCGGCGATCGCCGTCTTGCCGACGCCGGGCTCGCCGATGAGGACCGGATTGTTCTTGGTGCGGCGCGACAGGACCTGGATCGTGCGGCGGATTTCGTCGTCGCGGCCGATCACCGGGTCGAGCCGGCCTTCGCGCGCATCGGCCGTCAGGTCGCGAGCGAACTTCTTCAGCGAATCGAAACCCTGCTCCGCGCTCGCCGTGTCGGCGGTGCGGCCCTTGCGGATGTCGTTGATGACCTGGTTGAGCTTGCCCGGCGTCACGCCGGCCTTCGCCAGGATCTCGGACGTCGCCGCGGATTTTTCGATCGCGAGCGCCAGAAGCAGGCGTTCGACGGTGACAAAGCTGTCGCCGGCCTTCTTTGCGGCCTCTTCGGCGGTGGAGAAAACCTTTGCAAGCGGCTGGGAGAGATAGACCTGCCCGTTGCCGCCGGAAACTTTCGGCTGCTTGGCAAGCGCGGCATCGTTGGCGATCCGCACGTCGCGCGCATTGCCGCCGGCCCGATCGATCAGCGACGTCGCCATGCCCTGCTCGTCATCGAGCAGCACCTTCAGAACGTGTTCGGGCGTGAACTGCGGATTGCCGTCGGCCAGCGCCTTCGTCTGGGCGGACTGCAGGAAGCCGCGAACGCGTTCGGAGTATTTTTCAATGTTCATCATTCACCTCCAGGACTCGGCCGGCCCTTCGAGGCACCGGTCGACGTTTCAGGATAAGGCTCCCATCAGGCGAGCCTGTCATGCATGCGATCCCCAGGCCTTGCGACCGGTCAACCGCTTGAAACGAATATGGTGGAGGGTTTTCTGGAATTAAAGGGAGCGCCTGGCCGCCGCCAGAGATTTTTCGCGGGCGCCTTGCAAAACGCAAGAACCCGGCACGAGGCCGGGTTCTTCAGGGATGGTGGAGGCGATTATTCCGACGCTTCGAGGGCCGGAGCCTCATCGCCGGCGGGCTGCGCCTCGTCACCGGCGGCCTGGGCTTCGCCCCGACGCGGACGGCGCGGGCGAGGCGTGCTGCGGCGGCGCGACGGCGCGCGGCCGGCGGTCGGGGCCGCAGCCTCGTCTTCGAGCGAAACTTCAGCCGGCGTGCCTTCGATGATCGGCTGCGGGCCGGTGCCATCGATGACGGGCTGCTCGGCGACGGGGGCCGGGGCAACCGGGGCCGCAACGGCTGCAGGCTCGTCGACGGCCGTCGAATCGATCTCGTCGGAGTCCCGCTCGAAACCGTCGCGATCGTTGAAATCCGTCCGGTCGGCATTGTCCGAGCGCTCGTCCCGCGGGAAACGGTCCTGCATCTGCGCCTGGGCGGCGGCAATGATGCGGTTGTAGTGCTCGGCATGCTGGAGATAGTTTTCCGCCATGACGCGGTCGCCGGCGCTCTGGGCGTCACGGGCAAGCGCTGCGTACTTTTCGGCGATATGCTGGGCCGTGCCCCTGATCTTCACGTCCGGACCCGAGCTGTCATAGGTCCGCGTCAGGGGATTGCCGCCCTTGCGGTGTTGGTTGTTGTTATTGTTGTTATTATTGTTGTTGTTACGCCCGCGGCCGCGCTTGTTTTGCTGTCCTGGCCTCATATGTCACTCACCTAACGTATCGTGTCTTGATGATCATGTGTCTGCACGCCTGATCAGGACACGCCAGATCAAGCATCCTTACCCGCGGGCAAACCACGCCGGTCGGTGGTCCTGTCGCCGTAAGACGTCAAATTAACAGGTACCCGCACTAGGCAGTCTTCAACCCTAGCAACTCTTCGAGAGAGCAATCCTCGCGATCGGGTCATGCAGGAACGAATCTCTGTGCCATGACCGCTTGCCCAGTGCGTGGCCGCAACCTATCCCGCTTCTTTCCCGATTCCAAGTCTTTTCTTTGCGGTCGCAGAATTTACTGTGCTTGCGCAACAAATCACCGGGCAACCGCTGCTATAAAGACAAGGGCGCGGTCATTGCCGCCGAGATCCTTGATCGCCTCGATCCGCGAAAAACCCTTCTCGCGCATGATGGCCGTGACCTCATCCTTCTGGTCGTAACCGATCTCATAGGCCACCAGGCCGTTTTCCCGAAGATGAGCGCCCGCGCCGGCAGCAATGGCGCGATAGGCGTCGAGCCCATCTTCCCCGCCATCCAGCGCCAGCATCGGATCGTGGAGCCGGACCTCGTCGTCCAGCGTTCCGACCACGGAGCGGACGATATAGGGCGGGTTTGACACAATGATGTCGAAGGCCCCGGTCACGGCTGCAAACCAGTCGCTCTCGACCGCTTCGAAGCGATCCGCGACGCCGTTGATATCGGCATTGCGCCGCGCCGTTTCAAGGGCCCCGGCCGAAAGATCGGCCCCCACGCCTGTCGCACCGGGCACGAGGTCCAGGAGGGCAAGACAGATCGCGCCCGTTCCGGTGCCAAGATCGAGGATGCGGCAGCCGCCCGTCGCGCGCACGATCTTCTTCGCATAGGGCGCCAGGGCGTCAACGAGAATTTCGGTATCCGGGCGCGGCTCCAGCGTTTCCGGCGACAGCACCAGGTCGAGCCGCGAAAAGGCCCTGCGTCCGAGGATGCGGTGAACCGGCTCGCGCGCGATGCGGCGGTCGAGCGCCGCATCGACGGCGCGCTGCTCGGCCTCGTCCAGGCTGCGGCCGCTCTCGGTCACGAAGGATGTCGGCGTCAGGTCCAATAGGCCCATGAGCAAGGTCCGCGCGTCGCCTGCGGCATCGGGGATGCCCGCTCCGGCAAGCCGGCGCCGCGCCGCGGCCAGCACCTCGGTGAGCGTCGGGCCGTTCATCGCCCCTGTTCGCCGAGCTGCGCGAGAAGGCCGGCCTGGTAGTCGGCGACCAGCGCATCGACCACCTCGTCGATCTCGCCGACCATCATGCGGTCGAGCTTATAGAGCGTCAGGTTGATGCGGTGGTCCGTGACGCGGCCCTGCGGGAAATTGTAGGTGCGGATGCGCTCGGAACGGTCGCCCGAGCCGACCTGGCTCTTGCGGTCCGCGGAGCGCTCGCTTTCCGCGCGCTGGCGCTCGATGTCGTAGAGCCGCGAGCGCAGCACCTGCATGGCCTTGGCGCGGTTCTGGTGCTGCGACTTTTCCGAGCTCGTCACGACGAGGCCGGTCGGCAGGTGGGTGATGCGCACGGCCGAGTCCGTCGTGTTGACGTGCTGGCCGCCGGCGCCCGAGGAGCGCATCGTATCGACGCGGATATCCTCCGGCCGGATCTCGATGTCGATCTCTTCCGCTTCCGGCAGCACGGCGACGGTCGCCGCCGAGGTGTGGATACGCCCGCTCGCCTCCGTCTCCGGAACGCGCTGGACGCGGTGCACGCCCGATTCGAACTTCAACTTGGCAAAAACGCCGCGCCCGGTGATCGTCGCGATGATTTCCTTGAAGCCGCCCGCTTCCCCCTCGCTCGCGGACAGCACCTCGACCTTCCAGTTATGGGCGGAGGCGTAGCGCTCGTACATGCGGAAGAGGTCGCCGGCAAAGAGCGCGGCTTCCGAACCGCCCGTGCCGGCGCGGATTTCCAGGATCGCGCTCTTCTCGTCGGCGGCATCCTTGGGGAGAAGCAGGATCTGCATCTCCTTTTCCAGACCCTCCAGCCGTTCCTTCAGCTCCGGCAACTCCATCTCCGCAAGGTCGCGCATCTCGCGATCGGTCGCCTTGTCGGCAAGCAGCGCGTCGAGGTCGGCGATCTCGCCGCTGACCTTCTCGTATTCGCGGATCTTCGTCACAACCGGCTGAAGCTCGGAATATTCCGAGGCGAGACGCACATAGGTCTCCGAATCCGGCCCCGCCGACATGCGTGCCTCGATCTCGCCGAAACGGCGTTCGAGTTCGCGCATCTTTTCAACGGGAAGCTTCGCCACCGTTCAAACTCCAGTCAGGTCTTTAAAGCGGAACGCCGTTCTCGGCCGCAAAGTCGGTGAGGATCTGGCGGATCGAGGCCGTCGGCCTTGTATCGTCGAGCGCCGGCGTCAGCACCGCTTCGAGCTTGCCCGCATCGAGCGACAGCAGCATCGACTTGACCGGGCCGATCGCAGCCGGCGACATCGAGACCGAGCGGAAGCCGATGCCGAGCAGCGCCATGGCCGAGATCGGCTTGCTCGCCATCTCGCCGCAAAGCGTCACCGGCGTGTCGTTGCGCATCCCGGCGCGCACGATATCGCGCAGGATGCGCAGGAACGGCCGGCCGAGCGTGTCGAACCGGTCGGAGACGCGGGCATTGCCGCGGTCGACCGCCATGGCGAACTGGAAGAGGTCGTTCGAGCCGACCGAGACGAAATCGACCTCGGCCATCAGCTCGTCGAGCTGCCAGAGCAGCGCCGGCACCTCCAGCATGGCGCCGAACTGCAGCTTCTTGGGCAGCTGCTCGCCGATCTTGGACTGCCGCTGGATTTCCTTCTGGAGAAGATCGCGGACCTCCTTCAGCTCGGAAACCTCGGTCACCATCGGCAGCATCAGCCGGAGATCGGCGCCCGCCGCAGCGCGCAGCATGGCGCGAAGCTGGGTGCGCAGGAGGCCCGGCCGGTCGAGCGACAGGCGGATGGCCCGCCAGCCGAGCGCCGGGTTCTCCTCCTCCGCCGCGCGGAAATAGGGCACGACCTTGTCGCCGCCGATATCGAGCGTGCGGAACGTCACGGGGCGGCCGCCGGCATGCTTCAGCACGTTGCGATAGAACGCCTCCTGTTCCTCCGCCTTCGGCATGGTCGAGGCGATCATGAACTGGAGCTCGGTGCGGAAGAGGCCGATGCCGGATGCGCCGGATTCGTTGAGATGCGGCAGGTCGACGAGCAGGCCTGCATTCATCTGGAGGCTGATCGCCCGGCCGTCCTTCGTGACGGGCTCGACGGCGCGCAGCGCGCGGTACTGCTCCTGCCGGCGGGCGCGGAAACGCACCTTCTCCTCGTAGGAGCGCTGAAGGTCGGGCAACGGCCGCAGATGCACCCGGCCGTCGTCGCCATCGATGATGATGGAATCGCCGTTTTCGGCAAGCGCCACCGCACCCGCCGCCTGGCCGACCACCGGAATGCCCATCGCGCGCGCGACGATCACCACATGGCTGGTGACGGCGCCCTCTTCGAGCACCAGGCCGCGCACGTTCTGGCGCGGATAATCGAGCAGTTCCGCCGCGCCCATGGCACGCGCGACGACGATCGCATCGTTGGGAAAGCTGCTGGCCGAAAGCTTGGCGCCATAGCCGGTCAGCTGGCGAAGGAGCCGGTTGGCGAGATCGTCGAAATCGTGCATGCGCTCGCGCAGATAGGGATCCGTCAGGCGGATCATGCGCGCCTTGGTCTCGCTCTGCACCCGCTCGACGGCCGCTTCCGCGGTCAGGCCGTTGCGGATCGCCTCTTCGAGCTTGCGCACCCAGCCGCGGTCATGCGCGAACATGCGATAGGTTTCCAGCACCTCGCGGTGCTCGCCCTCCATCGACACTTCGCGGCGAGAGAGCATGTCGTCGATCGAAATGCGCAGCGACCCGAGCGCCTCGGCGAGGCGGCCGAGCTCGTGTTCGGAATCCTCGTTCAAAAGGTTCGTCACGACGATGCGCGGCTCGTGCAGCACGACATAGCCGAGACCGATGCCTTCGCCGAAGCTCGCCCCCTCGATCGCGACGGGGCGGGACAGGTCCAGCTCGAGACCGGGCTTGGTGAGCTTCTTCAGCTCGCCGGTCGCCACCATTTCCGCAATCACCATCGCCGTCGTTTCGAGCGCCTCCACCTCGTCCTCGCGGTAGGTACGGCTCGCCTTGTTCTGCACGACAAGCACGCCGAGCGCCCTGCCGGTGCGCAAGATAGGAACGCCGAGGAAGGAGTGGTAGATCTCCTCGCCCGTTTCCGGCAGGTAGGTGAAGGCGGGGTGCGACTGGGCGTCGGAAAGGTTCAGCGGCCGCGCGGAGGCGGCGATCGTGCCGACAAGGCCCTGGCCCATCTTGAGCTGGGCGAGGTGGACGGCCCCGGGATTGAGGCCTTCGGTCGCATAGAGTTCGAGGATGCCATCGGAACGCAGCACGTAGACGGAACACACTTCCGCGACCATGTTCTGCGCGATCTGGCGCACGATCTGGTCAAGGCGCTCCTGCGGCTCGAGCGGCTCCGCCATCAGTTCGCGCAGCCGCTTGAGAAGAACGCGCGGACCCGCGGAGAGGTCTCTCATCGCGTGGCGTCTCCCGAATATGACGTTACTCCACCGGCGTGGGCCACGCCGGCGATCCTTGAGATCGGCACCGAGTCGGCCGGTCCTTACTTCTTATCGAGACCGTAGACGGAATGCAAAGTCCGAACGGCGAGTTCGGCATAGGCGCCGTCGATCAGGATGGAAATCTTGATCTCGGAGGTGGTGATCGCCCGGATGTTGATGCCCTTCTCGGCAAGCGCGCGGAAGGCCGAGGCGGCAACGCCCGCATGGCTGCGCATGCCGATGCCGATGACGGAGACCTTGACGAGGCCCGTCTCGTGCTGGATCACGTCGAAGCCGACCTTCTCCTTGGCGCCTTCGAGCACCTTGAGCGCCTTCTCCATGTCGCCGGACGGCACGGTGAAGGTCATGTCGGTCTTCGAGCCGTCCTCGGAAATGTTCTGGACGATCATGTCGACATTGATGTGGGCTTCGGCGAGCGGGCCGAAGATCGCGGCCGAAACGCCCGGCCGGTCGGCGACGCGGCGGAGCGAAATCTGCGCTTCATCCTTGGCATAGGCGATGCCGGTTACGACTTCCTGTTCCACGATCTCATCCTCATCACAAATCAGCGTACCGGGCGGGTTCAGAAGATCGCCCATGCCCGGCGCATCGGGATCCACGAAAGACGAGCGGACGAAGGTGCGCACCTTGTGCACCATGGCAAGCTCGACCGAGCGCACCTGCAGCACCTTGGCGCCGAGCGAGGCCATTTCGAGCATTTCCTCGAAGGCGATCTTCTTCAGGCGCCGGGCCTTCGGCTCGATGCGCGGGTCGGTCGTGTAGACGCCGTCGACGTCGGTATAGATGTCGCAGCGGTCCGCCTTGACGGCGGCGGCGATGGCGACGGCCGACGTGTCGGAGCCGCCGCGGCCGAGCGTGGCGACGCGGTTGTCGGGGCCGAGGCCCTGGAAGCCGGCGACGACCGCCACCTGGCCCTCACCCATGCGGCGGACGATTTCACCGCCGTCGATCTCGAGGATGCGGGCGGCGCCGTGGGCGTTGTCGGTGCGGATCGGGATCTGCCAGCCCTGCCAGGAGCGGGCATTGATGCCCATCGACTGGAGCGCAATGGCGAGAAGGCCGGCGGTCACCAGTTCGCCGGAGGCGACGATCGCGTCATATTCGCGCGCGTCGTAGAAGGGCGAGTTGGCGCCCGTCACCTTCGGCATGCCCTGCACCCAGGCGACCAGTTCGTTGGTCTTGCCGGACATGGCGGAAACGACGACGGCGACTTCATGGCCGGCATCGACCTCGCGTTTCACATGGCGGGCCACATTGTGGATACGGTCGAGGTCAGCGACGGACGTTCCGCCGAATTTCATCACGATGCGTGCCATTTGTGTGTACCGCTATTCCAGATGTTCGCGCGAGCGCGCGGGAGAAACCGCGGGGTCTCTTAGCGGAAGACCCCGCGCTGCGCAATGCATGGAATCCGGCAAACGGTCTTTGGACGGTTCAGCCCTTGCGGATGATCCGGTAGACGAAGGCCGGCGGCACGTTGCGCAGCGTGCCACCGACCCTGACGGCGGAGAGACCGAGCCGGTCGAGCACGGCGCGCGGCACCGGGCAACGCAGGCCATAGGTGAACTGGTAGAGCGCTGCCCCCTCGCCAAGCCGCGCGAAGGTGCCGGCAAGAATGGCGAAAACCTTCGCCGGCCGCATGGAAAGCAGCGGCAGGCCGCTGATCGCCGCGCCCGCAGGCACGGCGCGGAACCGGGCGATGCGCGCCGCATCGGTGCAGGCGATCTGCGCCTTGGGAAAGCGCTGCTGCAGCAGCGCTGCGAATTCCGCTCCCATTTCCACGAGGACGATGTTCTCCTCCGCGACGCCGCGCCGCAGCAGGGCCCGCGTGAAGACGCCCGTTCCGGGGCCGAGCTCGATGACCCGGCCGGTCTCCGGCCCGATCTCCCGCACGATGAGGTCCGCCAGCGCCTTGCCAGAGGGCGTGACCGAAGCGACGCGCAGCGGATCGCGCATCCAGGCGCGGAAGAAATGATAGGCGTCCATCGTCAGGGCGGTCATCGCAGGTGTTCCGCAACGGAAGGAAAGGTGAGGCCGGCAAGGTCTTCCGACAGCCGCCACAGCCGCGCGGCAAGGACGGGATCGGTCGCGGCGGCCAGCGGCTGCACGATCGCGGGGGCGCCGCGCATCTCGCGAAACCCGTCGGGGCCGATGAACTCGCCCCCGACAAGGCCTTCGGCGGTTGCCGCATGGAGCTGGTTCAGCACGCCCTGCTCGGCATCCTGCGCGAGGAAGCGGTTGCCGATGCGCATGAAGAGGCGCAGCGCGCCCGATGTCGCACTGGTCTGGAGGTTGGTGGCGGAATAGCCGGGATGGGCAAGCACGCTGAGCACCGGCAGGCGGGCCGCCTTGAGACGGCGGTCGAGTTCCAGCGCGAAGAGCACGTTGGCGAGCTTCGACTGGGCGTAGAAGGCAAGGCGGCCATAGGCCTTCTCGCCCTTGATGTCCTCGAAATGGATGCGGCCGCGCCGGTGCAGCTCGGAGCTGACCGTGACGACACGGGCACCGGGCGCGGCGGACAGCAGCGGCAGCAGGCGTAGCGTCAGCGCGAAATGGGCGAGGTGGTTGACACCGAACTGGGTTTCGTGGCCCTGCCGCGTCAGCCCGTGCGGCGGCATCATGACACCGGCATTGTTGATGAGGAGATCGACCGGCCGGCCTTCGGCGACAAGCCTGGCGGCAAAGGCCGCGACATCGTCGAGATCGGCAAGATCGAGCCGGCGGAGCATGACCGCGGCCCCGGGAAGCTCGGCGCGAATGCGGGCCAGCGCCCGCTCCCCCCGGCCCTCATCGCGCGCGGTCATCAGGACCGCGGCGCCCTTCCTCGCAAGCTCGCGCGCCGTCAGGAAGCCGAGGCCGCTATTGGCGCCGGTGACGACAGCAAGGCGGCCGGCCTGGTCCGGCATCTGCGAAAGGGTCCATGGTTCCCGCCTCGTCTCGGCGGTTGCCACACGGGCTGCACGCATTATGATACCTCGCAGAAATCTGAACAGTGTTTACATTGTGCTAGCGCATAATCTTTACACTGTAAAGATGACATGTCTGCGAGGCCTGCGATGAACGAGAAAAAAACTGCCGAACGCGGCTATCACCACGGCGACCTGCGCGACGCGCTGATCCGCGCTGCCGACGAGCTGCTCACCGAGCGGGGCCTCGAAGGGTTCACGCTGCGCGAGACCGCCCGGCGCGCCGGGGTCTCGCCCGCCGCCCCCTCGCACCATTTCGGCGGCACGGCGGGCCTTCTCACGGAGGTCGCCGCCCTCGGCTGGGCGGAGCTTGCCCGCCGGCTGGCGATTGCCGGCGATACCGGCAGCACGGCCGAACGCCTCAAGGCGCAGGGCGTCGCCTATGTGCGCTTCGCCGTGGAATTTCCCGGCCGCTTCCACCTGATGTTCCGCCACGACATGCTGCTGCGGGACCAGCCGTCACTCGACCGGGCGACGGGCGAGGCCTGGAATGCGCTCGAACGAACCGTGCGTGCCCTGCGCGGCCAGAAGGAAGGCGAGGAGCTCGACGCCGAGGGCGAGGCCATGCTGATCGGCATCTGGTCGACGGCGCACGGTTTCGCCCACCTGACGCTCGACAAGAAGCTTTCCCGCATGGCCGAATGCGGCAGCGACACGGACATGCTCGACACGCTCTTCCCCTCCATCATCGATACGCTCTGGGTGAAGCGGCTCGGCTGAGACGAAAAGGCCCGCGCACCTTTGGGCACGCGGGCAAAGGGGATCGGATGGTACGGCAGTTCCCGCAAGACCGCTTCGCGGCTTTACCGGAAATGCCGGAGAGATGGCCGCGGGCGAAACGCCGCCCGCGGCCGGTTCGCCTTACTTCTGCCAGCTCTTGACGAGTTCGTCATAGTTGACGGTGAGCGGCTTTTCCTTTTCGTTCTCGATCTTCAGCTGCGGCGCGAGGTTGCCCTTCGCAACGGCATCCTTGTTCCAGTATTCGAGATCGTGCTCTTCGGCGAGCTTCGGACCCATGTCGCCCATGACGCCGGCGCGCTCGAGGCGCTCCAGCACCTTCTCCTGCTCGGCGCACAGAGAATCCATGGCTTCCTGCGCGGACTTGGCGCCCGAGGAGGCATCGCCGATCGCCTGCCACCACAGCTGTGCCAGCTTCGGGTAGTCCGGGATGTTCGTACCCGTCGGCGACCACTGCACGCGGGCCGGCGAACGGTAGAACTCGATCAGACCGCCAAGCTTCGGCGCCCGCTCCGTGAACGACGGATGGGCGATCGAGGATTCGCGGATGAGCGTCAGGCCGACATGGCTCTTCTTGACGTCGACCGTCTTGGAGACGACGAACTGCGCATAGAGCCAGGCGGCCTTGGCGCGGTCTTCAGGCGTCGACTTCAACAGCGTCCAGGAACCCACGTCCTGGTAGCCGAGCTTCATGCCGTCCTTCCAGTAGACGCCGTGCGGCGACGGGGCGAAGCGCCACTTCGGCGTGCCGTCCTCGTTGACGACCGGCAGGCCTTCCTTCACGAAGTCGGCGGTGAACGCCGTATAGGTGAACATCTGCTGGGCGACCTCGCCCTGCGAGGGAACCGGGCCGGATTCGGAGAAGGTCATGCCGCCGGCAGCCGCCGGTGCATAGGCCTTCAGCCAGTCGAGGTACTTCTGGATGGCATAGACCGAAGCCGGGCCGTTGGTGTCGCCGCCGCGGGCGACGCACGAGCCGACCGGACGGGAATTCTCGTCGACCTTGATGCCCCATTCGTCGACCGGCAGGCCGTTCGGGATGCCCTTGTCGCCGTTGCCGGCCATCGACAGCCAAGCGTCGGTGAAGCGCCAGCCGAGCGACGGGTCCTTCTTGCCGTAGTCCATGTGGCCATAGACCTTCTTGCCGTCGATCTCGCGGCCGGTGAAGAACTCGGCGATGTCCTCATAGGCCGACCAGTTGACCGGAACGCCGAGGTCGTAGCCGTACTTCTCCTTGAAGTCCGCCTTGTTCTTCTCGTCGTTGAACCAGTCGTAGCGGAACCAGTAGAGGTTCGCGAACTGCTGGTCGGGCAGCTGGTAGAGCTTGCCGTCCGGCGCGGTCGTGAAGGACTTGCCGATGAAGTCGTCGAGGTCGAGGCCGGGATTGGTGACGTCCTTGCCTTCGTTCGCCATGAAATCGGTCAGCGAGCGGGCCTGCTGGTAGCGCCAATGGGTGCCGATCAGGTCCGAGTCGTTGACATAGGCGTCGTAGATGTTCTCGCCCGACTGCATCTGCGTCTGGAGCTTCTCGATGACGTCGCCTTCGCCGATCAGGTCGTGGGTGATCTTGATGCCGGTGATGGCGGTGAAGGCCGGCGCAAGGACCTTCGATTCGTATTCATGCGTGGTGATCGTTTCCGAGACGACCTTGATCTCCATGCCGGCAAAGGGCTTGGCGGCATCGATGAACCACTGCATCTCCGCTTCCTGGCCGGCGCGGTCGAGCGCGGACAGGTCGCCGATTTCCGCATCGAGGAATTTCTTGGCGGCATCCATGTCCGCGAATGCGGAGCCGGTGAACGCCAGCAGCATGGCTGCCGTCGTCGTCAGAAGTTGCTTTCGCATATTGATCCTCCCTTGGGGTTTTGCGATTGCATGCGCGAAGGCCCCTATTCTCCCCGGGGCCTCCCTTTCCTTTGCCTAGACGAAGCGGAACACGCCGATGGCGTAGACCACGGACAAGGCAAGAGCCCACCACAGGTTGGGGCCGACGAGCCCCAGCCATGCGAGATGAATGAACGCCGAGCCGAGCAGCGACACGAAGAGCCGGTCGCCGCGGGTCGTCTCGAAGCGCAGGATGCCGACGCGCGGGGACCCGCCCGGACGGGCATATTCCCACACCGCCATCAGCGCGATCAGCGTGAAGATCGTCAGGAAGAACATGGCCGTCGGGAACGACCAGGCCATCCAGCCGCCCGGAATGAGCGAGGCGAACCAGTCGCGCGCGCCGTCCTTGACGGGGATCGCCATGACGAGGAGGCCGGTGATGACGGCATAGGCAGCGAGCACGGCGGCAAGCGCCACGGGCCAGCGGTTGTTGCGGTTTGCGACGGCGGCCATCAGACCCTCCCCAGGGCAAAGCCCTTGGCGATGTAGTTGCGGACGAAATAGATGACGAGCGCGCCGGGAATGATGGTGAGCACACCGGCGGCGGCCAGCACGCCCCAGTCCATGCCCGAGGCCGAGACCGTGCGCGTCATCGTGGCGGCGATCGGCTTGGCGTCCGTCGTCGTCAGCGTGCGGGCGATCAGGAGCTCGACCCAGGAGAACATGAAGCAGAAGAAGGCGGCGACACCGATGCCCGAGGCGATCAGCGGCACGAAGATCTTGGCGAAGAACTTCGGGAACGAATAGCCGTCGATATAGGCGGTCTCGTCGATCTCCTTCGGCACGCCGGACATGAAGCCCTCGAGGATCCAGACGGCGAGCGGCACGTTGAACAGGCAGTGCGCGATGGCGACGGCGATATGCGTGTCGATCAGGCCGAAGGCCGAATAGAGCTGGAAGAACGGCAGCGCGAAGACGGCCGGCGGCGCCATGCGGTTGGTCAAGAGCCAGAAGAACAGGTGCTTGTCGCCGAGGAAGCGGTAGCGCGAGAAGGCGTAGGCCGCCGGCAGCGCCACGGCGACCGAGATGACCGTGTTCAGGACCACATAGAGGATCGAGTTGATATAGCCCGAATACCAGGCCGGATCGGTGAAGATCACGGCGTAGTTGCGGAGCGTCGGCGACTGCGGCCAGAGCGAGAAGACGCCGGTGATCTCCTGGTTCGTCTTGAAGCTCATGTTGACGAGCCAGTAGATCGGCAGCATCAGGAAGACGATGTAGAGCGTCGGAATGAGCCAGGAGAGGCTGCGCTTCGAGCCGGCCCCGGCCTTCGCGCCGGCATTGCTCGCAACGCTCGTCTGGATGGTGTTTGCGGTGGTTGCCTGTGAGGTCATGGTTTCCTCCCTCACGCCTGTTCGTCGCTGCTGGTCATGACCGTGTAGAAGATCCACGAGAGCAGCAGGATGATCAGGAAGTAGATGATGGACATGGCCGCGGCCGGGCCGAGGTCGAACTGGCCGATCGCCATCTTGACGAGGTCGATCGACAGGAAGGTGGTCGAGTTGCCGGGGCCGCCGCCGGTGACGACGAAGGGCTCGGTATAGATCATGAAACTGTCCATGAAGCGCAGCAGGAAGGCGATGAGCAGCACGCGCTTCATCTTCGGCAACTGGATATAGCGGAACACGGCCCAGCGCGAGGCGCCGTCGATCTTGGCGGCCTGGTAATAGGCCTCCGGGATCGAGACGAGGCCGGCATAGCAGAGCAGCACGACGAGGCTCGTCCAGTGCCAGACGTCCATGATGATCAGCGTCAGCCAGGCATCGAAGACGTTGTTGACATAATTGTAGTTGATGCCGAGCGAATGGAGCGTGCGGCCGAGCAGGCCGATGTCGACGCGGCCGAACACCTGCCAGATCGTGCCGACGACGTTCCACGGGATGAGCAGCGGCAGCGCCATCAGGACGAGGCAGACCGGCACGCCGAGTCCCTTCTTGGGCATGTTGAGCGCGATCAGGATGCCGAGCGGGATCTCGATGGTCAGGATGATGCCGGAAAAGAGCAGGTTGCGGCCGAGCGCCTGCCAGAAGCGGTCGGATTCCAGAACGTCGGAGAACCAGCCGACGCCGTTCCAGAAGAACTGGTTGTTGCCGAACGTGTCCTGCACCGAATAGTTCACCACCGTCATCAGCGGGATCACCGCCGAGAAGGCGACGAGCAGCAGGACGGGCAGGACCATGAACCAGGCCTTGTTGTTCCAGGTCTTGTTCATTGTCAGCCCTCCCTGCCGACACGCCAGGAATCGGCGTAGATGTTGATGGCCGCGGAATCGAAGGTGACGCGCGGCTCGGCGGGGATTTCGCTGTCCTCGGGAACGACGATGGCGATCGGCTTGCCGGCGAATTCGGCGCGCACGATCTTCTGCCGGCCGATATCCTCGACCTTGCTGATGGAGACCGGCATGCCCTCGCGCGACAGCGCGATGAATTCCGGGCGGATGCCGAGTTCCGTCTTCGCGCCGGCGGCGACCTGCGGCCGGTAGTCGAGCGTAAGCGTCTCTTCACCGACCCTGATGCTGTTGCCGTCGATGAATGCCGGCAGCACGTTCATGCCCGGCGATCCGATGAAGTAGCCGACGAAGGTGTGGCTCGGCTTTTCGAAAAGCTCGGCCGGCGTACCGATCTGCACGATCTGGCCGTCATACATGACCACGACCTTGTCGGCGAAGGTCAGCGCCTCGGTCTGGTCATGCGTGACATAGACCATGGTGAAGCCGAACTGTCGGTGCAGCTTCTTCAGCTGCGAGCGCAGCACCCATTTCATATGCGGGTCGATGACGGTCAGCGGCTCGTCGAACAGGATGGCGTTGACGTCGTTGCGCACGAGGCCGCGGCCGAGCGAGATCTTCTGCTTCTGGTCGGCGGTGAGCCCGCGCGCCGTCTTCTTCGCCCAGCCCGCGAGATCGATCATTTCCAGGATCTCGCGCACGCGGCGATCGACTTCCGGTTCGGCGACGCCGCGGTTGCGCAGTGGAAAGGCGAGATTGTCGTAGACCGTCATCGTGTCGTAGATGACCGGGAACTGGAAGACCTGCGCGATGTTGCGCTGCTGCGTCGAAAGGTAGGTGACATCCTTGCCGTCGAACAGGATGCGCCCCTCGGACGGCTGCAGCAGGCCGGAGATGATGTTGAGCAGCGTGGTCTTGCCGCAGCCGGAGGGACCGAGCAGCGCATAGGCGCCGCCGTCGTTCCACTCGTGGTGCACTTCCTTCAGCGCATAGTCCGCTTCCGATTTCGGCTTTTCGCCGTAGGCATGGCGGATGTGGTCGAGATTGATGCGTGCCATGGTCTCCTCCTCAGGCCGCCGCGGCCGCGGGTTCCGCGATCGCCCTGCCGTCCGTGCCGAAGGCCATCAGGTGGCGCGTGTCGACATGGACGGTGATGACCGCGTCCGGCTCGATGTCGTGGATGCCCGGCGAGAGCATGACCCAGCGGCTGCCCTCGAACTCGATGTGAATGAAGCTTTCCGAGCCGGCGATCTCGGAAATCGCCGTGCGCGCCTGAAGGCTCGCGGAAGCCGGATGCTGGCTGGCGAGCGAAAGGTGATGCGGATGGAAGGCGATGGTGCAGGGGCCGTCCGGCAGCGCGACAAGATGCGCCGGCACCGGCAGGACCGGCTTGCCGCCGATCTCGAAATGGCCGCCGGTCTTCAGCACCTGCATGGTGTTGAGCGGCGGGTCGGCGAAGGTACGCGCGGTCAGAAGATCGTTCGGGCGGCGATAGACGTCGATCGTGCGGCCGAACTGGGTGATGCGGCCCTCGGAGAGCGTCGCCGTGTTGCCGCCGAGCAGCAGCGCCTCGGAGGGTTCCGTCGTCGCGTAGACGAAGATCGCGCCGGAGGCGGCGAAGATCTTCGGCAGTTCGAGGCGCAGCTCCTCGCGCAGCTTGTAGTCGAGGTTGGCGAGCGGCTCGTCGAGCAGCACGAGGCTGGCATTCTTGACGATGGCGCGGGCGAGCGCCGTGCGCTGCTGCTGGCCGCCCGAAAGATTGAGCGGCGTGCGGTCGAGATAGGGCGTCAGCTTCAGGAGATCGGCCGCCTTGCGCACTTCCCGGTCGATGGTCGCGTTGTCGGCGCCCTTGATGCGCATCGGCGAGGCGATGTTCTCGTAGACGGTCAGCGCCGGATAGTTGATGAACTGCTGATAGACCATGGCGACGCCGCGATCCTGCACGCGCACGCCCGTCACGTCCTTGCCGTCGAACCAGACGGAACCGGATGTCGGCGTGTCGAGGCCGGCCATCAGCCGCATCAGCGAGGTCTTGCCCGACAGCGTCGGGCCGAGCAGCACGTTGAGCGAGCCGCGCTCGAGCACGAGGTTGGTCGGATGGATGTGCGTCTCCGCCCCCGCCACCTTCGTGATGTTCTTGAGTTCCAGCATTCCTGTCTCCGTCGTTCCTCCCAGCCACCGGAAAAGGTCGCTAGTGGGGGGCCGCCTGTGCAGCCGCCATGTAGTCTTCCAGAACAGCCGCCTCCGCGGCTGTCAGATGCAATCCGCGTTTGGTCCGCCGCCACAGCACGTCCTCGGCATGCCGGGCCCATTCTTCCTTCATCAGCCAGCGCACTTCGCGCTCATAAAGGTCGCTGCCGAAATGCCGGCCGAGATCGTCGATGCCCTTCGCGCCGTCCAGCATCGCCGCCGCCCGCGTGCCGTAGAGCCGCACGAGCCGGCGGGCATGGGCCGGGGCGAGGAAGGCGAACCGCGCGCAAAGCCCCTTCACCTCGGCATCGAACCCGTCGACCTTGAAATCGCCGCCGGGCAGGCGCGAACCGGCCGTCCAGCGGTCCCCCTTCGCGCCGATCGCATCCCCGATCTTCTCCAGCGCCGATTCGGCGAGGCGCCGGTAGGTGGTGAGCTTGCCGCCGAAAATGTTGAGCAACGGCGCCTGGCCATCGCCGCCCTCGACCTTCAGCACGTAGTCGCGCGTCGCTTCCTGCGCCTTGCTGGCACCGTCGTCGAAGAGCGGGCGCACGCCGGAATAGGTCCAGACGATGTCGTCCCGCTTCACCGGCTCGGCGAAATATTCGCTCGCCGAGGCGCAAAGATAGTCGATTTCCGCGTCGCTGATGCGAACATCCCGGGGATCGCCCTGGTAGTCCTGGTCGGTCGTGCCGATCAGCGTGAACTCTTCCTGGTAGGGAATGGCGAACATGATACGCCCGTCCGGGTTCTGGAAGAAGTAGGCGCGCGGATCGGAAAACTTCGTCTTCACGACGATGTGACTGCCCTGCACGAGGCGGACATTGTGCACGTCGTTGCGGCCGAAGGCGGTGGAGAGGACCTTGTCGACCCAGGGGCCGGCCGCATTGACCAGCATGCGCGCCCGGAAATTTTCACGCGCGCCCGTCTCGACATTCTCGGTCTCGACGGCCCAGTGGCCATTTTCGCGGCGCGCGGTGACGACCCGGGTAGCCGTGCGGATATCCGCGCCGCGATCGGCGGCGTCGCGGGCATTCAGGACGACGAGGCGCGCATCGTCCACCCAGCCGTCGGAATATTCGAAAGCCTTGCGGAAGAGCTTCTTCAGCGGCCCGCCCGCCGGGTCCTTTGCAAGGTCGAGCGTGCGGGTGGCCGGCAGCAGCTTGCGCCCGCCGATATAGTCGTAAAGGAAGAGGCCGAGACGGATGAGCCAGGCCGGGCGCAGGCCGCCCTTCTGGAAGGGCAGCACGAAGCGCATCGGCCAGATGACGTGCGGCGCCATGGCCCAGAGCACTTCGCGCTCCATCAGCGCCTCGCGCACCAGGCGGAATTCGTAGTGTTCGAGGTAACGCAGGCCGCCGTGGATGAGCTTGGTGGAGGCCGAGGACGTGCCCGATGCAAAGTCCTTCATCTCGGCAAGCACGACCGAATAACCACGGCCCGCCGCATCGCGCGCGATGCCGCAGCCATTGATGCCGCCACCGATAACGAAAATATCGCGGATCACGTCGCCGTTCAAATTCCCCTCCCATTTCGCATCGCACAAATCTGCGCAGTTGCGAAAGCCAGTGGAGTTAAAACGAAAACATTTCGAATGTCAAACGAATGTGAGTGAAAACGTCATTTCCGCCCTCAGAGTGGAGAGGACGTCTCCACGAGACGCACGTCATGCTCCTGGCAAATGCTGCGAATGCCCTCGAAAGGACAGCTGTCGGTGATGAAAGTGTGGACCTGCGAGAGGTGGCCGATGCGAACCGGCGCGGTCCTTTCGAATTTCGTCGAATCCGAAACCAGGATGACGTGGCGCGCATTCGCGATGATCGCCTGCGCCACCTTCACCTCGCGATAGTCGAAATCGAGCAGCGCGCCGTCCTCATCGATCGCGGAAACGCCGATGACGGCATAATCCACCTTGAACTGGCGGATGAAATCGACCGCCGCCTCGCCGACGATGCCGCCGTCCGCGCCGCGCACGACGCCGCCGGCAATCACCACCTCGATCGAGGGGTAGACGCGCAAACGGTTGGCGACGTTGATATTATTGGTGATGACCATCAATTCCTTGTGATCGAGCAGCGCCTCGCCCACCGCCTCCGTCGTCGTGCCGATATTGATGAAGAGCGAGGAATTGTCCGGGATCATGGCGGCGGCAGCGCGTCCGATCGCCTGCTTTTCCGGCGCGGCGATGGAGCGGCGCGCCTCGTATTTGACATTCTCGTTGCCGCTCGGGAACAGCGCCCCGCCATGGATGCGCGTCAAGACCTTGTTATCGCAGAGATCGTTGAGATCCTTGCGGATGGTCTGCGGCGTCACGGAGAAGCGCGCCGCAAGGTCTTCCACGAGCACGCGGCCCTCGGCCTTGGCGAGATCGAGGATCTCCGCCTGGCGACCTGTCAGAAACATTGGCTCCTCCCATTGCTTTCGTTTGTTTTCATAATATGCAAAAACGAAAGCACATCAATTGATCCGCCCCGCCTTCTTGGAGTGCGCCCCACTTTTTGTGATACTGGGCGGGCAGCGGGTTGCGGCGAGCATCGGGAGGAAAGCACATGTTTCATCCGGCCTTGTTCAAGGGCGCCAACGTCGTGGTGACGGGCGCGGGGCGCGGCATCGGCCTGGAGATCGCCCGGCAGTTCCTCGATTGCGGCGCCCATGTGCTGCTGCATGGCGGGCGGGCGCCTTCCGGCCCATTGCCCGATTTCCTGGAAAACGCCGTCGCGGAGGCCCGCGCCCATATCGTCTATTCCGACTTCCTCGTCGAAGGCGGCATCGGCGCGATCCTGCAGCGGGTGGACAGCCTCTTCCCGCATGTCGACGTGCTCATCAACAATGCCGGCACGATGGTCGGCCGCTTCCCGGCCGCCGAGCTGACGGACGAGCAGTACGAGACCGTCGTGCGCCTCAACCAGACCTCCGTCGTCGAGGTGACGCGCGCGCTGCTGCCTTCATTGCTCCGGGCGCCAAGCGCCGCCATCGTCAACACGGTCTCGATCTCGGCGCTCACCGGCGGCAGCCCGGGTTCGGCGATCTATTCGGCGACCAAGGCCTTCGTTTCGACCTATTCCAAGGGGCTGGCGCGCGAGCTCGCGCCGGACGGCATCCGCGTCAACTGCGTCTCGCCGGGCACGATCACCACCGACTTCCATTCGCGCTATTCGTCGGCCGAAAAGCTGGAGGCGACGCGCAAGACCATTCCGCTACAGCGGCTCGGCACGGCGGAGGACTGCGCCCCCGCCTATCTCTTCCTCGCCTCCAAGGCCCTTTCCGGTTATATCACCGGCCAGGTGCTGGAGGTGAACGGCGGCCAGCTGATCTGCTGAGACCGGCGGCCCCATTCAGGCCCCGGTCAAGCGTTGACGTCTATGACGACGCGGCCTTTCACTTTACCCTCTAGGATCCTGCCGGCCAGCTCCGGCAGGTCGGACAGCCGGTGCTCCACCACCATGGCCTCCAGCTTGTCCATCGGCAGGTCGGCGGCAATGCGATTCCAGGCATCGACGCGCTGGTCGTAGGGCCGCATAACCGAATCGATGCCGAGCAGGCTGACACCACGCAGGAGGAACGGGATGACGGTGAAGGAGGGAACCGCGGCACCGGCGGCAAGGCCGACCGCGGCGACGGCACCGTCATATTTCATCTGCTTGAGCACCCGCGCCAGCATGTCGCCGCCGACCGCATCGACGGCACCGGCCCAGCGCTCCGATTCCAGCGGCTTGCTGCTCGCCTCCGACAGTTCGCCGCGGTCGACAATCGTTTCGGCACCCAGTTCCTTCAGGTAGCCCGCCGCTTCCGGCCGCCCCGTGACGGCGGCGACCGAATAGCCGAGCCGTGCCAGCAGCGCGACCGCCACCGAGCCGACGCCGCCCGCCGCGCCCGTTACCAGCACCTCGCCTTTCAGCGGCGAAAGGCCGGCCTCTTCCAGCGCGATGACGGACATCATGGAGGTGAGCCCCGCCGTGCCGATCGCCATGGCCTGCCGGGTCGACAGCTCTTCCGGCAGCGGCACCAGCCAGTCGGCCTTGACCTTCGCCCGCGTCGCGTACCCGCCCCACCAGACTTCGCCGACCCGCCAGCCGGTCAGCACCACCCGGTCGCCCGGCCGGTAGCGCGGATCGTCCGACGCTTCGACCGTGCCGGCGAAATCGACGCCCGGCACATGCGGGAAGGCACGCACCAGCCCGCCCTTGCCGTTGATGCAGAGCCCGTCCTTGTAGTTGAGCGTCGAATACTCGACGGCGACGGTGACATCGCCGTCCGGAAGCCGCGAATCGTCCAGTTCCTGGACCGACGCGGAAACCGCGCCATCCGCCCCCTTCTCCACCAGCAATGCCTGGAACGTCATGGCTTTCTCCTCGTGCTCATCCATTCGTCCCAGATATAGGGCGCGGGGCATTGGTGCCGCCACTGTTCTTTTGTATCAAGGACGCGGAGGCACGGGATGATAGACAAGCTCGAATACTTCATTGCGCTCGCCCGCGAGAGACATTTCGCCCGGGCGGCGGAAGAGCTCGGCATCTCGCAGCCGACGCTCTCGGCGGCGATCCGCCAGCTGGAGGACCATCTGGGCGTTATGCTCGTCGTGCGCGGCTCGCGCTACCAGGGCCTGACGCCGGAAGGCCAGCGCGTGCTCGAATGGGCCCGCCGCATCGTCGGCGACACGCGCACCATGCGCGAGGAGATGCGCGCGGCGCGCAAGGGCCTGTCCGGCCATATCCGCCTTGCCGCCATCCCGACGACGCTCGCCATGGTGCCGCGCATCACCGCGCCCTTCCAGGAAAAGCACCCGGACGTCACCTTCTCCATCGTTTCCACCACGTCGATCAAGATCCTCGGCCTCCTGGAGAACCTGGAGATCGACGCCGGCCTCACCTACCTCGAAAACGAGCCGCTCGGTCGTGTCACTAGCGTGCCGCTACTGCACGAGCACTATTGCCTCGTTACCGCCCGCGGCACGCCCTTTGCCGATCGCCAGACCGTGACCTGGCAGGAGGCCGGCGGCGTTCGACTTTGCCTATTGACCGCCGACATGCAGAACCGCCGCATCATCAACCGGCACTTTGCCGAAGCCGGCGTTTCGGTGGAGCCCTCGCTGGAAGCCAATTCGATGATCGTGCTGTTCTCCCATGTGCGCACGGGGCGCTGGGCGAGCATCATGCCGCGAAACGTCGCAAAATCGTTTGGATTTCCTGATGAAATAAGTATAGTTTCCCTCGTCGATCCCGAGCCGCACCACACCGTCGGCCTCGTCGCCACCCATCGCGAGCCCTTCACCCCGCTCGTGTCCGCCCTGCTGCACGAAGCGCGCGTGCTGGCGGAAAAGGGAATAGATTGATAGGTTTTTTCTATCGATCAACGGCTTTGCTTTATTGACCGGTCGTCTCCCGGCTGAGAAGCTGTTAGAATAGCGCGTGGATCGACAGGGTTCCGGTCTTCGCCGAGCAGTTTCAATGGTATCGGCGCGGCAGAACCCAGAGGCCTTGCGGTTCATTCGTGTCGGTTGGGAGGCCTGACGATGAATGTGCACGTACCCGGCAGCGATGTCGGCGCAAGAACGCTGGCGATCGTCAGCGAACTGAAGGGGCTCGAAGGGCCGCTTCTTCCCATCCTGCACGAGATCCAGGCGGAGTTCGGCTTCGTGCCGCAGGAAAGCCTGCCGGTGATCGCCCGCGCGCTCAACCTGTCGCGCGCCGAGGTGCATGGCGTCGTCACCTTCTATCACGACTATCGCGACCACCCGACCGGACGGCATGTGCTCAAGCTCTGTCGCGCCGAGGCCTGTCAGTCGATGGGCGGGGATGAGCTGGCGGAGCGCGTGAAGGCGCTGCTCGGCATCGATTTCCACCAGACGACGCTGGACGGCGCCGTCACGCTCGAACCGATCTACTGTCTCGGGCTCTGTTCCTGCGCACCCGCCGCGATGCTCGACGGCGAGGTGCATGGACGGGTCGATGCGGATCTGGCGAAGGAACTCGTCGCGGAGGCACGCCGATGACCGTTCGTCTCTACGTTCCCCGCGATGCCGCAGCCCTTGCGCTCGGCGCAGACCGCGTCGCCAAGGCCTTCTCCCGCGAGGCGGAGACCCGCGGGCTCGACATCACGATCGTGCGCAACGGCTCGCGCGGCATGCACTGGCTGGAGCCGCTGGTCGAGGTCGAGACGGCCGAAGGCCGCATCGCCTACGGACCCGTCAGGCCCGTCGACGTGCCCGCCCTGCTCGATGCCGGCCTGCTGGACGGCAAGGCTCATCCGCTCTGTCTTGGCGGAACGGAAGAGATCCCGTTCCTGAAGAACCAGACCCGCCTCACCTTCGCCCGCTGCGGCGTCATCGATCCCCTTTCGCTCGAGGACTACAAGGCCCATGGCGGCCTCCGGGGCCTCGAAAAGGCCATCGCGATGACCCCCGCCGACATCGTCAAGGAAGTCACCGACAGCGGCCTGCGCGGCCGCGGCGGCGCGGGCTTTCCGACGGGCATCAAATGGAAGACGGTTCTCGATGCGCCGGGTGACCAAAAATACATCGTCTGCAACGCCGACGAGGGCGACAGCGGCACCTTCGCCGACCGCATGATCATGGAAGGCGATCCCTTCGTGCTGATCGAGGGCATGGCGATCGCGGGCCTTTCCACCGGCGCCACCAAGGGCTACGTCTACACCCGCTCCGAATATCCGCACGCCATCGCCGTGATGAACGACGCCGTCGCCATCGCGCGCGCCGCCGGCATGCTCGGCCCGTCCGTGCTCGGCTCCGGCAGGGCGTTCGACATGGAGATCCGCGTCGGCGCAGGCGCCTATGTCTGCGGCGAGGAGACGGCGCTGCTCAACAGCCTGGAAGGCAAGCGCGGCATCGTGCGCGCCAAGCCGCCGCTGCCGGCCCTGCAGGGCTTCATGGGCCGCCCCACGGTGGTCAACAACGTCATCTCGCTCGCCTCCGTGCCGGTCGTGATGGATAAGGGCGCCGCCTATTACCGCGATTTCGGCATGGGCCGCTCGCGCGGCACCATCCCGATCCAGATCGCCGGCAACGTCAGGCATGGCGGGCTCTACGAAACCGCCTTCGGCCTGACGCTCGGCGAGATCGTCGATACGATCGGCGGCGGCACCGCCTCCGGCCGGCCGGTCCGCGCCGTGCAGGTCGGCGGCCCGCTCGGCGCCTATTTCCCGCGCGCCCTGTTCGACACGCCCTTCGACTACGAGGCCTTCGCCGCGAAGGACGGCCTCATCGGCCATGCCGGCATCACCGTCTTCGACGACACGGTCGACATGCTGAAGCAGGCGCGCTTCGCCATGGAATTCTGCGCCGTCGAAAGCTGCGGCAAGTGCACGCCCTGTCGCATCGGTTCGACGCGCGGCGTCGAGACCGCGGACAAGATCGCCCAGGGCATCGAGCCGGAGAAGAACCGCGAACTGCTCGCCGACCTCTGCAACACCATGAAGTTCGGTTCGCTCTGCGCCCTCGGCGGCTTCACGCCCTATCCTGTCATGAGCGCCATAACGCATTTCCCGGAGGATTTTTCCCCGGCCCCGATGGTGGAGGCGGCGGAATGAGCGCGACGGAAAAGGTCAAAGGCCCCGCATCCTACTTCCCCTCGATCGAGAAGACCTACGGTCAGCCGATCGAGCACTGGAAAGAGATCATCCGCGCGCAGGACGGCAAGGCGCATATGCAGATCGTCGCGTTCCTCAAGGAAACGCACGGTCTCGGCCATGGCCATGCCAATGCGCTCGTCGCGGCGACGCTCGCCGAGACGAAGTCGTAGAAACAAGTGAAGTCGCCGCCACCCGCGGCGCAACGGATTGACCCGGAGGTTCCCATGTCCCTCGTTCCAGAAATCGACTTCGGCACTCCCGCCTCCCGCTCGGAAAGGATGGTGACGCTCACCATCGACGGGAACGAGATCACCGTTCCCGAGGGCACCTCCATCATGCGCGCCTCGATGGAGGCCGGCATAAAGGTGCCGAAACTCTGCGCCACCGACATGGTGGATGCCTTCGGCTCCTGCCGGCTCTGCCTTGTCGAGATCGAGGGCCGCAACGGCACGCCCGCCTCCTGCACGACCCCGGTGGCGCCCGGCCTCGTCGTCCACACCCAGACGAGCCGACTCAAAAACATCCGCAAGGGCGTGATGGAGCTCTACATCTCCGACCACCCGCTCGACTGTCTCACCTGCGCGGCGAACGGCGACTGCGAACTGCAGGACATGGCCGGGGCGGTCGGCCTGCGCGACGTGCGTTATGGCTACGAGGGCGACAACCACGTCAAGGCCCGCAGCAACGGCGAGATCAACGCCCGCTGGATGCCGAAGGACGAATCGAACCCTTATTTCACCTACGATCCGTCGAAATGCATCGTCTGCTCGCGCTGCGTGCGGGCCTGCGAGGAGGTGCAGGGTACCTTCGCGCTGACCATCGAGGGCCGCGGCTTCGACAGCCGCGTCTCGCCCGGCATGCACGAACACTTCCTCGAATCCGAATGCGTTTCCTGCGGCGCCTGCGTGCAGGCCTGTCCGACGGCGACGCTGACCGAGAAATCCGTCATCGAGATTGGTCAGCCGGAGCACTCCGTCGTCACGACCTGCGCCTATTGCGGCGTCGGCTGCTCCTTCAAGGCGGAAATGCGCGGCGAGGAGCTGGTGCGCATGGTGCCCTGGAAGGACGGCCAGGCGAACCGCGGCCATTCCTGCGTCAAGGGCCGCTTCGCCTATGGCTACTCGACCCATAAGGAGCGCATCCTCAACCCGATGATCCGCGAGAAGATCTCGGACCCGTGGCGCGAGGTGACCTGGGAGGAAGCCAATGCCCACGTCGCCGCCGAGTTCCGCCGCATCCAGTACCAGTACGGCCGGGATTCGATCGGCGGCATCACCTCCTCGCGCTGCACCAACGAGGAGACCTTCCTCGTCCAGAAGCTGATCCGCGCCGGCTTCGGCAACAACAATGTCGATACCTGCGCCCGCGTCTGCCATTCGCCGACGGGCTACGGCCTCGGCCAGGCCTTCGGCACTTCCGCCGGTACGCAGAATTTCGACAGCGTCGAGCACACGGACGTCGTCATCGTCATCGGCGCCAACCCGACGGACGGCCATCCGGTCTTCGCCTCGCGCCTGAAGAAGCGCCTGCGCCAGGGCGCCAAGCTGATCGTCATCGATCCGCGCCGCATCGAGCTCGTCTCCTCGCCGCACATCAAGGCGTCCTACCACCTGCCGCTGAAGCCCGGCACGAATGTCGCCGTCGTCACGGCGCTCGCCCATGTCATCGTGACGGAAGGCCTCTTCGACGAAAAATTCATCCGCGAGCGCTGCGACTGGTCGGAGTTCGAGGATTGGGCCGCCTTCGTCGCCGAGCCGCGCCACAGCCCCGAGGAAACCGAAGCCTTCACCGGCGTGCCGGCAGAGACGCTGCGCGGTGCCGCCCGCCTGTTCGCCACCGGCGGCAACGGCTCGATCTATTACGGCCTCGGCGTCACCGAGCACAGCCAGGGCTCGACGACCGTCATGGCGATCGCCAACCTTGCCATGGCGACCGGCAATATCGGCCGCGAGGGCGTCGGCGTGAACCCGCTGCGCGGCCAGAACAATGTGCAGGGCTCGTGCGACATGGGCTCCTTCCCGCACGAACTGCCGGGCTACCGCCACATCTCCGACGACGCGACGCGCGAGATCTTCGAGAAGCTGTGGGGCGTGACGCTCAACAACGAGCCGGGCCTGCGCATCCCCAACATGCTGGACGCCGCCGTCGAAGGCTCGTTCAAGGGCCTCTACATCCAGGGCGAGGACATTCTCCAGTCCGACCCGGACACCAGGCACGTCTCCGCAGGCCTGGCCGCCATGGAATGCGTCGTGGTGCAGGACCTCTTCCTCAACGAGACGGCGAACTATGCCCATGTCTTCCTGCCGGGCTCGACCTTCCTCGAAAAGGACGGCACCTTCACCAATGCCGAGCGCCGCATCAACCGCGTGCGCCGCGTGATGACGCCGAAGAACGGCTATGCGGACTGGGAGGTCACCCAGAACCTCGCCAGGGCCATGGGCCTTGCCTGGAACTACAGCCATCCTTCCGAGATCATGGACGAGATCGCCGCGACGACGCCGAGCTTCGCCCTCGTTTCCTACGACTATCTGGAAAAGAACGGCTCGGTGCAGTGGCCCTGCAACGAGAAGAACCCGCGGGGCTCGCCGATCATGCACGTCAACGGCTTCGTGCGCGGCAAGGGCAAGTTCATCCGCACGGAATATGTCGCGACGGACGAGAAGACCGGCCCGCGCTTCCCGCTGCTGCTCACCACCGGCCGTATCCTCAGCCAGTACAATGTCGGCGCCCAGACGCGGCGCACGGAAAACGTCGTCTGGCACGAGGAGGACCGGCTGGAGATCCACCCGCACGACGCGGAAAACCGCGGCATCCGCGACGGCGACTGGGTGCGCCTCGCCAGCCGCGCCGGCGAGACGACGCTGCGCGCCCTCGTCACCGATCGCGTCGCGCCGGGCGTCGTCTACACGACCTTCCACCACCCGACGACGCAGGCGAACGTCATCACCACCGATTTCTCCGACTGGGCGACGAACTGTCCGGAGTATAAGGTGACCGCCGTGCAGATCTCGCCGTCGAACGGCCCGTCCGACTGGCAGATCGAATATGACGACCTGGCCCGCCGCTCGCGCCGGATCAGGGGCAAGCTGGAGGCAGCGGAGTAGGATAGCGGCGTGCCGGATTTTTCCACCACGACCAAGGTCGCCGAGATCGCCCGCCGCAACGGGCGTCTTGCGGAGGGCGAACGCTTCGTGCCGGAGGAGACCCCGGTCGCCTTCTCCTATGCCGGCTCGACCCATGCCGTGATGATGGCGACGCCCGCCGACCTCGAGGATTTCGCCGTTGGCTTCAGCCTGACGGAGGGCATCATCACCGACCCCGGCGAGATCGAGACCATCGAGGTGCTGGCCGAGGACAAGGGCATCGACGTGCAGATCCGGCTGGCGGACGCGCAGAACGACGCGCTGACCGCCCGCCGCCGCCACATGGCCGGCCCCGTCGGCTGCGGTCTGTGCGGCATCGAATCGATCGAGCAGGCGGTGCGCGTGACACCCTCGGTGCGTGCCTCCTCCCTTACGCTCAGCGAAGATGCGGTCGTCGAGGCGGTACGCCTCCTGAACGGCCGGCAGACGCTGCACATGGTGACGCGCGCCGTGCATGGCGCCGGGTTCTATGTCCCGGGCGACGGCCTCATCGCCGTGCGGGAGGATGTCGGCCGGCACAATGCGCTCGACAAGCTCGTCGGTGCCGCGCGGCGGGCGGGCCATGCGGGCAGCACCGGCGCCGTTGTGGTGACGAGCCGCGTTTCCGTCGAGATGGTGCAGAAGACCGCGATCATCGGCAGCCCCTTCATCATCGCCATTTCCGCGCCGACGGCGCTTGCCATCCGCACCGCCGAAGAGGCCGGCATGACGCTGATCGCGCTGGTGCGCGGCGAGGAGTTCGAGATTTTCACCGGCGCGGAGCGCATCGTCTCCGGCACGCAACGCCGGATCGGCAACGGTTAGGAGACAGGAATGTCGGAAGGCAACAAGCTCGTCAGGATGGCAAACCAGATCGCCACCTTCTTCCACTCGCAGCCGGCGAGCGAGGCGGCGAACGGCGTGGCGACCCATATCAACAAGTTCTGGGAGCCGCGCATGCGCCGGCAGTTCTTCGACATCGTCGACAACCATGGCGGCGAAGGGCTCGACAGCCTCGTCCTTCAGGCCGCGCCGCTGATCCACCGCCCGCCGCCGGCCGAAGTGCCGCCGGCGGCACGCGCCGGCAACGCCCCCGCCCCCTGATCCCATCCCGAGAACGCGAACGGCCGGCATTGCTGCCGGCCGTTTTCATGCCGCGGCGCGCTCAGAACTCTTCCCAGTTCTCCGCTGCCGGCGCCGTGGAGCCGCGCGGCGCACGCAGGGCGCGCGCCATGGCATGAAGCTGCGATACGGGGGTGGGCGACGGCGTGCACTGCACCGGCTGGGCGGGGTTGCCCGCAAGCCGGAACCGGCGGATGAGCGCGTGCAGCGTCTCCGCCTCGCGCGCCATGGCGTGGCTCGCCGCGGTGCTCTCCTCGACCATCGCCGCATTCTGCTGCGTCGCCTGGTCCATCGCATTGACCGACTGGTTGATCTCGCGAAGCCCGGTCGATTGCTCCCGCGAAGCCTCGACGATCGCCACCACATTGGCGTGCACGTCCTGCACCTGCGCCAGGATCTCCTGAAGCGCCCGCCCCGTCTCGTCGACCAGCGCCACGCCGCCCCTGACCTGCTCGCCGGAGGTGGTGATCAGCGCCTTGATGTCCTTGGCGGCGCTGGCGGACCGCTGGGCGAGCTCGCGCACCTCCTGCGCCACGACGGCAAAACCCTTGCCCGCTTCGCCCGCCCGTGCCGCCTCGACACCGGCATTGAGCGCCAGGAGGTTGGTCTGGAAGGCGATGTCGTCGATGACGCCGATGATGTTGGAGATCTCCCGCGAGGACTGCTCGATCTGGCCCATCGCGTCGATCGCCTTCTTGACGACCGCGCCGGATTGTTCCGCGCCTGCCCGGGTCTTGCCGACCAGCATGCCGGCCTCGTCCGCCCGCCGGCTCGAATCGCCGACCGTGGTGGTGATCTCGTCGAGGGCGGCGGCGGTTTCCTCGACGGAAGCCGCCTGCTGCTCGGTGCGCCGCGCCAGGTCGTCGGCGGCCGAGCGGATCTGCTGCGCACCGGAGGCGATCGCATTGGCGTTGCTCTCGACCGTGCGCATTGCCTCGTGCAGGCCGGCCACCGCATCGTTGAAGTCGCTGCGCACCGTCTCCATCGACGGCACGAAGGCCGTGGCGAGGGTTTGCGTCAAATCCCCCTCGGCCAGCGCCTTCAGCCCGGCGCCGAGCGCATTGATCGCCGACATGCGCTCGGTCACATCCGTCGCGAACTTGACCACCTTGTAGACCCGGCCGGAAAGGTCGCGGATCGGGTTATAGGCCGCCTGGATCCAGATCTCGCGCCCGCCCTTGCCGTAGCGCACGAATTCGTTGGAGATGAAGCGGCCCTCGGCCAAGCTTCTCCAGAAATCCGCATAGGCCGCGGTCTGCACATAGGCGGGGTCGCAGAACATGCGATGATGCTTGCCGCGGATTTCGGAAAGCTCATAGCCGAGGGCCGCGCAGAAATTCTCGTTGGCGGTCAGGATCTCGCCGGTCGGCGTGAACTCGATCACCGCCTGCGAACGGGCGATCGCGTCGAGCTTGCTGGCATCCTCCGCCGCCCGCTTCCTCGCCTCGGTGATGTCGGAAGCGAACTTGACGACCTTGTAGGGTTTTCCGCCGCGGAAGACCGGATTGTAGGTCGCCTGGATCCAGATCTCGCCGCCGTCCTTGCGCAGGCGCTTGTAGCTGTTCGAATCGTATTCGCCCCGCGCCAGCCGCGCCCAGAACTGGCGGTACTCGTCGCTCGTCGTATAGGCCGCCTCGCAGAACATGCGATGGTGTTTGCCGACGATCTCCTTCAGCTCGTAGCCGAGCGTCCGGCAGAAGTTCTCGTTGGCGGTCAGGATCGTACCGGTGAGATCGAACTGGATCACGGCCTGCGAGCGCGACAGCGCGTCGAAGATATGGCCCGCATCCATGGATTTTGCGAATGAAAGCATGCCCTGTCCCCCTGTGCGATGACCACGGTCGGGATTGCGCGCGTGGCGATCGTCCTGGTGTTGACTCTCAGGCACGGACGCCTCGGCGGCCGCGCACTGGCAGCGGTGAAAACAATCTTCGCGGGAGGCTTCATGCCGGAGCGACGAAATGCGCATCTACAATCAAAGATGGCATTGCAGGCTTAAGAATCCATGAAAATCGAACGACAGGATTCTGGAAATCCTATATAACAATGCCTTACGCCTGATCCTGGAGCGACGGACTCAGGTTACGCTAGGTGAGCGTCATCCTGAGCGCAGGCAAACTATCGGTAAAGTTGCATCAACAGGCCGGCAACAAAAAACCGCCGTACAATCGTACGGCGGTCCGGATAGCGGTGATATGTCGGAAAGGTCAGGCTGCCATCTCTTCCACGTCGCGCTCCTTGAACATGCGCGCCAGGTTGAGGAAGCAGATCATGCCGTTCTCATGGGCGATGATGCCTTCCGCATAGACCTTGTCGAACGAGGTCGTCACTTCCGGCACCGGCTGGATCTGCTCGCTGCGGATGGTGAGGATGTCGGAAACGCGATCGACGACGAGGCCGACGACCATGCTGTGCACTTCGGCAACCACGATGGCGCTGCGCTCGTTCGCTTCGGTGCTCTTCATGCCGAGCTTGTGGGCGAGGTCGATGATCGGGATCACCGTGCCGCGCAGGTTCATCACGCCGATGACATCCGGCGGGGAATGCGGGATCGGCGTGGACGGTGCCCAGCCGCGGATTTCGCGGATCGTCGTCGTCTTCACGCAGAATTCCTGATCGTGCAGGCGGAATGCGATGATTTCGAGCGTGTCGCCGGCAAAGCCGGCCGTCTTGATGGAGGTCATCGGGGTCTTTCCAGTTTCATCTGCTTCGTGACCCGATCCTATGCACGCCCTGGTTAAAATCTTTCAAACGCACCGCGGTTTGTCGTGCCGGAAATGCAAAAGGCCCCGCACCATAGCGGGGCCGCATATTTTCAGCCTTACCGGCAGAAATTGACAGCAGAACAACCGGCCGCCTCACCGGTACCCGTCAATATTCCTTCTCGTAAAAGATGCCCGCGCCGGCGCTGCCGGCGCTGCCGGCCTCGCCGCGCAGCTTCAGGCCGCGGCCGACATCGAGGTTGATGACCGCCTTGGCGCCGTTCGTCTCCGGGTCCTGCTTCAGTTCGATATAGGTCCGCTCGTTGAGATATTTGCCGGCGGAGACCGCCGCCCGGCCTTCCGCATCCGTCGTGATGTCGAGATCGTCGACGCCAAGTTTGCTGCGCAGGCTGTCGAGCAGGCCGGTCGAACTGCCGCCGGCAAGCTGGCTCGCGGCGGAGGCGAGCTGGGCGATCTGCACCGCGGAAAGGTTCGACATCGAGCGGTTGAAGATCAGCTGCGCCAGGATCTCATCCTGCGGCAGCGAGGGCGAGGAGGCGAAGGTGACCGTCGGGTTGTTGGCAAGGCCGGCCACCGTCACCGTGATTTCCGTCGAGCCGGCCGTGCTGGCGGCCACCAGATTGACCGTCGGCACGAGGCCGCCGGCAAAGCCGATATGGGCGCTGGTGAAATCGAGACGACGCGTCAGGATCTCCATGCGCCCGCGCTCCAGCTCGAAGCCGCCGGACACGACCGGCGAGGCGGACGTGCCGGTGATCTTCAGGCTGCCGCCGAGTTCCGCATTGATGCCGCGGCCGCGCACGAAGAGCTGGCCCGGCGCCTCGATGGTGAGGTCGAGCGCGATGCCGCGCGAGGCGCCGCTGCTGCCCTGGTCACGCTGCACGTCCGCCGTCATGCGCTTGACGTCGGCCGGCGCGTTGCGGTGCTTGATGTCGATCTCGGAGAGCGAGGCCGGCAGTTTCTGCGGAATGGTGATGTTCGCCTTGTTGATGCGCAACTTGCCGCCGAGCGAAAGCCCCGCCACCGGCCCCTTCAGCGTCAGGTCGCCCGCGACATTCGCCGTCACCAGCGTGCCGTCGACATAGGTGATGTCGCCGAGCTTGATGGCGACGTCCACCGGAAAACCGCTGGCCGGATCGATGCCGACGCGCCCGCTGGCCGAAAGCTGGCCGCCGCTGGCGAGCCTGCCGGAGACCGTCTCGATCACCGCCTGCCGCCCGTCCATGGTGACGCGGATCGTGAGGTTCTCCACCGCGAGGTTGCGGCGCACATCGACGAGCCGCGCGCCACCGGCGGTGATGCTGCCGGTGATCGAGGGTGCGGCCGCCGTGCCGCCGATGGAGACATCGACATCGGCATTGCCGGTCAGGACGAAGCCCTGGGCGGAAAGCTGGCCCTGCAAGAGGCCGAACGGCACCGTGCCGTTGAACTTGAGCCCGAGCGGCGTCGCCCCGCCGATGCCGACCGTGCCGCCGCCGCGGAAGGAGAGGCCGCCACCGCCCGAAAGCACCGTATCGAGCCGCACCTGGTTGTTGGCGAATTCCCCCTTGGCATTGATGGTGAGCGCGCCGATGCCCGCGCCGCGGGTCTGGCTCGTCACGGCCCCGTCCCAGTCCAGCGCATAAGTGACGACCGGCGCCGCCGCGCGGCCCTTCACGGTGACCGTGCCGCCGATCGTGCCCTCCGCACCGAGGCCGGCGGCGAAATTGTTGACGAGCGCCGCCGGCAGCGCCGAAAGGCGGACGGACAGATCCAGCGTCTCGCCCGCGCGGCCGGAGACCGTGACGGAGCCGCGGCCGGCCTGGATCGTCAGCCCGTCGAGCACGGCGACGCCATTGGTGACGCCGATCGTCGCCGGCCTGGCCAGTTTCAAGGCAATGCGCCGCGGGGCAGTCTCGAAGGCCTCGAGGGCGACGTCCAGCCCGCCGTCACGCTGGATGACCTTGCCCTTCGTCAGAAGCGGCGCGTCGTCGAGGCGGCCGGTCAGGTCGAAATTGGTCGCCTGCCCTTCGCGCGAAAAGTCGAGCTTGAGCGCTTCGAGCCGGTTCTCGCCCGAGGCGACCCGCTCGGCGCGCACCGTGCCGGTGATCGCCGCGGTGGAAAGATCGGCAATGGTGAGGTCGACCGCCGGCCTGGTGATGCTGAGCGTATCACGCCGGATGGCGGAACCCGAAGCCTGGACGGTCGCGGATGTCCTGCCATTGCCGGTCGCGATTTCCACCTGGCCGGAGAGATCGCCGGCCGCCTGCTGGCCCGCCATTGCGGCGAGCAGGCCGAGATCGGGGAAATCGAAGCGGATCGTGCCGTCCGGCATGAAGTTCTGCGCCAGCGCAAGCGAGCCCTTCAGCGTGTTCGGGCCGATTTCCGCCTCCAGCACCGGCACGGAGATGCGCCCGCCCTGAGAGGTGATGCTGGAGCGCACATTGATCGGCTGGCCGTCGAGCGCACCGGTCGCCGTCAGCTCACCGGACGGGCTGTCGGCGACGGCCTTGCCGGTCAGCGTCACCACGAGGTCGCTGAGCGTGCGGCCGGAGAGGGTCGCCCCGCTCGACGTGACCTTGGCGGACACGTCGAGCCCCGCGACGGGGCCGGTGGCGGAAAGCTCGAAGGCCGCCTCGCCCGCCGCATCGGCGAGCAGCTTGCCGAGGTCCAGCACCTTGCCGGTCAGCGCGGCGTCGAGCGTGCCGTTGCCGAGCGACACCGTGCCCGCCGTCTCCAGCGTGCCGGACTTGACCTGCAGCCCGGAGACCTGAACGGCGCCGTCACCCGCCAGCTGGACCCGCCCCTCCATCGCGATCGTCGTGTCGAACTTGCCGGCCAGCGCCGGCGGCAGCACGGCCGGCAGCGCGAAGAGGCGGAAATTGACGTCGGCCTCGCGGCTCGTGAGCCCGTAGCGGCCCGACAGCGTACCGCCGATGCTGGCGCTTTCGAGCGTCGCGGGATCGAAGGTGATCTCGTCGGGCGAGACGGCAAGTGTCGCCACCAGCTTTGCCGGTCCCTTCACCATGCGGTCGACATCGGCGCTGGCAAAGGCCGTCACGCCGGTTTCGAGCACCGCGTCGATGCGGCCGGACTGGCTGGCGACGTTGAAGGCCTCGCTTTTTGCCGTGAGGCGGATGTTTTCCACCCGACCGGCCGGCAGCTCGGCCGAAACGACGGTGGCATTGGCCTCGAGCGCCGCCGCGGTCGCCTCGCCGGTGAGCGACAGGTCGGCGCCCTCGATCAGCACGCGCGCATCGCCCTCGGCGAGCGGCCAGCGGAAATCGATCGGTCCATCCTTGCCGGAAAGCTTGACGTCGAGGTCGTTGGCGCCCTTGGCGCTGACGGTGCCCGAGGCGGCCAGCGTCATGGCCCCCGTCGAGATCGAGCCCTTCTCGATGCGCAGCATGTCCGAGCCGTCGAAGGCAGCGACGACATCGATGCCCGTCTCGCCGGCAAAGAGCGGGCGAAGCTGCGGCGGCATCAGCGCATCGAACGTGCCGCCGCCATTGAGGGCGATCGTGTGCAGGCCGTTCGCCGAAAGGTCGTGGCGCCCGTCGACCCGCAGCATTTCCGTGCCGTCCAGCGCGGCGGAAAGCCGACCCGTCCATTCGGAGAGCGGGCCGTCGCCCGTCAGGCGGATCGCGACGGCGGGGTCGTTCGGCAGCTTGAGCAGCGCCGCGAGCAGCCCGCCCTTCGGCTCGGCGACATCGGCCTCGAGGCGAAGCTCGTTGTCGGCGGGATTGAAGACGATATCGGCGGCGACGCGCGCATCCGGCCGCGCCTTTTCCGAGGCGGAGAGCTTGATCGCGACACTCTCGGCGGTCGCATCGCCGCTGCCGGAGACGACGATGCGCTGGTCGCGGCCGGCGACCGTGCCGGAGACGAAAAGCTCCGGGATCGCCAGCGCGCCGACATGCACCTCCACCGGCAGGGTGAACGGTTCGTCCGATGGTTCCGACTCGGCCTTCGGCTCCGGCAGGCGCAGCAGGGAAACGGAAGAGGCGGAGACGCGCTCGGCCTCGAAGCTGAAGAACAGAAGCTCCCAGGGCGACCAGTCGACGGCGAGGTCGCGGATTTCCGCATAGGTGCCCTTCGCATCCCCGACCGTGATCGTGCCGGCCCGGAGCTTGCCCGTGAGCAGGCCCGAGGGCTCGCTGATCGAGATCACCTGCCCGCTCGCCGCGGCGATCTTTTCCACCTGCGAAACGGCAAAACGCGCGCCCGCATCCGTAAAGCCGACAAAACCGATCAGCCCGGCAAGAAGGACCACGAGAACGGCAAGGCCATAGCCGATAAAACGGAGCGTGGCGCGGAGAATTCGGGACAGCCTGTTCATGCCTTATCCATTTCGCGTGCGAAGAGCGCAAGGAATCGCTCCGGTCCGTCTTGAATCTGAATCGCGCGGCCGATCAAGAGCCTAGACGAAAATTGAGGCGACAGTCAGAAGGATTGGCCGATGCCGGCATAGACGCCGAAGGAGGTGCCGCCGGGATATTTCTTCAGCGGCACCGCGACATCGAGGCGCAGCGGCCCGAACGGCGTCGCATAGCGCAGGCCGATGCCCGCGCCGGCCCGGATGTCCTTGAAATCGGGTACTTCGTCGGTCGAGACCGTGCCGACGTCGATGAAGGGCACGACGCCGATCGTCTCGGTGACGCCGATGCGCGCCTCGGCCGTGGCCGCGACATAGGAACGGCCGCCGAGCAGCTTGTTGCGGCCGTCGCGCGGCGAGATCTCCTGGTAACCGTAGCCGCGCACCGTACCGCCGCCGCCGAGGAAGAAGCGCCGCGTCGCCGGAATGTCCGAGAGGTCGTCGCCGCCGATGATCGTGCCGGCGGCAAGCTTTCCGGCCAGCACGAAACGCTTTTCCTCGCCGAACGCCTGGTAGCCCGTGATCGCGCCTTCGAAGCTGGAGAAGAAGGTGCCGCGCTCGATCTCGTAGCTCGGCTTCGCGTTGATCATCGCGCGATAGCCCTCGGTCGGGTTCAGCTTGTCGTCGCGCGTGTCGCGCACATATTCGATCGGGATGGCGAGCGTGAGATACTTGTTCTTGCCGAAAGCGTCCTCGACATCGCTCCACATGACCTCGCCGCCCGCGCTGACCGTGTCCCTATCGGAAAGCTCGATGCTGACGCCGGCGGCAGCCGTTGTGGTGAAGGCCTTGTAGGCATCGGGATCGACGATCGAGGCCTTGAGGCTGGCATTGAAGGTCGAGGCCGGTCCGAACGCACCGGGCTTGGAGAAGAGGATGCCCGCCGAATAGTCGAGATTGCCGATATCCGACTCGCCGATCCGGCTGACCGAGCCTTCCAGGCGCAAGGACTCCGCCTGGCCGAAAAGGTTGCGATGCCCCCAGTAGCCCTGCAGGCCCAGGCCATCCGTGTTCGAATATTGCGCGCCGACGCCGAAATAGCGGTGCTTGCCTTCGGAGACCTCGATGGTCATCGGCAGCGAGCCGTCCGGCGCCAGCTTGTCGGCCTCGCGGATCGTCACGCTGGAGAAGACGCCGAGCGTGCGCAGCCGCTCGGCCGCCTTGGTGAGCGCTTCCGGCGAATAGGGTTGGCCGGCATTGATGCGCGAATAGCGCTGCACGAAGGCTGGATCGACCGTCTTGGTGCCGGAAACGCCGACCTCGCCGACGGGCGCGACCGGTCCGCCCTCGGCCTCGATCACCACGTCGACGGTCTGCGTCTTGTGGTCGGCCGTCGCATTGCGCTCGGTGAGCCTCGCCAGCGGCCGGCCCTCGGCCTTCAGGTCGACGACGACCTTTTCGCCGGCTTTCAGGATGAGGGTGGAATCGGCCCGGGCGCCGGGCACCAGCCCGTAATCGGCGGGATTGCGCCCCTCCGCATCGCCGGAAAAGGCGATCTCGCCGAAGGTGAAGGCCGGGCCGGGCTCGACGCTGATCGTCACCGGAACGGCGCCACGCTGGTTGAATTCGGGGTTGGGCGGCAGCGAATCGAGATCCTGCCCGCCGACCGTCACGGTCACTACGCCGCCGTAGCGGGCCTTTTCATAAAGCGCCGCCAGGATGCGGTCCCGGTCGTCGCGCGCCTTGATGACGAGGCCGAGATCGCCGGACACCGGCTTGCCCTCGTCCTGCTTGAGACGGGCGGTGTTCTCGATCGCCTCCTTGAGATCGGCGTCGTCCGTGCCGGGATCGAGCGTCAGCGTGTAGTTGACGGGATCGATGACGGCGGCGGCCGCTTCCTCGTCGTCGTTCTCGAAGAACTTCATGCCGAAGATCTCGAAGGCCGAGGCGGGCGCGGCGGACAAGGGGCCGCATACGAGGGCGGCCGCGACCGCGAGCGCGGTTCCAGCTCTCAAAAACGCAAAACTCTTTTCCGGCCGGTTCACTTTATCCCGCATCCGCAGCTATCCGTCGCCTTTCTCCCTCAGGTGCGGTGCACGCGGCAAACCGACAGCTTCCGTCACGAACTTCAGGCGCCCCGCCTCATACGGGGCTTTCAGGCAGGAAAAGACCCTAACGCGTTAGGTTTTCCGTAATGTTAACGGCGGTTTTACACGGATGGAGACAAGATTTGAAGCACCGGAGCGGTGATTTTCCGTCACCCCCGGAAAAGCAAAAGCCCCGGAGACACTCCGGGGCTTCGCATAGGTTGCATGAACCGACGGTCAGTAACCTGACGGGCACCGGTCGATGTAACGGCGGCCGTAGCGGTCACGGTAGTAGCACTGGCCCGGCTGTTCGGAGACGCTGCCGATGACAGCACCCGAGACGCCGCCGATGGCCGCGCCGACGGCGGCACCGCGCACGTTACCCGTGACAGCGCCACCGATGATCGCGCCGGAGACGGCGCCGATACCCGCACCCTTTTCCGTCTGCGTGCAGCTGGCCACGGCCAGGCCGACCAGAACGAGCGCAATGACTTTCTTCATGAAGATATTCTCCAAAGTTGAGCGGCGGCCGCGTTTGCCGGGTCCGCCCTATCCCCTTCTACTCAGGAAACATACCGCGGCCGTCTTCAACGGTGAGGTTTGTCCAAGACCGAAAATATACCCGGAAATCGGGAAGTCCATGGCATTCAACTATTTTTTTGACATGCGAATAAATATCGTTTCCATTTCGTTTGATTGCTCCCGGCCTGTCGACCGGTCACGAGAAATTTCGCGATTGCCTGAAAGTACCGGTTGATCGCCGCCGCAAAAAGTCAAATGATATGACTGTTGATGCCGCGCCGGCGGTCGGAGGAACGGCCGGCGGCATCCCGCTACGAATGCAATGCACGCGAACAGACAATGCTGGTGTCGTTTGATCCCAGGCCCGCGTCGTGAGGACGCCCGCTGCATGTGACGTCGGATCGATCGCCCCAGCGGACAGTGAACCGCCAGGGAGGAACGCATGGCGAAAGTGGCAATGACCGTCAATGGCCGGAAGGTAAGCCGCGAGTGCGAGGACCGCACGCTGCTTGTCCATTTCATCCGCGACCAGCTCAGTCTCACCGGAACCCATGTCGGCTGCGATACGTCCCAGTGCGGGGCCTGCGTCGTGCATATGGACGGCAAGGCGGTGAAGAGCTGTTCGATCCTGGCGGCCCAGGCCGCCGGCGCCGAGATCCTCACCATCGAGGGCCTAGCGGCCAATGGCGAGCTGCACCCCGTCCAGGCCGCCTTTAAGGCCAATCACGGCCTGCAATGCGGCTTCTGCACGCCCGGCATGGTGATGAGCGCGGTCGACATGATCAACCGCTACGGCGCAAGGCTCGACGAGAAGACGGTGCGGGAAAACCTCGAAGGCAATATCTGTCGATGCACCGGCTACCACAACATCGTGAAAGCCATTCTGGCCGCCGCCGAGGAAATGGGTGCGGCAGGCCGGCAGGCCGCGGAATAACGGGGAGGCGAATAGGGAATAGCGAGTAGCGAATAGGGCGAAAGACGCCCCGCACCCGCCCCCCTATTCGCTACTTCCTACTCGCTATTCGCTCATTCTCTGGAGGAGATGAAGATGGGTGTCGAAGGCATCGGCGCGCGCGTCGCGCGAAAGGAAGACAAGCGGTTTCTCATGGGCCAGGGCCGCTACACGGACGACATGTCCGTGCCGGGCATGCGCTATGCGGCCTTCGTGCGCTCGCCGCATGCGCATGCGAGGATCAGGAGCATCGATACGTCGGCGGCAGAGGACATGCCCGGCGTCATCGCCGTGCTCACCGGCAGAGAGATGCTCGACGACGGCATCGGCAACCTGATCTGCGGCTGGATGATCCACTCCAAGGACGGTTCGCCGATGAAAATGGGCGCCTGGCGGCCGATCGCGCACGAGACGGTGCGCTATGTCGGCGACGCCGTCGCCGTGGTTGTCGCCGACAGCATGGGCGAGGCGCGCGATGCGGCCGAGGCCGTCCTCGTCGACTACGAGGTGCTGCCGGCCGTCACCGACGCCGTCAGGGCACTCGAAGCCGGCCAGCCGCAGCTCCACCCCGAGGCGCCCGGCAACCTCATCTTCGACTGGCAGCTCGGCGATTCCGACGCCACCGATGCGGCCATCGCCGCCGCCGCCCATGTCACGGAGATGCGGATCGTCAACAACCGGCTCGCGCCGAACCCGATGGAACCGCGCGCCGCGCTCGGCATCTATGATTCCGCCGAGGACCACTACACCTGCTACACGACCAGCCAGAACCCGCATGTCGCCCGCCTCGTCATGAGCGCCTTCTACAATGTCGCGCCGGAAAACAAGCTGCGGGTCATCGCCCCTGATGTCGGCGGCGGCTTCGGCTCGAAGATCTTCATCTATCCGGAGGAGATCGTCTGTCTGTGGGCCTCCAAGCGCGCGGGCGTGCCGGTGAAATGGACGAGCGACCGCACCGAGGCCTTCCTCACCGATGCGCACGGCCGCGACCATGTCTCGACCGTCAAGATAGCCTTCGATGCCGACAACCGCATCACGGCCCTGAAGGTCGACACGATCGCCAATTTCGGCGCCTACATGTCGCTCTTCTCCTCCTCGGTGCCGACTTACCTCTATGCCACCCTGCTCTCCGGCCAGTACGCCATCCCGGCCATCCATGCCAATGTGCGCGCGGTCTACACCAACACCGCCGCCGTCGATGCCTATCGCGGCGCCGGACGGCCTGAGGCGACCTACCTGCTCGAACGCACCATGGAGACGGCGGCGCGCGAGCTCGGCGTTTCGCCGGCGGAGCTGCGCCGCATCAACTTCATCCGCGCCTTCCCCCACCAGACGCCCGTCATCATGAACTATGACGCCGGCGACTACGAGGCCTCGCTGGAAGCCGCCATGGCGGCCGCCGACTGGAACGGCTTTCCCGCCCGCAAGGCGGAAGCCGCAAGCCGCGGCATGAAGCGGGGCATCGGCATGAGCTGCTATATCGAGGCCTGCGGCATCGCGCCGTCGGCGGCGGTCGGCTCGCTCGGCGCCGGCGTCGGCCTCTGGGAATCGGCCGAGGTGCGCGTCAACGCCGTCGGCACGATCGAGGTTCTGACCGGCTCGCACAGCCACGGCCAGGGCCATGAGACGACCTTCGCCCAGCTCGTCGCCGAACGCTTCGGCGTGCCGATCGACAGCGTCTCCATCGTGCATGGCGACACCGACAAGGTGCAGATGGGCATGGGCACCTACGGCTCGCGCTCCGGCGCCGTCGGCATGTCCGCCATCGTCAAGGCGCTCGACAAGGTGGAAGCCAAGGCCAAGAAGATCGCCGCCCACCTGATGGAGGCCGACGAGAGCGACATCGTCATCGAGAACGGCGCGCTGAAGGTCGCCGGCACGGACAAGTCGGTGCCGTGGTTCCAGATGGCGCTAGCCGCCTATACCGCGCACAACCTGCCCTCCGGCATGGAGCCGGGCCTGAAGGAAGGCGCCTTCTACGACCCGTCCAACTTCACCTTCCCGGCCGGCTGCTACATCGCGGAAGTCGAGGTCGATCCGGAAACCGGCAAGACGACGATCGTCCAGTTCGTCGCCGCCGACGATTTCGGCAACATCATCAACCCGATGATCGTCGAGGGCCAGGTGCATGGCGGCATCGCCCAGGGCATCGGCCAGGCGCTGCTCGAAGGCGTGCACTACGATCCGGAGACGGGCCAGCTTCTGACGGCGAGCTACATGGACTACACCATGCCGCGTGCCGACGACCTGCCCTCCTTCAAGGTCTCGCACCAGGTGACGCCCTGCCCGGGCAATCCGCTCGGCATCAAGGGCTGCGGCGAGGCGGGCGCCATCGGCTCGCCGCCGGCGCTGATCAACGCCATCACCGACGCCATCGGCAACAATGACCTCACCATGCCGGCAACGCCCCAGAAGGTCTGGGCGGCGGCGCTGGCCGCCGGCAACTGACGGAGGACGCCATGTACGCCACGAATTACCATCGCCCCTCCTCGATCGCCGAGGCCGTCGCCCTGCAGTCCTCTTCCGATGAGGCGAAATACGTCTCCGGCGGCATGACGCTGATCCCCACCATGAAACAGCGCCTCGCCGCCCCGTCCGATCTCGTCGACCTCCGCCACATCGCGGAGTTGAAGGGCATCTCCGTCAACGGCAGCCGGGTGCGCATCGGGGCCGGCACGACGCATGCCGAGGTCTCGGCCTCGCCCGAGCTCGCGGCCGCCTGCCCGGCGATCTGCCACCTCGCCGCCCATATCGGCGATCCGCATGTGCGGCATATGGGCACGATCGGCGGCTCCATCGCCAACAACGACCCGGCCGCCGACTACCCTTCCGCCATGCTGGCGCTGGGCGCGACGATCGTCACCAATGCCAGGGAGATCCCCGCCGACGACTTCTTCACCGGCCTCTTCGAGACGGCGCTGGAAGACGGCGAGATCGTCGTCGCGGTGACCTTCGACACGCCGGCGAAAGCCGGCTATTCCAAGTTCCCGAACCCGGCCTCGCGTTATGCCATGACCGGCGTCTTCGTGGCGAAGGCGCAGGACGGCAGCGTGCGGGTGGCGGTGACGGGCGCCGGCGCCAACGGCGTCTTCCGCCATGCCGGGCTGGAAGCCGCGCTTTCCGCCGACTGGTCGGCCGATGCTGCGGCAAGGGTGACCGTCGATGCCGGCGACCTGCTCTCGGACATCCACGGCAGCGCGGAATATCGCGCCAATCTCGTGAAGGTCATGGCCAAGCGCGCCGTCGCCGCCGCCTGACCCTTCGAAAAACTTGAAACTGTTCGATTAAAAGGACGGTTGAGGCCGTCCTTTTTTCATGCAGACTTGACATGCATCAACAGGAAATGGCCTTTGGGGGCTTAGGATACATTGGAATGGTTCAAAGGTGGCGCCGATTTGCCGCAGCGGATACCGTTGCGGGAAAAGGGCGACTGATATAGCCGATTGAACGACCGCCAACGACGATGATGTCCGGGTTTCCGCCGGACAGGAGACTCTGGATGGACTTCGAGACCTACTTCAAGAACGAGCTGGACGGCCTGCATCAGGAAGGCCGCTATCGCGTTTTCGCCGACCTGGAGCGCCAGAAGGGCAATTTCCCGAGGGCGACCCGCCACACGGCGAACGGCCCGCAGGACGTCACGGTCTGGTGCTCGAACGACTATCTCGGCATGGGCCAGCATCCCAAGGTGACCGAGGCGATGAAGCTCGCCATCGACCAGTGTGGCGCCGGTGCCGGCGGCACCCGCAACATCTCCGGCACCAACCATTACCATGTCCTTCTGGAGCGCGAGCTCGCCGACCTGCACGGCAAGGAATCGGCCCTGCTCTTCACCTCGGGCTACGTGTCCAACTGGGCCGCGCTCGGCACGCTCTGTTCCAGGATCCCCGGCATCATCTGTTTCTCCGATGCCGGCAACCATGCCTCGATGATCGAGGGCATCCGCCATTCGAAATGCGAGCGGGTGATCTGGAAGCACAACGACCTGAAGGATCTTGAAGCCAAGCTTTCCGCCGCCGATCCGAAGGCGCCGAAGCTGATCGCCTTCGAATCTGTCTATTCCATGGACGGCGACATCGCCCCCATCAAGGAGATTTGCGACCTCGCCGACAAATACGGCGCGATGACCTATCTCGACGAAGTGCATGCCGTCGGCATGTATGGCCCGCGCGGCGGCGGCATTGCCGAACGCGAAGGCCTGATGCACCGCCTCACCCTCATCGAGGGCACGCTCGGCAAGGCCTTCGGCGTGATGGGCGGCTACATTGCCGGCTCGGCGGCGCTCTGCGACTTCGTGCGCTCCTTCGCCTCCGGCTTCATCTTCACGACGTCGCTGCCGCCGGCGATCGCTGCCGGCGCGGCCGCGGCCATCCGCCATCTCAAGGAAAGCCAGGTCGAGCGCTTCGCCCACCAGGAGCGCGTGCGCAAGCTGCGCGGCCTGCTCGACCGCAGCGGCATTCCGCACATGCCCAATCCGAGCCATATCGTGCCGGTCATGGTGGGCGATGCGGCCAAGTGCAAGTGGATCTCGGACCTGTTGCTCGACAATTTCGGCATCTACGTCCAGCCGATCAACTATCCGACCGTGCCGAAGAAGACCGAGCGCCTGCGCATCACGCCGACGCCGCTGCATTCGGATGCGGATATCGAGCATCTCGTCGGCGCCCTGCATTCGCTCTGGTCGCGCTGTGCGCTCGCCCGCGCCGTCGCCTGACGGCGCGGCGTAAGCCGGTACTATCCGATGAGCCCGGCGGCCACCCGCCGGGCTTCTTCGTCCGCGGCAAATACGTCGTCCATCGCGGCGGCCGGCGGCAGGTGGGCGAGCCTGTCCATCACCGCCTCGGCAATATCGGCCATTGCGAGGAAGCCGATGCGCCCGCCGACAAAGGCGTGGAACGCCACCTCCTCGGCCGCATTCATCACCGCGCCCTGCAGGCCGCCGCGCGTGAGCGCCGTACGGGCCAGGCGCAGCGCCGGGAAGCGCTCTTCATCCGGCGCCTCGAAATCGAGCCGCGACAGTTTCGCGAAATCCAGCCGGTCGACATTGAGCGGCGAACGCCCGGGATAGGTCAGCGCATAGCCGATCGCCGTGCGCATGTCCGGCGCGCCGAGCTGCGCCAGCACCGAGCCGTCGACATAACCGACCATCGAATGGATGATCGACTGCGGATGCACCACCACCTCGATCTGGTCCGGCCGAACGTCGAAGAGGTGCTTCGCCTCGATCATCTCCAGCGCCTTGTTGAACATGGAGGCGCTGCCGATCGAGATCTTGAGGCCCATCGACCAGTTGGGATGAGCCCGGGCGATATCGGCGGTGACATCGGCCATCTGCGCGCGGCTCCAGGTGCGGAACGGCCCGCCGGAAGCCGTCAGCACGATGCGCTCGACCGCATAGCGCTGGTCGTCCTCCAGCGCCTGGAAGATCGCGCTGTGTTCGCTGTCGACCGGGATGAGCCGCCCGCCGCCCGCGGCGACGGCCCGGACGAAGAGGTCGCCGGCCGAGACGAGGCATTCCTTGTTGGCGAGCGCGATGTCCGCGCCCTTCCTCGCCGCCGCCAGCGTCGGCGCGAGGCCCGCCGTGCCGACGATGGCCGCCATCACCCAGTCCGCCTCGCCGGAGGCCGCTTCCAGCAGCGCCGCGCGTCCCGCCGCCGCAGCAATGCCACTGCCGGCAAGCGCCTCCTTGAGCGCGCCGTAGCGGCTCTCGTCCGCCGTCACCGCCATCGTCGCCCCGCACTCCTTCGCCTGCGCGGCGAGGAGATCCACGTTGCCGTTGCCGGTGAGCGCCAGGACCTCGTAGCGCTCCTGCCCGCCGAGCTGGCGCACCACGTCGAGCGTGCTGGTGCCGATGGAGCCTGTCGAGCCGAGAATGGTGATACGGCGCTTTTGCCGCGCGTCGGAAGCCATGGTGAAGTCCGCGATTTTCTTGTTATCGACAAAAGGCTCTACAGGCGAAAGACGCCTGCAACAAGTCATGGAAATGCTGTAAAGCGAAGGCTGCGCCCGTCTTCGCAAACCCGTGCTTGACCTTTTCGCCCGGACGGCCATAACGTCCCGGCAAAGCGGTCTTCCGCCCCGACGCGATTGGAGAAATCTGTGTACCGACGCCTGAGAGTATGGACCCTCGCCTGCCTCGCCTTCGCGGCGGCAGCTCCGGCCTATGCCGACGAGCCGGTCCCGGGCGGTCTCGGCGGCACCTGGCTGGCCGAGGATATCGGCGGCAACGGTGTGATCGACGACCTGCAGACGACGCTGGAGGTCAAGCCGGACGGGTCCTATGGTGGCAATGGCGGCTGCAACACCTATCGCGGCAAATTGAAGGTGCAGAACGGCAACATCGCCTTCGCCCCCGCCGCCGCCACGCGCAAGATGTGCGCGCCGGCCATCATGGACCAGGAGCAGAAGTTCTTCGACGCGCTCGGCACCGTGACCTCGTGGAAGCTCGAAAACGGCATCCTGCACCTGACGGGCAAGGAGGGCGCCCCCGCGATCCGCCTCGCCGGCCTCAAGAACAACACCGACATCGTCATCCGCCTGCCGGGCCCCGAACAGAGCGTGGCGCGCGAGACGATCAACTACCAGTGCGACGCCGAGCAGCGCGTCGTCGTCGAATACATCAATGCCGGCACCAATTCGCTCGCCGTCCTGAGGATCGCCGAGGAGACGGTCATCGCCGCCAACGTGCTCTCGGCCTCCGGCGCCAAATATGCCGGCGGCCAGTATGAATGGTGGACGAAGGGCGACGAGGCGACGCTCTACGACCTGACCAGGGGAGAGAACGCGCCGGGCGTCAACTGCCGCAAGACCGGCTGAGCCGGCCGGTCATTGGAGGGGGGGGACATCGCATGCCCACATTCCGCGTCGGACAGAAGGTCGTCTGCATCAACGACCGCTTCAAGAACGTCTCGATCGACCAGGGCATCCGCAAGGGGCAGGTCTACACGGTCCGCTGGACCGGCCACTACCGCCACTATGTCGACGGCGATTTCTACGGCATCAAGCTGATGGAGCTCTACCGCGGCAAGGACGACGGCCCGGAAGGCTACGGCGCCGACGACATGCCCTTCCGCGCCACCCGCTTCCGCCCGCTCGTGTCCGACCGCATCCGCAGCATGCTCGGCATCAAGGCCCCGCAGCCGAAGGTCGTCACGAAACCCTCCGCCATCCCGTCCATCCGCCCGAAACCCCGCGTCGTCACGCCGGAGCGCGAGACGGAAGACGTCTGACGCGGCTCCTCGCGGGAACAGCGACCTGAAGCGATTCGCGCCAACGGCTTCGGCGTGCGAGGCGTACAGGAACACGAAGGTGAAGGGCCGGATGCGTCACATCATTCTCATCGCCGCCATCGCCCTGCTCGGCGCCTGCACGGCCGGCCGGCCCGCAAACTGCGTCGTCACGCCTATGGACCTCGTCGAGTGCCATGAGAGGTGAAGGCCCTGTGGAAGCGAAGCGGGCGTCATTCCTGAATGACGAAACAAACCGTCGGTGATCCGCACCGTCCTGAACGGCGCGGCACCACGAAAGCCTCGAAAATGAGTGGTGATCCCGCCGCGATTCGAACGCGGGACCCCCAGATTAGGAATCTGGTGCTCTATCCTGCTGAGCTACGGGACCACTGATTGCACCCATACAAAAGCCGGGGCTTTTAGCCAAGTGGTTTTCAGGCGGGAAGGCGGCTTTCGGCGAGCTTGACCCAGTAGCTCACCCCATGGGGGATGGCGTCGTCGTTGAAATCGTAGGCCGGGTGGTGCAGGCCGGCGCTGTCGCCGTTGCCGAGGAAGACGAAGGCGCCCGGCCGGGCGAGCAGCATGTAGGAGAAATCCTCGCCGCCCATCATCGGGTCGAGCGCCGGGTCGACGGCGGCCTCGCCGGCGATCTCGCGCGCGACGGCGACGGCGTGGCCGGTCTCCTCGGGATGGTTGGCCGTGACGGGGTAGTTGCGGTGGTAGCCGACCGTGATCTCGGCGCCGTGGGCGGCCGCAAGGCCGTCGCAGACCTGGCGGATGCGGGTTTCCGCCTCCAGGCGCATTTCGGCGCTGAGGGTGCGCACGGTGCCGGCAAGCTGCGCCGTCTCCGGGATGACGTTGTGGGCGAAGCCGGCGTTGAACTTGGTGACGGAGACGACGAGGGACGCGATCGGGTCGGCGACACGCGAGACGATGGTCTGGAGCGCGGAAACCACCTGCGCGCCGATGACGATCGGATCGACCGTCTTGTGCGGCAGGGCCGCATGACCGCCGCGGCCCCTAACCGTGATGCTGAACTCGTCGGTCGCCGCCATGATCGGGCCGGGGCGTGTGCCGAAGGAGCCGACCGGCATGCCGGGCAGGTTGTGCATGCCGTAGACCTCGGCAATGCCGAAGCGTTCCATCATGCCGTCCTTGACCATCTCGTTGCCGCCGCCGCCGCCCTCTTCGGCCGGCTGGAAGATGACCGCGACATTGCCGGAGAAATTGCGCGTCTCGGCAAGGTATTTCGCCGCGCCGAGCAGCATGGCCGTGTGGCCGTCATGACCGCAGGCATGCATCTTGCCCCTGGCGGTCGAGGCCCAGGGCTTGCCGCTCGTCTCCTCGATCGGCAGCGCATCCATGTCGGCGCGAAGGCCGATCGTGCGCCCCTCGCCCCTGCCGCGGATGAGGCCGACGACGCCCGTGCGGCCGATGCCGGTCACGATTTCGTCGACGCCGAATTCACGCAGCTTCCCGGCCACGAAGGCGGCGGTCTTCTCCACGGCGAAGAGGATTTCCGGCTCCCGGTGGATCTGCCTGCGCCATTCAGCGATTTCGTCCTGCATCTCTGCGGCGCGGTTGAGGATGGGCATGCAACACTTCCTGTCATTTCGGCCGCAAAACCGGCCATCTGATTTCGATGGCTTTGCCATCACGGTGCCATATAGGTTAAATAGGGCGACGGTTCGAGACAACTCCCGATTTCGAGGTGAGACCCTTGCAGACGAACGGACGAACGACGCGCCGGAGCACACGGTTTTTGGGCTCCAGCCTGCTGCTCGCAGCCTCCCTTCTGGCAACCGCGGCAACCGCCGCCCCGCGTATCCTGGTGGACGTCAACACGCTGAAGGTCATCGAGCACGAGGATGCCTTCCAGCGCTGGTATCCGGCCTCGCTGACCAAGCTGATGACCGCCTATACCGTGTTCCGCGCCATCAAGGCCGGCGAGCTGACGCTGGAAAGCCCGGTCGTCATGAGCAAGCACGCCGCCGCCGAACCGCCGAGCAAGATGTATTTCAAGCCCGGCCAGAAGATGACGCTCGACAGCGCGCTGAAGATCATACTCGTCAAGTCGGCCAACGACGTCTCCGTCGCCATCGCCGAAGCGGTCTCCGGCTCCGAGCAGGCCTTCGTCGACCGTATGAACGCGGAGGCCGCCCGCATCGGCATGAGCTCCTCGCGCTTCATCAACCCCAACGGCCTGCCCGGCAAGGGGCAGTACACGACAGCGCGCGACCTGGCCGTGCTCGCCGTGACGCTGAAGCGCGAATTCCCGCAATATGCCTCCTATTTCGCGCTGGAAGGCTTCACCACGGGCAAGAAGCAGTATCCGAACTTCAACATGCTGATCGGCCGCTTCGACGGCGCGGACGGCATGAAGACCGGCTTCATCTGCGCCTCCGGCTTCAACCAGGTGTCCTCGGCCACCCGCAACGGCCGCAGCGTCGTCTCCGTCGTGCTCGGCTCCGACAGCCTTGGCGCGCGCGCGGACATTTCCGCCGGCATGCTGGAAAAGGGCCTGACGAAGCAGGCGGGCAATGTGCCGACGCTCGGCCAGCTGCGCCCCTATGGCGAGACGCGCGACGTCGTCGCCGACGTTTCACAGGAGATCTGCTCGAAGCACGCCGCCAAGGTGCGCAGCGAAAGCCGCGACGAAGCCGGGCGCCAGAAGCTCGTCTCGCCCTATATCCATGAGCTGAACCGGCCGTTGAGGCTGGTCTTCGCCGGCCTCATGGGCGGCGACACGGCCAAGCCCGCCGGCAACGAGCAGGTCGCCGTCGGCGATACCGGCGGCCTTGCCAACGTGCCGATCCCGATCCCGCGTCCCACGACCTTCTGATTGGCCCCGTTTGATTGGCCCTGTTTGATTGGAAAGACCATGACCCTTGCTGAGCGGCGCGTGCCGGTTTCCGTGCTGACCGGATTTCTGGGTGCGGGCAAGACGACCCTGCTCAATCGCCTGCTGAAGGACCCGGCGCTCACCGACACGGCCGTCATCATCAACGAATTCGGCGAGGTCGGCATCGATCACCTGCTCGTCGAACAGTCGAGCGACGGGGTCATCGAGCTTTCCGACGGGTGCCTGTGCTGCACGATCCGCGGCGAGCTGGTCGACACGCTCGCCGACCTGATGGACCGCATGCAGACGGGCAGGATCCAGCCGCTGAAGCGCGTGGTGATCGAGACGACCGGCCTTGCCGATCCCGCGCCGGTGCTGCAATCCGTCATGGGCAATCCGGTGCTCAGCCAGTCCTTCAGCCTCGACGGCGTGATCACCGTGGTCGATGCCGTCCACGGCCTGTCGACGCTCGCCAACCATCCCGAAGCGGTCAAGCAGGTCGCCGTCGCCGATCGCGTGCTGATCAGCAAGGTCCCGCTTGCCGATGCCGCGGCGGTGGAAGCGGTGAAGCGGGAGATCGCCGCGCTCAATCCGCGGGCGAGCGTCTCGGACGTCGACACGCCCGGCCTCGTCGGCCCGGCCCTCCTCGCCAACGGCCTCTACGATCCCGGCAGCAAGATCCCCGACGTCCGCCGCTGGCTGCACGAAGAGGCGCACGACCACCATGATCATGGACACGGTCACGCGCATCACCACGATCACGATCATGACCATCACCATCACGGCCATGACCACGAACATCATCACCCTCATGCCCACCAGCACGCCCATGACGTGACCCGTCACGACGCGACGATCCGCTCCTTCAGCATCGTGCACGACCGGCCGGTCGATCCGATGGCGCTGGAGATGTTCATCGACCTCCTGCGCTCCGCGCACGGGGAAAAGCTCCTGCGCATGAAGGGCATCGTGCTGATGTCCAACAATCCGGAGCGGCCGCTGGTGCTGCAGGGCGTGCAGAGCGTCTTCCATCCGCCGGAGCGCCTTTCCGCCTGGCCCGACCCGGCCGACCGGCGCACGCGGCTGGTGCTGATCACCAGGGACCTGCCGGAAGCCTTCGTGCGCGATCTCTTCGATGCCTTCACCGGCACGCCGAAGATCGACCGGCCGGACCGTGCCGCGCTGTCCGACAATCCCCTCGCCATTCCGGGCCTGCGCCTCTGATACCGGGCAGGGCGGGCGCTTACGGCACCCGCTGGAAGCGCCTTGCCATGCGCACCGTCGGCGCAGTGGCGCTGCGCAGGCATTCCGCACCGCGGCCGTCGTCGATCGTCAGCATCCTGCCTTCGATGCGATAGGGGCAGGATTTGTAGACGGAGCCGTCGTGCTCGAGCATGTCGACGCTGCCCTTCCTCTCCAGCTGCCAGCCGACCCGAAGGATGGTACGCGTCGGCGCGGCCGCATAGACGAAATCGAACTCGCCGTTCTCCCGGAACTCGATCGTCAGGCCCGAGCCATCCTCCGGCGCCCACAGGCCGATCAGCGCCGCGCGGTCCTCCGGTGTCGCGGATGACGAACAGCCGGTGAGCGACAGGGCAAGAAGGAGCGCGATGAAGGCGGATTTCATGGAGAAGATCCCTGAAGATGGCCTCTTGCGCATGACGCTGAACGACAGGCGTTTATTCAACGCCAGAAACGGCAAAGACCCGGATGCAGGGGACATCCGGGCCTTCGGGGAGGTCAGCGGGAAAGGCGCTTACTTGCAGACCTTGATCTTCTTGATGACGACATTGCCGTAGTAGTCGTAGGCCTTGACCTTCTTGATGAAGCAGTGCGGCTTGTAGCCGTAGTAGCCGGCCTGCGAGGGGGCGGCGAAGGAAACGGCGGCAACGAGGGCGATGGTGGCGGAAACGATGATCTTGCGCATGGGTCTCTCCTGATCTCTTTGAAGGATGAGCCTCTCTCATCCGGTGATCAGAAGGTCTCACATCCCCCCGCCCCGCGCTGTTCCGCAGGAAACAGGCAGGTTTGCGCCTCTCCGGCGCTCAGAAACGCGCGCCGGCGAAATGGGCGATCTGCGCGCCGAGCTCATAGTAGCCCTCGCGCATCGAGCGGAAGGATTGCGCCTCGGGCGCGCTCACCGGCAACGGCAGGTCCATCTCGGCGATCTCGCCGGAAATGAGCGCGGCCAGCGTGCGGCCGAAGACCGTGCCCGGCGCGATGCCACGGCCATTGTAGCCGGAAAAGCCGATGACGTTCTCGGCAAGGCGGTGAAAGCGCGGCAGGTTGTCCGTCGTCATGCCGATCTTGCCGTACCATTCCGCCTCGAAGGCGACGTCGCCGATCGCGGGGAAGAGCTTTTTCAGCGCGCGGCGCGCCCAGGCCTTGTGGATGCCGGTGCCCGTGCCGCGCAGCGCGCCGACGCTGCCGAACACCAGCCGGCCGCGCTTGTCGAAGCGGAAGGAGGAGAGCACGTCCTTCGTGTCCCAGGCTCCCTGTCGCTCCGGCAGGATCTTCGCCTGCATCTCGGGCGAAAGCGGCACGGTGGCGAAGTTGAAATAGGGCAGGTGCACAAGCTCGGTGCGCACCTCGTTCCAGGGCGCCACCGTATAGGCATTGGTGGCGACGACCACCCAGTCCGCCGTGACGGAGCCGCGCGCGGTCTGCACCGTCCAGCGTTTTCCCGTCCGCTCCGCGCCCGTCACCGGGCTTGCCGTGAAGACGGCAGCACCGGCCGCAATCGCCGCGCGGGCAAGGCCGCGCGCATAGGCGAGCGGCTGGATCGTGCCGGCACGCAGGTCGAGAAGCGAGCCCGCATAGGCCTCCGTGCCCACCTTCGCCGCCGTCTCGGCCGCGTCCAGCAGGCGCACCGGCGCGCCGCGGCGGGCCCATTGCTCGGCGCGCTGCTTCAGTTCGTCGAGACCGGATTGGCCGACGGCGCAATGCAGCGTGCCGGCCGGGTTGATCTCGCAATCGATCGCGTGCTTCTCGACGAGGTCGAACACGGCACGTGGCGCATTGCCGAGAAGCTCCAGCAGCCGGCTGCCATACAGGTCGCCGAGCACGCCGGGCAGTTCGTCGGGCATCACCCACATGCCGGCATTGACGAGGCCGACATTGCGGCCCGAGCCGCCATAGCCGATCTCCGCCCCTTCGAGCAGGATGACCCGCGTGCCGCGCTCGGCCAGATGCAGCGCCGTCGAAAAACCGGTATACCCGCCGCCGACGATGACGACATCCGCCTCCGCCCTGCCGGAAAAGGCGACGGTTTCGGGGGCGGGTGGAGCGGTCATCTCCCAAAGGCCATGGGAGCGCGGGTCGTTGAGCATGGCGTCAATCTTTTCCGAGGAGAAGGGTGTCTCGCCGCACAATCGGCCATGCGGCACGACGACTAAAGCAAAAAATGAGAACGGGGTCATGCCCCCACCGCATGATCGGCCGCCGAAATGCTATGCCGGGACCTGCTTGGAAATCCAGCTGCGAAATGCCTGGCTCAGCGGGTTTTCGAGCTTTCCTTCCGGCACGACGAGATAATAACTGTTCTCCGTCTCCATCGGCCGGTCGAAGACGACGGCAAGCCGGCCGCTCGCCAGCTCCTGCTCGATCAGGTAGTGCGGCAGCAGCGCGAAGCCGAGCCCCGCGACGGCCGTCTCGATGACCATGGAGAACTGGTCGAAGCGATGGCCGCGATAGGCGGTATCCGCCGAGCCGCCGTTCAGCTCGAACCATTGCGCCCAGAGCTTCGGGCGCGTCGCAAGATGCAGGAGCGGCGCCCGTTCCAGGTCCTTCGGTTCGGCAAGGTTCCAGGATTTCACCAGCTCCGGGCTTGCCGCGGGCAGGATGACCTCGCTGCACAGATAGGTGCAGGCAGCCCGCGCCCAGACCGGCTGGCCGTAGTGGATCGCGAGGTCGAAATTCTCCTCGTCGAAATCGAACGGCGCCGAGCGCGAGGCGATGTTGATGATCGTGCCGGGATTTTCCGCGAGAAAGCCGGGAATGCGCGGCGTCAGCCAGCGGCTGCCGAAGGTCGGCAGCGTCGCGATGGAAAGACTGTGCTCGGAGGAGGCCGATGCCATGGCGCGCAGCATGGTCTCCTCCGTCTGGTGCAGCAGCTTGCGCACTTCCGGCAGGAAACGGCGGCCATCGTCGGAGAGCACCACGCGCTGGCGCACGCGCTCGAACAAGAGCACGCCGAGCTGTTCCTCGAGGTCCTTGATCTGGCGGCTGACGGCGCTCTGGGTGAGGTTCAGCTCATGGGCCGCCTGCGTGAAGCTGCCGTGGCGCGCGGCGCATTCGAACGCCTGCAGCGTGGTGACGTCGGGGATCAGCCTACGACTGAGCTTCATTCTTTCCTCGCATCAACATAGTCAGAACGGTCGCAATCGCGGGAAGAAACGATCCGGTATGATCCGTTTTGAGAATGATCAGGGCCTCCACCCCTTCTAAAGCAATTCCCGGAAAAGTGTGAAGCGGTTTTCCATCCGGAATTGCGCAACACCAGGATGAGACCGCTCCCATGAACGCAAATTCGCACGTTTCCGCTGATAAGATCCGCGCGGATTTCTCCGCCGCGATGTCCGCCATGTACCGCAACGAGGTTCCGGCCTATGGCACGCTGATGTCGCTGGTGGCCGAGGTGAACGCGGAAACGCTCGCCGCCGATCCCGTCCTCAAGGGGCGCCTGGAGGCGACCGACACGCTGGAGCGCATTTCCGAGGAACGCCACGGCGCCATCCGCCTCGGCACGCCGGGCGAGCTTTCCATGATGCGCCGCGTCTTCGCCGTCATGGGCATGTTCCCGGTCGGCTACTATGACCTCTCCACCGCCGGCGTTCCCGTGCACTCCACCGCCTTCCGCCCGGTCGGCGCCGAAAGCCTCAGCCGCAACCCGTTCCGTGTCTTCACCTCGCTGCTGCGCCTCGATCTCATCGCCGACGAAAAGCTGCGTGAAGAAGCGGCCGACGTGCTCGCCGCACGAAAGATCTTCACCGACGAGGCCGTCAGGCTCGTCGAGAAGGCCGAGCGTGACGGCGGTCTCGGTGAAGCCCATGCCGCCCGCTTCGTCACCGAAGTGCTGGAAACCTTCCGCTGGCACGACCAGGCCATCGTCAGCGCCGACATGTACAGGCGCCTGCACGACGCGCATCGCCTGATCGCCGACGTCGTTTCCTTCAAGGGTCCGCACATCAACCACCTGACGCCGCGCACGCTCGACATCGACAAGGTACAGGCCCGCATGCCGGAAGAGGGCATCGCCCCGAAGGCCGTCGTCGAGGGCCCGCCGACCCGCACCTGCCCGATCCTCCTGCGCCAGACCTCGTTCAAGGCGCTGGAGGAGGCCGTTTCCTTCATCGGCGCCGACGGCGCCTGGCAGCAAGGCTCCCACACGGCCCGCTTCGGCGAGATCGAGCAGCGCGGCGTGGCGCTGACGCCGAAGGGCCGCGCGCTCTACGACCGGCTGCTCACCGAGACGCGCGCCCGCGTGCGCCCGGCCGCCGATGGCTCCAACGCCGCCGAATACGAGGCCGCGCTCGTCGACATCTTCAAGGCCTTCCCGGATGACTGGGACGGCATCCGCAAGGCGGGCCTCGGCTATTTCACCTATTGCCTGACGGAGAAGGGCAAGTCCGTCACCGGCCGCAACGCCGATCTCGAAACGGCGATCGAAGCCGGCCTCATCCGCTTCGACCCGATCGTCTACGAGGATTTCCTGCCGGTCAGCGCCGCGGGCATCTTCCAGTCGAATCTCGGCGACGACGCGACCCAGGACTTCGTCGCCAGCCCGAACCAGGTGATGTTCGAGCGCGATCTCGGCAGTGTCGTCCTCGACGAATTCGCCCACTATGCCGCCATCCAGCGCGCATCGCTTGAAATGTGCCTCGGCATCGTCAACATGGCTGCCGCTGCGGAGTGACGGAAGAGCGCATGATCGAGGCACGCCATATCGAAGCGCTGAAGGGCCTTGCCGGCGAGAAGGGTCTTCTCACCGAAGAAGCCGACATGGCCGCCTACGAGACCGGCGCACGCTACGACAGGGGCCGCGCCGCCTTCGTCGCCCGCCCGGCCACGACGGCGGAGGCCTCCGCCATCGTCTCCTATTGCGTGCGGAACGCCATCGCGCTCGTGCCGCAGTCCGGCAATACCGGCCTCGTTTCCGGCTCGACGCCCGACGGGAGCGGCCGTCAGGGCGTGCTCAGCCTCGACCGCCTGACCGCCCCCTTCGACCTCGATCGGGTGAACCGCTCGGTCAGGGCTGGGGCGGGCCTGCGCCTTTCCGACCTCAACGGCCGGCTGGAAGATAGCGGCCTGTTCTTCCCCATCGACCTCGGCGCCGACCCGCGCCTCGGCGGCATGATCGCAACGAACACCGGCGGATCGCGGTTCCTGCGCTACGGCGACGTGCGCCGCAATGTTCTCGGCCTCACCGTGGTGCTCGCCGACGAGGCCGGCACCGTGCTCGACCTTTCCTCGGACCTGCGCAAGAACAATACCGGCGTCGACTGGAAGCAGCTCTTCATCGGCACATCGGGCGCCTTCGGCGTCGTCACCGAATGCGTGCTGAACCTCGAACCCGCCCCGAAACAATCCGCCACCGCCCTGCTCGTGCCCGCCTCGGCAGACCAGGTCGCGACGCTGCTCGTCGCCATGGAAGACGCGCTCGGCAGCTATCTCTCGGCCTTCGAGGGCATGTCCGGCAACGCCGTCGCCGCCGCGCTCGACCATGTGCCGTCGCTGCGCAATCCCTTCCAGGGCGGCGTGGTGCCCGGCTTCGTCATCCTCGCGGAAATCTCCCGCGCCACCCCGCCGCGCGCGGGCGAGCAGCCGCTCGACGCGGTGCTGGAAGAGGTGCTGGCCGCGATCTGGGAGCGCGAGGACGCACCGCTCGCCGACGCCTTCGTCGGCCCGCCGCACGAGATCTGGGCGCTGCGCCATGCGCTCTCGGAGGGCGTGAAACATCGCGGGCGATTGATCGCCTTCGATCTGTCCTTCCGCCGGGGTGACATCATGCCCTTCCTCGCCCATATGAAGGCGGAGATGCCGGACCATTTCGAGGACGTCACGATCTGCGACTTCGGCCATATCGGCGATGGCGGCGTGCACTTCAACCTGGTCGTCGCGAAGGACGACCCGCGGCTTGCCGATCCCGATTTCGAGGCGGATCTGCGCGAATGGGTCTTCACCGTCGCGGTCGAGCAGTTCGGCGGCAGCTTCAGCGCGGAACACGCCATCGGCCGCAAGAACCAGGCCTTCTACGACAGATATACCCCGGAAAAGCTCCGCGAGCTTGCGGCCGGGCTGAAAACCATCACCTCGCCGGGCCCGCTCGGCACCATCACATTCTAAAAACAGACAGGGAGACACCCCATGACGAAAGTCGACGTGAAACAGGAAACCGAAACCCTTCTCGACAAGCTCGGCGTCGCACGCAGCGCCTGGCAGGGCGGCGACATGGCCTCCTACAGCCCGGTCACCGGCGAGGAGATCGGCAAGCTGAAGACCGTTTCGGCCACTGATACCGACAAGGCGATCGACGCCGCCCACGAAGCCTTCAAGGCCTGGCGCCTGGTACCCGCACCGAAGCGCGGCGAACTCGTCCGCCTGCTCGGTGAGGAACTGCGCGCCGCCAAGGCCGATCTCGGCCGCCTCGTCTCCATCGAGGCCGGCAAGATCACCTCCGAGGGTCTTGGCGAAGTGCAGGAAATGATCGACATCTGCGATTTCGCCGTCGGCCTCTCCCGCCAGCTCTACGGCCTGACGATCGCCACCGAGCGCCCCGGCCACCGCATGATGGAGACCTGGCACCCGCTCGGCGTCGTCGGCATCATCTCGGCCTTCAACTTCCCGGTCGCGGTCTGGTCGTGGAACGCCGCGCTCGCCATCGTCGCCGGCAATTCCATCGTCTGGAAACCCTCCGAAAAGACCCCGCTGACCGCCCTTGCATCGCAGGCGATCTTCGAGCGCGCCCTTTCTCGCTTCGGCGACGCCCCGGCGAACCTGTCGCAGGTTCTCATCGGCGACCGCGCCATCGGCGAAGCCCTTGTCGACAACCGCAAGGTCGCGCTCGTCTCGGCCACCGGCTCCACCCGCATGGGCAAGGAAGTCGGCCCGCGTCTTGCCAAGCGCTTCGCCCGCTCGATCCTCGAACTCGGCGGCAACAATGCCGGCATCGTCTGCCCCTCGGCCGACCTCGATATGGCGCTGCGCGCGATTGCCTTCGGCGCCATGGGCACCGCCGGCCAGCGCTGCACGACGCTGCGCCGCCTCTTCGTGCATGACAGCGTCTACGACCAGCTCGTGCCGCGCCTGAAGAAGGCCTATACCAGCGTTTCCGTCGGCAACCCGCTGGAAACCTCGGCACTCGTCGGCCCGCTCGTCGACAAGCAGGCCTTCGACGGCATGCAGAAGGCGTTGGCAGCCGCCAAGGCCGAAGGCGGCACCGTCACCGGCGGCGAACGCGTCACCGAGGCCGGCAAGGAAACGGCCTATTACGTCAAGCCCGCCATCGTCGAAATGCCGAAGCAGGCCGGCCCGGTTCTCGAAGAAACCTTTGCGCCGATCCTCTATGTCATGAAGTATTCCGACTTCGACAAGGCGCTGGAAGACCACAATGCCGTCGCCGCCGGCCTCTCCTCCTCGATCTTCACGCTGAACATGCAGGAAGCCGAGCGCTTCCTCGCCGCCGACGGCTCGGATTGCGGCATCGCCAATGTCAACATCGGCACCTCGGGCGCGGAAATCGGCGGTGCCTTCGGCGGCGAGAAGGAAACCGGCGGCGGCCGCGAGAGCGGCTCCGACGCCTGGAAGGCCTATATGCGCCGCGCCACCAACACGGTGAACTATTCGAAGGCCCTGCCGCTCGCCCAGGGCGTCTCCTTCGACATCGAGTAGGCCGTGATGGACAACCGGACCAAGACAGAGGAGGCGGGCTTTACGCCCGCCTCGCGCATCGCCGCCATCGGCGTCTCGAAAATCCTGCAGATCGGCGCCCGCGCCGCTGCCATGAAGAAGGACGGCCTGCCGGTCATCATCCTCGGCGCCGGCGAGCCGGACTTCGACACGCCGGACAATGTCAAGGCCGCCGCCAAGGCCGCCATCAACCGCGGCGAGACGAAATACACCGCGCTCGACGGCACGCCGGAACTGAAGAAGGCGATCTCCGAAAAATTCCGCCGCGAGAACGATGTCGACTATGCAATCGACGAGATCACCGTCGCGACGGGCGCCAAGCAGATCCTCTTCAACGCCTTCATGGCGACGATCGATCCGGGCGACGAGGTGATCATCCCGACGCCCTACTGGACCTCCTATTCCGACATCGTGGAGATCTGCGGCGGCGTGCCGGTGCTGATCCCCTGCGACGGCGAGGCCGGTTTCCGCCTGAAGGCCGAGCAGCTGGAAACGGCGATCACGCCGAAGACCCGCTGGGTGCTGTTCAACTCGCCGTCCAACCCGTCCGGCGCCGCCTATGGCGAGGCCGACTACCGCCCGCTCCTCGACGTGCTGCTGAGGCATCCGCATGTCTGGCTGATGGTCGACGACATGTACGAACACATCGTCTACGATGGATTCAGGTTCGTCACCCCCGTCGCCATCGAACCGCGCCTGAAGAGCCGCGCCCTGACGATCAACGGCGTCTCCAAGGCCTATGCCATGACCGGCTGGCGCATCGGCTATGCCGGCGGCCCGAAGGCGCTGATCAAGGCGATGGCCGTGATCCAGAGCCAGGCGACCTCCTGCCCGTCCTCGGTCAGCCAGGCCGCCTCGGTCGAGGCGCTGAACGGCCCGCAGGATTTCCTGAAGGAGCGCCAGGCGAGCTTCAAGCACCGCCGCGACCTCGTCGTCTCGGCGCTGAACGCCATCCCCGGCCTCACCTGCCGCACCCCGGAAGGCGCCTTCTACACCTTCGCCGGCTGCGCGGGCGTGATCGGCAAGGTCACGCCGAAGGGCAAGCGCATCGAGGCCGACAGCGACTTCACGGACTATCTCCTGGAAGACGCCCACGTCGCCGTCGTACCCGGCTCGGCCTTCGGCCTCTCCCCCTATTTCCGCATCTCCTACGCCACGTCTGAGACGGAACTATCGGAAGCGCTGAAGCGCATCGCGGACGCCTGCGCGCAGCTTTCCTGAGCCACGCCCGGTAACCGGCAAAAGAAAAGGGGCCTCGCAAGAGGCCCCATTTTTATGGTCCGCGCCTTTCCGGCGTTCTCTTCTTCCCCGCGGCTGGGCCACAGATGCGAAAACGCCCCGGCATTGCACCGAGGCGTTTGAAGGGTCTGGAAGATCAGGCGGCGCGGGCGCCGTGATTCTCCTGGGCGTAGTAGTGGCCGAAACGGTTTGCAAGGAAGGTGTCGAGGGCGATTTCCTCCTGGCGAACGAAACCCTCGGCGCGCAGCGAACCGTCGGCGAGCATGTCGAGCACGGCGCAGATAGAGCCGGCCGTCGTGATCTGGATGGCGGAATGCAGGCTGCCGGCGACCGGGGCGCTGTAGACCTTGTTGGCGTAGGTTTCCTGGATCAGGCGGCCGCCCTTGCGGCCCGAGACGGTCACGAAGATGATGACGACGTCCTGCGTGGTGGTCGGCAGGGCGTTTTCGAAGATGTCCTTCAGGACTTCGCGGCGGTGGCGCAGGCCGAGGTCGTTCAAGAGCGCCTTCATGATGGCGGCATGGCCGGGATAGCGGATCGTCTTGTAGTTCAGCGTGCGCACCTTGCCCTTCAGCGTATCGCAGAGCGTGCCGAGGCCGCCCGAGGTGTTGAAGGCCTCGTAGGTCACGCCGTCGAGCGAGAATTCCTCGCGCTCTTCGAGGGCCGGAACCTCGATCAGCGCGCTTTCGACGATGGCTTCGCAGGGCTCGATATATTCGTTGATGACGCCGTCCGTGCTCCAGGTGAGGTTGTAGTTGAGCGCATTGGACGGGTACTGCGGCAGGGCGCCGACGCGCATGCGCACGCTTTCGAGCGAATCGAAGCGGCTGGCAAGGTCGTTGGCGACGATGGAGATGAAGCCCGGTGCAAGGCCGCACTGCGGGATGAAGGCCGTCCTGGCATTTTCCGCGATGCGCTTGACCTGGCGGGTGGATTCGACGTCTTCCGTGAGATCGAGATAGTGCAAGCCCGCATCGGCGGCGGCTTCCGCGATGGCGACGGTCAGGTGGTAGGGCGCGGCAGAGAGAACGGCGAACTTGCCGGCGAGAAGGGCGCGGAGCGCGGCACCGTCGGCAATGTCGACGACGGCGGTCGAAACGGCAGCATGGCGCTCGATGGCGGCAAGCTGCTCGTCCGAACGGTCGGCGACGGTGACGCGGTAATCCCCGCTGTGAGCCAGCATGCGGGCGATGGTCGAGCCGATCTTGCCTGCGCCGATGACGACGATGTCCTTCATGTGATTTCCCTCCGGCATGAATTGATGTTGATATTTTGAGGGCGAAGGCTGTCGATTTAAAGCGCCACATCTGGCATAATATATTATCGATATCGGCAGAATGACGGTAGAAATGAGCATTTCGACGCTAGGCGCCAAGGATCGTGAGCTGCTTGCCATCCTCAGCGAGAACGCCCGCGAGCAGACCGCGACGATCGCCCGCAAACTGGGCCTGTCGCGCACGACCGTGCAGGCGAAGATCGACCGGCTGGAGCGGGACGGCGTGATCGCCGGCTATGGCGTCAAGCTTTCGGACGCCTATGAGAGCGGCATGGTGAAGGCGCATGTGCTGATCACCATCGCGCCGAAGACCTTGGCGCGCATCACGACGGAACTGCACGCCATCTCGGCCGTGCGCACGCTGCATTCGGTCAGCGGCAGTTTCGACCTGATCGCCGTGGTCGAGGCGGCATCGATCGCCGAACTCGACCACCTGATCGACCGCATCGGCGCGATCGACGGCGTGGAGCGCACGCTGTCGTCGATCATTCTGTCGACGCGAATTAGGCGTTAAGAAGTCGCTCGGAACTAAGGATCGCCAATCAAAGCCGGCCAACAAGGCCCGACCCCTCTCCTCTGTCATCCTCGGGCTCGACCCGAGGATGACGGAGGGTGGGGTGAGCGCGGTGGGTGATGGCGACCGATGGGATCAGGCTGGGCGACACTCCTCGCTCCAACGACGCTTTGATACCACGCAATCGCTTTCAGGCGATGAATCGCTCCGGCCGATACGGCCCGATATTGATCACCGTCCGCTCGCCCAGCATCTTTTCCGCCAGCACGCGGCCGGTGATCGGGCCCAGCGTCATGCCGTGATGGGCGTGGCCGAAGGCGAACCAGAGGCCGGCATGGCGCGGGGCCTTGCCGATGATCGGCATCATGTCCGGCGTGCAGGGGCGGGCGCCCATCCAGGGCTCCTCGTCGCGCCGTTCGGCGAGCGGGAAGAACTCGCGCGCCACCTTCTCCGCCCGGCGCAGCTGGACGGGGGTCTTGCGCGTGTCGCGCTTGGCGAATTCGGCGCCCGTCGTCAGGCGGATGCCGCGCAGCATTGGCGCGAGGAAATAGCCGCGCTCGGCATCGAGCACCCAGTTGTTGAGCCTCGCGCCTTCTTCCGTGCCGTAATGCATGTGATAGCCGCGCTTGACGGCAAGCGGGAACCGGTAGCCGAGCTTGCGCGTCACCGTATCGGCCCAGGGGCCGAGCGCGACCACGACTTCCTTGGCCTCGAGCGGGCCTTCAGGGGTGGCGATGCGCCATCCCTCGCCTTCGAGAACATGTTCGATGGTCGCCGCATCGCCCGATTTCAGCTGGCCGCCGAGCGACTCGAAATAGGCGAGGTAACGTCTCAACAGGCTCTGCGGATCGAGGATCGACCACGGGTCGGTCCAGCGCAGGCCCCCGGTGAGCTCGGCGCGGATGGAGGGCTCGGCCTCCGCCACCTCCCGCGTCGTCAGCTTCTGATGGTTGACGCCGAAATTGGCGGACAATTTCTCCGCATCCGCATAGGCCTTGTCCCTCTCCTTCTCCGTGCGGAAAACCTTCATCCAGCCGTCCTTGCGGATGAGCTCCTCCGCGCCGGAGGCGGCGATGAGGTCCGCATGTTCGGAAATCGAGTTCTCGATGAGCGGCGCATAGAGATGGGCGATGCTCTGGTGCTGGCGGAAGCCGGAATGCCACCAGTAGCGGGCAAGGAACGGAATGATCCCGGGGATCGCCGAAGGGTGATAATGGGCGTCGATCGTGTTGTTCAGCGCATAGCGGAAGAGCGCGCCGAAATCGTGCGGGAAGCCATAGGGGAAGACGCCCTCGCGCTGGATGAGGCCGGCATTGCCGTAAGAGGTCTCTTCCGCCGCCCCGCGCCGGTCGACGAGCACGACCGATTTGCCGCGCCGGACGAGATGGATCGCGGTCGAGATGCCGACCACCCCCGCGCCGAGAACAATGACATCCGTCTTCATCTGCCTGCCCCACACATCCATAGTCACATGCCCTGATCCATTGCATGGGCCGAATGCGAGATGCAAGCCGCTTGGCTGCATCGCGGAAGCATGGGCAGGGAGAGGTCGACACGGGCAGCATGGAGCGATAGCGTCAGGACAGGACGAGACCTTTGAAAGGAAGCGGGATGCGGCTTGGCGTGGCAAGCGAACTCTGGCGTTATCCGGTCAGCTCTCTGACCGGCGAGCGGCTCGAAACCGTCGATATCGACGACACCGGCGTTGTCGGAGACCGGCAATGGGGTCTTTTCGAAGCGGACGGCGCAGCCGTCGCGGCGCCGGAAAAGGAAAAGCGCTGGAGACCTGTCCCGGCGCTTCGCTCCCGGCTGGAAACCGACAGGCCGGAGATCAGCCTCGACGCCATGACCTGGCATGGCGTTCCCTCGCCGTCGGCCGACAGGGTTGCCTCGGATCATCTCGGATTTCCCGTCCGGTTCCTGTGTTTCGGCGCGGCGGATGCCGCGCCGCGCTACGATCGCGGGCACCTGCACATCCTGACCACGTCTTCGCTGGCACGCCTGCAAGCGCTGCTGCCGGACGCCGTCATCGATACCAGGCGCTTTCGGCCGAACATCCTGATCGGCACCGATGACGGCGATGCCGATTTCGTCGAGCAGCGTCTCGTCGGCCGCAGGCTCGGCATCGGCGAGACGGTCGTCGAGATCACCGAGCCCTGCGCGCGCTGCGCCTTCACCGCCCTTGGACAGCCGGGCATCCCCTTCGACAAGGATGTGCTGCATGCGATTGCCAAACACGGCGGCGGCGGCTTCGGGGTGCTGGCAAAGGTCGTCGCGCCGGGCAAGGTGTCTTGCGGCGACACGGTGAGCGTGAATTAGGCTACTGCCCGGCGAGCCGCAGCAGGTTCTCGATCGCCGCCCGCTCGAAACCGCCGATGCCTTCGGAAATATCGGCCTTGATCGCCGCCGCGACGGCATCCTCGTCGCGCTTGCGCAGCGCGGCGATAGCCTCCTGGTGGCGATCGACGAAATAGAGCTGGGCGACATGCTCCATGGCGATACCGAGGAAGGGGCCGAGCTGGAGCCAGATGCTCTCCACCATCGGCAGGATAACCTGCTCGGGATTGGCGGTGTAGAGCGCACGATGGAATTCCTGGTTCAGCAGCAGCGCGTTGGCATTGTCCTTGCGGGCGATCGCCTCGTCCTGCGCCCTGTCGATCTCTTCCAGCCGGTCGATCCGGCGCTCCGTGATGTGCGGCACCGCCCGGCGGGCGGCGTGCTGCTCCAGCACCGAGCGCAGCGAGACGAGCTCGCTGAACCGGTCCGCCGTCATACGCGGCACCATGATGCGCCTGTTGTCGAGCACGCGCAGCGCGCCTTCGGAGGAAAGGCGGCGCAGCGCCTCGCGCACCGGCGTCGGGCTACTCTCCATCGCCTCGGCGATGCCGCGGATCGTCAGCGATTCCCCCGGCCGGATCGAGCCGACCATGATGGCCTGGCGCAGGCGCCGATGCGCATATTCATGCGTCGTCATGCCTTCCGGCCGGTCCAGCGGCTCAAGCGCCAAGTTGCCCAATCCATCCCTCCACGAAAGGCTGCCAGATGCTATCCTATGCTTTGTGACAGGTTCTAGCAGCTTGACCCCCGACAAGAAAGTGTGCATATTTTGAAAATGTGATCACAAAAATAATTATGTGATACGGAAGGGAACCATGACTCCGAACGACGATGCCAATTGGCTGATCAATGCCGACGGCGTGGAGAGCATCCAGGCCGTGGTCTGCGACCTGAACGGCATCCTGCGCGGCAAGCGCGTGCCCGTCGGGCAGGCGGAAAAAGTGCTGAAGGGCGGCATCCGCATGCCGCTGTCCATCGTGGGCGTGGACGTGTGGGGCGAGGACATCGTCGGCTCCAGCCATGTCTTCGCCTCGGGCGACATGGACGGCATCTGCAGCCCGACCGGCCGCGGCGCGCTGCCCGTCAACTGGACGCTGAAGCCGTCGGCCGTCGTGCCGCTCTGGCTGTTCAAGGAGGACGGCACCCCCTTCCTCGCCGATCCGCGCCAGGCGCTCGCCAACATCGTCCGGCAGTACCACGAACTGGGCCTGCGCCCCGTCGTCGCCTCGGAAATGGAATTCTACCTGATCGACGCCGAGCCCGACCATGCCGAGCCGCCGATCTCGCCCTATACCGGCAAGCGGCTCGATTCCGACGCCATCCTCTCGATCGACGAGCTCGACGATTTCGGCCAGTTCTTCTCCGACGTCTATGCGGAATGCGAGCGGCAGAACGTGCCGGCGGATTCTGCCGTCGCGGAAAACGGCATCGGCCAGTTCGAAATCAACCTGATGCATTCCGACGACCCGTTGAAGGCCGCCGACGACGCGCTGTTCTTCAAGCGCATCATCAAGGGCGTCGCGCGCAAGCACGGCTTTGCCGCCACCTTCATGGCAAAACCCTACGGCATGCGCTCGGGCAGCGGCATGCACATGCATTTCAGCCTGATCGACGAAGACGGCAACAACGTCTTCGACAACGGCACGCCCGAAGGCTCCGACATCATGAAACACGCCGTCGCGGGCCTGACGCGCGGCATGGCGGAATCGACGCTGCTCTTCGCGCCGCACTTCAACTCCTACCGCCGCCTGCGCCCCGACACGCACGCGCCGACCTCCGTCTCCTGGGGCTACGAGAACCGCACCGCCGCCATCCGCATTCCCGGCGGCAGCAACAAGGCGCGGCGCATCGAGCACCGCGTCGCCGGCGCGGACGCAAACCCCTACCTCGTCATGGCCGGCATTCTCGGTGCCGCCCTCGTCGGCATCCGCAACACCTGGGAGCCGCCGGCGCCGGTTTCGGGCCGCGCCTATCAATCGCAGCTGCCGCGCATTCCCTCGGAATGGGGTTCGGCCGTCACCGCTTTCGAGAACGGCGCGATCGTCTCGGAGATCTTCGACACCGACCTTCGCTCCATGCTGATCGCCTGCAAGCGGCAGGAGATCGCCGGTTTTGCCGAACAGGTGACCGACTTCGAATTCAGCGCCTATCTGGAAATCGTCTGATGGCCAACACGCAATCCTATGCCGGCGACGGCACCTATCCCGACAGCTACTACGCCGCTTCCCGCAACATCGTCCGCACGCCGAAAGTGCTCGAGGGCGCGGTCACGGCCGATGTCGCCGTGCTCGGCGCCGGCTATTCCGGCCTTTCCACCGCCATCCACCTTGCCGAAAAGGGCTACAAGGTGGTGATGGTCGAGGGGGCGGGCATCGGCTGGGGCGCTTCGGGGCGCAATGGCGGCCAGATCGTCAACGGCCTCAATGCCAGCCTCGATACCATCAAGCGCCGCTACGGCGATCAGGCCGGCGCCTTCGTCGGCGGTCTCGTGCAGGAGGGCGGCAGGATCATCCGCCGCCTGGTCTCGCAGTATAATATCGATTGTGACCTAAAGGACGGCAACATCTACGCCGCCTACACGCCCGCCCACATGAAGGACCTCGAGCACAAGAAGGCCCTGTGGAAGAGCTACGGCATGGACGACCACCAGATGCTCGACAAGGCGGCGATGCGAAAGCTCGTCAACACCGACGCCTATATCGGCGGCATGCTGGATACGACCGGCGGCCACATGCACCCGCTCAACCTCACGCTTGGCGAGGCCAGGGCGCTGGAATCGCTCGGCGGCGTGATCTACGAGCAGTCGCCCGTCACCCGTGTCGAGCACGAGGCGGAAAAGCCCGTCATCCACACGGCAAAGGGCAGCGTCACGGCAAATGTCGCCGTCATCTGCGGCAATGCCTATCTCGGCCATGTCGTGCCGAAGCTCGTCTCGCGCGTCATGCCGGTCTCCACCCAGATGATCGCCACCGAGCCGCTCGGCGCCGAGCGCGCCGATGCGCTGATCCCGAGCGACATGTGCGTGGAGGACGTGCGCTACATCCTCGATTATTTCCGCCTGTCGGCCGACAAGCGCATGATCTTCGGCGGCGGCACCGTCTACGGCGGCACGGACCCGGCCGACGTCAGGGCGAAGATCCGCCCGAACCTCGAAAAGGTCTTCCCCTCGCTGAAGGGCGTGAAGATCGATTATGCCTGGAGCGGCAATTTCGCCCTTTCCTTCTCGCGCGTGCCGCAGATGGGCAAGATCGGCAAGAACACCTATTTCGCCCACGGCTACAGCGGCCACGGCGTCACCGGCTCGCATCTCTTCGGCCGCATCCTCAGCGAGGCGATCGACGGCGACCTCTCGCGTTTCAGCCAGTTCGAGAAACTGCCCTGGATCCCCTTCCCGGGCGGGCGCATGTTCCGCGCGCAATATTCCACCATCGGCTCCTGGTGGTACCAGTTCAAGGACGCCTTCGGTCTTTGAGGCCGATATGGAAGGCCGGCGCTTTGGCCGGCCTCAGACTGTTGAGGGTCAAACCTCTCCCCACCCACTGCCGTCATCCTCGGCTTTGAGCCGAGGATCCACAGTCGCGGCGAGCCAGCGGATGGATGGTCGGGTCAAGCCCGACCATGACGAAGGGGAGGTTTGGTAGCCGGCGCCAGCACCGGCCTTCCGCTTGCCCCTTGCGCGCCGCCTCGCGCAGGATTATGCCTTGCCTTGCTCTAACGGGGTGCCCGGGGTTCTTTCCTCCGGCTGAGAGGCGGTTTCGCCAACCCGAAGAACCTGATCCGGCTCGTACCGGCGGAGGGATTAGACGGCACATCCAGCGCCCTACTCCCGTTTTGTGAACAGCAAGGAGGCGCGGATGCGCAAGACTTCTCTTTCCACCATCGCGGCACTCGCCGTTTCCCTCGCCTTTCCCGCGCTCGCGCAGGAAAAGACGCTGACCGTCTACACCTATGAGAGCTTCGTCGCCGAATGGGGCCCCGGCCCCAAGGTCAAGGAAGCCTTCGAGAAGACCTGCGGCTGCACCGTCGAGTGGGTCGGCGTCGCCGACGGCGTCGAACTTTTGACGCGCCTGAAACTCGAAGGCGAGGGCACGAAGGCCGACCTGGTGCTCGGCCTCGACACCAACCTGATCACCGAGGCCAAGGCGACCGGCCTCTTCGAGGCGCACGGCCTTTCGCCGGCGGACCTCACCGTGCCCGGCGGTTTTTCGGACGACACGTTCCTGCCCTATGACTACGGCCATTTCGCCGTCGTCTATGACAGCGAGACGCTCAAGAACCCGCCGACGAGCCTGAAGGATCTCGTCGAGGGCGATCCCTCGCAGAAGATCGTCATCGAGGATCCGCGCACCTCGACGCCGGGTCTCGGCCTCCTGCTCTGGGTGAAGTCGGTCTATGGCGACAAGGCGGGCGAGGCGTGGGGCAAACTGAAGGACCGCGTGCTGACCGTCACGCCCGGCTGGTCGGAAGCCTACGGCCTCTTCACCAAGGGCGAGGCGCCGATGGTGCTGTCCTACACGACCTCGCCGGCCTACCATGTCATCGCGGAACAGACCGAGCGCTACAAGGCCGCTGCCTTCTCCGAGGGCCACTACGTGCAGATCGAGGTCGCCGGCCTGACGCGCACCGCCGACGACAAGGACCTTGCCCGCCAGTTCCTGACCTTCATGATCGGCCCGGACTTCCAGTCGATCATCCCGGAGACCAACTGGATGATGCCGGCCGCAAAGACGAAGGACCCGCTGCCGGCCGCCTTCGACGCGCTGGTGAAGCCGGAAAAGACCTTCCTGATGCCGTCGGACGAAGTCGCGGCCAACCGCAAGGCCTGGATTGACGAATGGCTGACGGCGATGAGCGCCAAGTAACGTGATCTTCGCCCGCACTGAGCGACGAACGCTGCGTGTCGCCGGGGGCCTCGCCCTCGGCACCGTGCTCGCCTTCGTCGGTGCGGCGACGGCCGTGCTTCTCGCCCATGCCGGCCCCGGCGCCGGTGCGCCGCTCCTCGATGCCTATACCGGGCGCGTCGCGCGGTTCACGCTGCTGCAGGCGACGCTCTCCACGCTGCTGTCCGTCCTCCTCGCCATTCCTATCGCCCGGGCGCTCGCCCGGCAGCGGGATTTTCCGGGCCGCGTCTGGATCATCCGGCTGTCCGTCGTGCCGCTCGGCCTGCCGGCGCTGGTCGCCGCGCTCGGCGTCATCGAGATCTGGGGCCGGCAGGGCGTCGTCAACGACCTGCTCGGGCTTGCCGGGCTGCAGAGCCCGGTCAGCGTCTACGGGCTTGCCGGCATCCTGATCGCCCACGTCTTCTTCAACTTGCCGCTCGCCGCGCGCTTCCTGCTGGCGGCCCTCGACCGCATTCCGGCGGAATACTGGCTGACCTCCGCCAATCTCGGCATGGGCGGCGGTGCGGTGTTCCGGCTCATCGAATGGCCGGTGATCCGGCGGATCCTGCCGGGCATCGCCGGCCTCGTCTTCATGCTCTGCGCGACGAGCTTCACCATCGTTCTGACGCTCGGCGGCGGACCGGCGGCGACCACGATCGAAGTGGCGATCTACCAGGCGCTGCGCTTCGATTTCGACCCCGAGCGCGCCGTGCTGCTCGCCTTCCTGCAGATCCTCGTCACGGCAAGCCTGCTCTGGCTGATCTCGCTGTTCGGCCGCCCGCCTGAGGAAGGCATGACGGCGGGCCGCGCCATCCGCCGCTTCGACGGCCGCGGGCGCCGCCTCCCCGACGGCCTCGTCATCCTTCTCTTCACCCTCTTCACCGCCGCCCCGCTCGCCGCCACCCTCGTCTCGGGCCTTTCCGCCGATCTCGTCCGGCTGGCGCTCGATCCGCTGCTGCACCGGGCGCTCCTCACCAGCCTCGCCATTTCCTTCGCCTCGGCCTGCCTCAGCCTCGCGATCGCGCTGCCCATCGTGCTCGTGCCGCGACTTGCCGAAACGGGCGAGGCGGGCATCGCGACGCGGCTGATGGGCCGCGCGCTGCCGGCAGTCGGTTCGCTCATTCTGCTCGTGCCGCCGGTCGTCGTCGCCACGGGCTGGTTCCTCGTGCTGAGGACTTTCGGCGAGACCGGGCGCTTCGCCCCCGCCGTCATCACCGTCCTCAACGCGCTGATGGCGCTGCCCTTCGTCGTGCGCGTGCTGGAGCCGGCCTATCGCACCCATCTTGCGCGCACCGCGCGGCTCGCGCTCAGCCTCGGCGTCACCGGATTGCATCGCCTGCGATGGATCGACCTGCCGGCCCTGAAGAAGCCGCTGCTCACGGCCTTCGCCTTCGCCATGGCGCTGTCGCTCGGCGATCTCGGCGCCGTCGCCATTTTCGGCGCGGAAGGCTTCGTCACCCTGCCCTGGCTGCTTTTCTCCCGCATGGCGAGCTATCGCACGGCGGACGCCGCCGGCATCGCGCTGCTGCTCGGCGTGATATGCCTTCTCCTGACGCTGCCCTCGACCACGGCGGAGCGCCCGACCGAAAGACAAAGCGCCGATGCCTGACCTTGCCATCCGCCTCGCCGACGTCACCGTGCGCTTCGAGGAGAAGCGGCTTTCCTTCGACTGCGCCATTCCCGCCGGCGCAGCAGTCGCCGTGGCAGGCCCCTCGGGCGCGGGAAAATCGACACTGTTCAACGTGATCGCCGGCTTCCAGGCGCCGGCTTCGGGCGATGTCCGGCTGCTCGGCGAAGACATGGCAGGGCGGGACCCCGCGGAACGGCCGGTCTCGATCATCTTCCAGGACAACAACCTCTTTGCGCATCTGACGATCGCCGACAATGTCGGCCTCGGCATCGATCCCGCGCTGCGGCTGGACGCGCCGGCGCGCCAGCGCGTGTTCACGGCGCTCGCGCGCGTCGGCCTCGGCGGCTACGAGCGGCGCCTGCCGGGCTCGCTCTCCGGCGGCGAGCGGCAGCGCGTGGCGCTCGCCCGCGCCCTCGTGCGGCGCCGGCCAATCCTGCTGCTCGATGAGCCCTTCGCCGCGCTCGATCCGGCCATGCGGGCGGAGATGGCGAAACTTCTGGCGGAACTGCGCGACGAAACGAAGAGCACGATGCTCTTCATCACGCATCAGCCGGAGGACATCCGCCGGCTGGCCGACCGGGTGATGTTCCTGGAGGCGGGCGCGATCCTTCTCGACGAGCCCGCCGGCGATTTCCTCTCGCGGCGCGAACCGCCGGCCGTTGCAAAATTCCTCGGTCATTCCGCGCTTTAGCAGCACGGCCGGCAGGGCATCCCGGCGGCACGCCACAATTTGGACGCCCCCCTGTGTCACCGGAGCCACAAGGGAAGCGTTTGTCGAATCGGGAGTTGCCGGCCAGGTATGGTGCGTCTATCTCATCCATTCGAGGACCCGGTTCGGGCTGTGGGCAAGAGATATGGCGAGAGCAACGCAGGAAGCTGCAATGGTATGCGGACGCGGGGTTTTGAGGCCCCTTGCGGCGTTGATGCTTGCCGGCACGCTGCTGTCAGGCTGCCAGTCGATCATCGAGCAGACCTATGAGCCGACGATCTCGCCCTCATCCAATCCGCAGATCGTCGAAGAGGTGCAGAAGAACGACCCGCGCGCCCAGATGGGCGCCCGCGAGCACCCGCGCATCGTCGCAAGCTACGGCGGCGAATACAAGGACGCCAAGACCGAGCGGCTCGTCGCCCGCATTGCCGGCGCGCTGACGCTCGTTTCGGAAAACCCGAACCAGTCCTACCGCATCACCATCCTGAATTCTCCCGCGATCAACGCCTTCGCGCTGCCGGGCGGCTATCTCTACGTTACCCGCGGCCTGCTGGCGCTCGCCAACGACGCCTCGGAGGTCGCCGCCGTGCTCTCGCACGAAATGGCGCATGTCACCGCCAATCACGGCATCGAGCGCCAGAAGAAGGAAGAGGCCGAGGTCATCGCCAGCCGCGTCGTGGCCGAGGTGCTTTCCAGCAACATCGCCGGCAAGCAGGCCTTGGCGCGCGGAAAGCTGCGCCTTGCCGCCTTCTCGCGCAACCAGGAACTCCAGGCGGACGTCATCGGCGTGCGCATGCTTGGCGAAGCGGGCTACGACCCCTATGCCGCCGCGCGCTTCCTCGATTCCATGGCGGCCTATGCCCGCTTCACCGCGGTCGATCCCGATTCCGACCAGAGCCTCGACTTCCTGTCGAGCCACCCGAACGCGCCGCAGCGCGTGGAGCTGGCGCGCCTGCATGCCCGGGCCTTCGGCGCGGAAGGCTCGATCGGCGACCGCGGCCGCGACTATTACCTCGCCGGCATCGACGGCCTGCTCTACGGCGATGCGCCGGAAGAGGGCTATGTGCGCGGCCAGACCTTCCTGCACGGCAAGCTCGGCATCCGCTTCGACGTGCCGGCCGGCTTCCAGATCGACAACAAGGCCGATGCGGTGCTGGCGACGGGTCCCGGGGATGTCGCGATCCGCTTCGACGGCGTCGCCGACAGCCGCAAGCAGAACCTCGTCAACTATATTTCGAGCGGCTGGGTGACCGGCCTTCGGCCGGAGACGATCCAGCCCATCACGATCAACGGGCTGGAGGCGGCGACGGCCAAGGCGGCGGCCGACCGCTGGGAATTCGACGTCACGGTCGTGCGCATCGACAACCAGATCTACCGCTTCCTGACCGCGGTGCCGGTGGGCTCGAAGGCGCTGGAGCCGACCGCGGCGATCCTCAGGGCCTCGTTCCGCAAGCTGACGCCGCCTGAAGTCGCCTCGCTGAAGCCGCTGCGCGTGCGCGTCGTCACGGCGCGGGCAGGCGACACCGTCGCCTCACTCGCCGGGCGGATGATGGGCACGGACCGCAAGCTCGACCTCTTCCGCCTGATCAACGCGATGACGGCGGCAAGCACCGTCCGCCCGGGCGAAAAGTTCAAGATCATCAGCGAATAGGCATCTTGCCAAACAGAAACCCCGCCGGAAACGGCGGGGTTTCTGTTTGTTGACGAACCTCGCCTCACCCCCCCCCCGACGTCATCTTCGGCCTTGAGCCGAGGATCCAACGGCGTACCCCGGATCGTGGATGGTCGGGTCAAGCCCGACCATGACGGAGGAGAGGTTTGGCGGACTGTCTCTCTTCGAAGTGAGACCCCGCCGTATCAGGCGGGGTTCTTTCATTCAACCGTCCATCCGGCTTGGCGTTACTCGCGGTTGCCGAGGAAGCGCAGCAGGAACAGGAAGAGGTTGATGAAGTCGAGGTAGAGCGTCAGCGCGCCCATGATGGCCTTGCGGCCGGCCACGGCGACGTCATCGGCTTCAAAATACATTTCCTTGATCTTCTGCGTGTCCCAGGCCGTCAGGCCTGCGAAGACCAGAACGCCGATCGCGGAGATCGCGAAGTCGAGCGCCGAGGACTGCAGGAACAGGTTGACGAGCGAGGCGATGATCAGGCCGAACAGGCCCATGATCAGGAACGAGCCGATCGCGGACAGGTCCCGCTTCGTCGTGTAGCCGAACAGCGACAGCGCGCCGAAGGCGGCGGCGGAGACGAAGAAGGTCTGCGCGATGCTGGCGCCGGTATAGATCAGGAAGATCGACGACAGCGACAGGCCCATCAGGCCGGCATAGACCCAGAAGGTCGTCTGCGCGGCCGAAACGCTCATCGTATGGATACGGAAGCTCAGGAAGAAGACCAGCGCCAGCGGGGCGAGCATCACGACCCACTTCAGCGGGCTCACATAGATCGCGTAACCGAAGCTCGTGAGCTGGCCACCGGCAAAGGCAGCCTGCGAGGCGAAATACGCCACGACACCGGTGATCGCGAGACCCAGGGCCATCAGGTTGTAGACCCGGAGCATATAGGCGCGCAGGCCCTCGTCGATGACGGCACCGGCCTGAGCGCCGGCATTGGCCGTTCGGGTCTGGTAGTTGCGGAGATCAGCCATGTTTTCCTCTCGTAAAGCCCCCTCGTGGTGACGGTGTCGGGTTCCCGTTTATTCGCCGAGGGTCCGGCGCAAGGGATCCGGGCAGCCGCTGCGGGGCTCCAGCTTGCCTGCACTCAATATGCGCATGAATTGTGTCTCGTACAAGACCCGCGCGCCCTGCGGGAGCCCGGATCCTGCCGATGTCAGAGCTCGCGCAGCACGGGCGCGGCCTTCTGCCCCAGGATGCGCCAGGTCCCGGCAAGGCCGATGCCGACGGTCATGACGAGCGCCGTGACGACCGTCATGACGGCCACGTCCGGCAGGAAGCTCGACGGCAGCGTCATGATGCGGCTCACAACGAACCAGGCCGCCACCCCGCCGGCGAAGAGCGCGAAGACCGCCGTCGCCAGCCCGAGCATCAGATATTCGTAGCTGAAGGCGCGGATCAGCGTGGCGCGCGTCGCACCCAGCGTCTTGAGGACCACCGCATCGTGCACGCGCGCCCGGTTGCCGGCGGCGAGCGCCCCGGCGAGCACGAGGATCGAGGCGATGAGCGCGACGGCCGCCGCCGCCCGGATGGCGGTGGCGAGCTGGCCGACCAGCTCGTTGACCACGTCGAGCGCATCCTTGACGCGCACGCTGGTGATCGTCGGGAAGGCATTGGTGACGGCCTTCAAGGTCGCCGCCTCCTGCCCGGCCGTCGCCTGCGGGTCGATCACCGTCGCCAGCCACGCATGCGGCGCGCCGGCAAAGGTGTTCGGCGAGAAGACCATGACGAAGTTGATCGACAGCGATTCCCATTCGACATTGCGGAAGTTCGCGATGCGCGCCGTGATGTTGCGGCCGAGCACGTTGACCGTCACGCTGTCGCCGATCTTGAGGCCGAGCTCGCGGCCCTCCTCGGCGGCGAAGGAGACGAGCGGCTCGCCGGAATAATCCTCCGGCCACCATTCGCCCTCGGCAAGCGTGGAGTTTTCCGGCGTGCGCTTGGCATAGGTGATGCCGCGGTCACCGCGCAGCACCCATTGCCCCTCCGGCGGCACCTTGACCTTCGAGACCTCGACGCCGTTCAGCTCCATGACGCGGCCGCGCAGCATGGGCACCTCGATGATCTTGCCGTCGGGCATGTTCGCCTGCAGCACGGTGCGGAACCCGTCGAGCTCGCTGCCCTGGATATCGACGAAGAAGAAGTTCGGCGCGCGCTCCGGCAGGTTGCCGGTCAGTTCCCGGCGCAGATTGCCGTCGATCAGCGTCAGCGTGACGAGAAGCGCAAGGCCGAGGCCGAGCGACAGCACGACGGACGCGGTAAGCGCGCCCGGCCGGTGGATATTGCCGACCGCCAGCCGCAAGGCGGGCGAATTTACGCGCGGGCTGCGTTTCGCGACCGCGGTGATCAGCATGGCGACGACGCGCAGAACGACGAAGGCGAAGGCGATCGCCCCGAGGAAGACGACGGCGATGTAGCGGTCATAGGCCGTGGCAATGGCAAGCCCGGCCAGCGCCGCAAGAAGCAGCGCCGCGCCCGCGACATAGGGCCAGCTCGGCAGGCGGCCGGCCTCGAAACCCTGCTCGCGGAAGAGCGCCGTCGCCGGCACCTCGCGGGCATGGCCGAGCGGCATGATGGCGAAGGCCAGCGCCGTCAGGAGGCCGAAGACCGCGGCAAGCAACAGGGCCGGGGGATAGATCGTCGCCTCCGCCGGCACCGGCAGCACGCCGTCGAGGAAGCCCATCGCCACCACGGGCATCAGCGCGCCCGCCACGAGGCCGATCAGGATGCCGACCGCGGCGATCAGCGCGATCTGCACAAGATAGACCAACGCCACCAGCGAAGCCGGCGCGCCGAGGCACTTGAAGGTGGCGATGACGGAGCGCTTGGAATCGAGATAGGCGCGCACCGCATTGGCAACGCCGACGCCGCCGACGATCAGCGCCGTCAGGCCGACCAGCGTCAGGAACTGCGAGAAGCGCGTGATGTTGTTGGTCAGCGAAGGCGCCGCGCTGTTGGAGGTACGGATCGACCAGCCGGCCTGCGGGAAGGCTTTCGTGGCGTCCGCCCGCACCTTCGACAGCGCCATGCCGGCATCGGCGAGCCGGATGCGATAGGCGTTCTCCACGAGGCTGCCGGTCTGCACGAGCCCACTCGCCTGCATGGCCTCCTCCGAGATCATCAGCCGCGGCGCGAAGCCGAACCCTTCCGAAACGGCGTCCGGCTCGCGCACCAGCGTCGCCGTCACCTTCAGCCGGGCGGTGCCGAGCAGGATCTCGTCGCCGACGGCAATGCCGAGACGGTCGAGCAGCAGCGGCGCGACGACCGCGCCGTAGCTCTCGCCCTCCTTGGCGAAGAGCGCGGAGGACGGCTGCTGCGGGCTGGTCTCCAGCGTGCCGTAGAGCGGATAGGCGCCGTCGACGCCTTTCGCCTCGACCAGCGTCTGGTCGGACCCGTCGGGCAGGCGCGCCATGGAGCGCAGGCTGGAGGAGAGGGAAACGTCGCCCAACCCCTTAAAATGCTCCAGCTCTTCCGGGGTCGCGAAGCGGTTGTTGAATTCGAAGCGCACGTCGCCGGCAAGCAGGGTCTGCCCCTGCGAGGCGATCGCCTGGGTGATGGCGCTCGACACCGAGTTGACGCCCGCGATCGCCGCCGTTCCGAGCGCGATGCAGGCGAGGAAGATGTAGAACCCCTTGAGGCCCCCGCGCATTTCGCGCAGCGCCAGGCGAAGTGCCAGAGGAAACTGTCTCAGGACCGTGCCGATCCTCATGCGGGCACCGCCTCGGCCAGCGTCGCCTTGATCGGCGCCGCGCCGGAAACGATCTCGCCGGAGCGCATGGCGACCTGCCGGCTGCACCGGGCGGCGAGCGAGGGATCATGCGTCACCAGCACCAGCGTCATGCCGCGCTCGGCCTGCTTTGCGAAGAGAAGATCGGCGATCTGCCGGCCGGTCTCGGTGTCGAGGTTGCCGGTCGGCTCGTCGGCGATCAGCAGTTTCGGCGAGGGCGCGAGCGCCCGGGCGATCGCCACGCGCTGCTGTTCGCCGCCCGAAAGCTGGCCGGGATAATGCGACAGGCGCTCGCCGAGGCCGACCGCCGTCAACTCCCGCCGGGCGATCTCGAAGGCGTCCCGCACATTGGCGAGCTCCAGCGGCACCGCGACGTTTTCCAGTGCCGTCATGTTGGGAATGAGGTGGAAGGACTGGAAGACGATGCCGATATTGCGGCCGCGGAAATCGGCCACCTGGTCCTCGGTCATGCCGTGCAGGCCCGCGCTGTCGATATGGATCTCGCCGCTGTCCAGCCGTTCGAGCCCGGCGAGCACCATCAGGAGCGTCGACTTGCCGGAGCCGGACGGGCCGACGATGCCGACCGATTCACCCCCCTCGATCGAAAGGTCGATCCCCTTCAGCACATGAACGGAGGCGGCCGCCCGGCCGAGGGTGAGATCGGCTTTTTTGAGATCGATGATGGTTTTGGCCAAGGAATTCTGCCCTATATGTCTTGAAGCAACTGGAATGCCAGCAATCTAGGATCAGCGACATGTCGTTTAAAGCGGCGCTTGGATTTTTCGCCTCACTTGCAATCACAGCTTTGTTATCCGTGAATGCCGCCCGGGCGGAGCCCGTGAAGCTCGTCGGCTTCGGCGACAGCCTGATGGCCGGCTACCAGCTGCCCGCGACGGACGCCTTTCCGGTGAAGCTGGAGAAGGCGTTGCGCGAAAAGGGCTACGAGGTCGAGATCGCCAATGCCGGCGTTTCCGGCGACACGAGCTCCGGCGGTCTTGCCCGGCTCGACTGGTCGATCCCCGAGGGCACGCAGGGCGTGATTCTGGAACTCGGCGCCAACGACGCGCTGCGCGGCATTCCGCCGGAACAGACGGAGAAGAACCTCGACGCCATGCTGACACGCCTCAAGGAGCGCGGCATCGCGGTGCTGCTTGCCGGCATGCTGGCCCCGCCGAACATGGGCCCCGACTACGGCGAGCGCTTCAACGGCATCTACCAGCGCATGGCGGAAAAGCACGGCGTCGCGCTCTATCCGTTCTTCCTCGACGGGGTCGTCACCAAGGCGAACCTGCAATTGGAGGATGGCATGCATCCGAATTCCGAGGGGGTGGACGTGATGGTCGCGACGATCCTTCCGGCCGCCGAAGCGTTCATCAAATCGATACCGGCGAAGGAGTAGTTTTCGCGGGTGCGAAATAAGGGTTGCGCAAAAATCCATTGCGTGATTCGCTGACAGTACATTCCAGCAGGGAGAAGTCGCCATGCCGAGACTTTTCGTCGCCCTCGAAGTGCCGCGCAATGCTGCCATGAGCCTCTCCTTGCTGAGAGGCGGACTTCCCGGAGCCCGCTGGATCGATGTCGAGAACTTCCACATTACCTTGCGTTTCATCGGCGATATCGACGGCCGCACTGCCGACGAGGTGGTCGACAAGCTCGACCGCATCGAGCGCCCGGAATTCCAGCTGGCCCTGTCGGGCATGGGCTCCTTCGGCTCGAAGAAGCCGCATTCCGTCTTCGCCGGCGTGACGCAGGCGCCGGAAATGTACGCCCTCCAGGGCGAAATCGAGCGCATCTGCCAGCGCCTCGGCCTTCCCGCCGATCCGCGAAAGTTCACGCCCCACGTCACGCTCGCCCGCCTGCGCAACGCCCGCACCGAGGACGTCGCCCACTACCTTTCCGGCCGCGGCAATTTCCACACCGCCCCCTTCACGGTGAACCGCTTCGTGCTGATGTCCTCGAAGGAATCGGTCGGCGGGGGGCCGTACCTTACGGAAGAGGTTTTCCCGCTCTACGAGGCCGGCGGCGGCTGGGACGGCGCGGACTTGCACGACCATCCGGTTTGACAGAACGGACAGACAGCTGCGGGTACGTCATTTCAGCTGGGCAACGGCGGCAGGTCAGGTGCGGTCAGTCCCGCGAAGGGCTCGCGCCACGCATCGATCCGTTCAAGCCGCTCGTTCCAATCCTGTATTGCCGGATATTCGTCAAGCGGCAGCCGGGCGACGTCGTTGTAGGGTAGGAAGGTCGCCATCCGGAAATCCGCGAACGAGACGGTGTCGCCAACGAGCCACGCGCGGTTTGACAGTTCGCTTTCCAGGATGCGCGCGGCCTTGTGAAACTGCCGAAGTCCTTCCGCGACCATCTGCTCGTCGCAGGCGCCGATGCCGTAGCGCGGCTTTGTCCCGCGTTCCCATTGCACGATGTCGCATGCCTTGACGAAATTTTCCTTCGCCCAGCTGATCCAGCGGATCATGTCCGGCTCGTCATCGTCGGTGCGCCAGAAATTCGAACGGGCGTTTCGGGAGAGCCAGCAGACGATGGCGTCGCTTTCCCAGAGCGTCCGGCCGGGAAGCTCGAGAATTGGCAGCAACAGGTTCGGGTTCAGCGGCCTGTAGCGCTCCGCCTGACCCGCCGCCAGCGGCGCTGCGAACGCGAATTCGACGTCTGCCTTCAAAAAGCGCGCGGCTGCGACCGCCACGCGGGGATTGGGGTTGCGGCTGAAATAGATCTTCATTCGGCTTGCCTCCATTTGCATACCCCGAAAGACGCCCGGGCGAGGGACGGGCCGACATCGGCGCGAAAAGAAACCGTGGCGTTCGAAAGGCCCGAATGCTGCAAGCTCCCCCGTGCTTAGTCCCTGGCGCGATTCAGCATTTCGTGTCGACCCGCCCGAATCCCGTCAATCCCTTGTGGTGAACAAACCCTGAATCCGCCCGAGTCAGTGATTCGTCTCCGATTCGTTCGCAGACTGTTCCGGGTACCGTCCGACCCTGGAGAAAAGCCGCGTCCTTCGTCTTGCCCCTTGCCATCGGGCCTCCCGATGGGCATCTGTTGCCTGCCGGATGCGTCCGGCGGAAATTGAAACCTGCCGGGGCGTGACTTGTCGCAAGCACCCATGATCTTGAGCGGCCGCGGGGTCACCGCGGTGCTCGGCCCGACCAATACGGGCAAGACCCACTACGCAATCGAGCGCATGGTGGCACATGAGACGGGCGTGATCGGCCTGCCTCTGCGCCTCTTGGCGCGCGAGGTCTATACGCGCCTCGTCGACAAGGTCGGCCCGCACAATGTGGCACTCGTCACCGGCGAGGAGAAGATCACGCCGCACATGGCGCGCTATTCGGTCTGCACGGTGGAGGCGATGCCGCGCGAGACGCGCGCCTCCTTCGTCGCGATCGACGAGATGCAGCTGGCCGGCGATCTGGAACGCGGCCACATTTTTACCGACCGGGTGCTGCATCTGCGCGGCCGCGACGAGACGCTGCTGCTCGGCGCGGCGACGATGAAGCCGATCCTGGAACAGCTGCTGCCCGGCATCGCGGTCGTCGAGCGCCCGCGGCTGTCGCAGCTCTTCTATTCCGGCTCGAAGAAGATCACCCGCCTGCCGCAGCGCACGGCCATCGTCGCCTTCTCCGCCGACGAGGTCTATGCGATCGCCGAACTGATCCGCCGCCAGCGCGGCGGGGCGGCGGTGGTGCTCGGCGCGCTTTCACCCCGCACCCGCAATGCACAGGTCGCGCTCTACCAGGAGGGCGACGTCGAATATCTCGTCGCGACCGATGCGATCGGCATGGGCCTCAACCTCGACGTCGACCATGTCGCCTTCGCCCAGGACCGCAAGTTCGACGGCTACCAGTTCCGCAACCTCAACCCCGCCGAGCTCGCCCAGATCGCCGGCCGCGCCGGCCGGCACCTGCGCGACGGCACCTTCGGCGTGACGGGCCGCGTCGATCCGTTCGACGACGAGCTGGTCAAGCGCATCGAGACGCACCAGTTCGACCCCGTGCGCGTGCTGCAGTGGCGCACCACCCGGTTCGACTATTCCTCCCTCTCGGCGCTGCGCCATTCGCTCGACGCGCCGCCGCCGATAAGCGGGCTGACACGGGCGCTGCCGGCCGTCGACCAGCAGGCGCTGGAGCATCTGTCGCGCTACCCCGACGTCCGCGATCTCGCGACGACGCCGGAGCGCGTCGAGAAGCTCTGGGAGGCCTGCGCGCTTCCCGACTACCGCCGCATCGCCCCCGCGCAGCACGCCGACCTCATCTCGACGCTCTATGCGGACCTCATAAAGCGCGGCGCGGTTAACGAAGACTTCATGGCCGACCAGGTGCGCCGCGCCGATCGAACCGATGGCGAGATCGACACGCTTTCGGCACGAATCGCACAGATAAGGACATGGACCTATGTGTCGAATCGGCCCGGATGGCTTGCCGATCCGACACACTGGCAGGAAAAGACGCGGGAAATCGAAGACCGATTGTCCGATGCGCTACATGAACGGTTGACGAAACGCTTTGTTGATCGCAGGACATCTGTGCTCATGAAGCGCCTGAGAGAGAATGCGATGCTGGAAGCTGAAATCAGTGTGAATGGCGATGTCTTCGTAGAGGGACATCATGTCGGGCAGTTGGCCGGTTTCCGGTTTACGCTGGCCTCCGGAACGGAAGGTCCCGATGCGAAGGCCGTGCAGGCGGCTGCGCAGAAGGCGCTTGCGCTGGAGTTCGAAGCCCGGGCCGCACGCCTGCATGCCGCCGGCAACGGCGACCTCGCGCTCGGCTCCGACGGCACCGTGCGCTGGCTCGGCGATCCCGTCGCGCGCCTGACGGCGAGCGACCACGTCATGCGCCCGCGCGTCATCCTGCTCTCCGACGAGCAGCTGACCGGCAATGCGCGCGACCACGTCGCCGCCCGTATCGAGCGCTTCGTGAACCATCACATCGCGACCGTGCTGAAGCCGCTCGACGACCTTTCGCGCGCGGAAGACCTGCAGGGTCTCGCCAAGGGCCTCGCCTTCCAGCTCGTCGAGAACCTCGGCGTGCTCTTCCGCCGCGACGTGGCGGAGGACGTGAAGTCGCTCGACCAGGAAGCCCGCGCCTCGATCCGCAAGCACGGCATCCGCTTCGGCGCCTACCACATCTTCATGCCCGCGCTCCTGAAGCCAGCCCCGGCCGAGCTCATCACCCTGCTCTGGGCGCTGAAGAACGATGGCCTCGACAAGCCGGGCTACGGCGACCTCATCCCGGTGCTCGCCGCCGGCCGCACCTCGGTCGTCACCGACCCGAGCTTCGAGCGCGCCTTCTACAAGCTCGCCGGCTTCCGCTTCCTCGGCAAGCGGGCCGTGCGCATCGACATCCTGGAGCGCCTCGCCGACCTCATCCGCCCGCTGCTGCAGTGGAAGCCGGGCACGCCGCGCCCCGAGGGCGCCTATGACGGCCGCCGCTTCATGGCGACGACCGCCATGCTCTCCATCCTCGGCGCGACGCCGGACGACATGGAAGAGATCCTCAAGGGTCTCGGCTACCGTGCCGACAGCGTGAAGGCCGAGGAGGTCGCCGCCCATCTTGCCGCCGCGACCCCGGCTCCGGCCGATGCCGCCGCCGCAGCGCCCGCCGAAGCAAATACGGAAGTGTCCGACGAACACGACGCCGATGCGGCGGAGGGCGAAAGCGAGGCCCCGGCGGTCGCCGCAGAGGCATCGGCCGCCCCGGCCGAAGCCCCGGCCACCGAGGCCACTGAGGCCGCCGAAACCGCGGAAGCACCGGCAGCGGCGGAAGCCGCCGCCGAAGGCGAGCCGGCCGAAGCCAAGCCGGTGCTGCTCTGGCGTCCGGGCTCGCGCCATGACAACCAGCGCCAGGGCCACCGCCACGGCGGGGAACGGCAGGGCGATCGCCAGGGCCAGGGGGCGCGTCGTGGCGGCGAGCGCCATCGTGGCCAGCCGGCCGGGGAGCGCGGCGAGCGGCGCGACGGCGGCCGCGGCCGTCCGGACCAGGCCAAGGGCCGCGACGGAAAGCCGCAGGGCGGCAATCGCCCCGATCGCAATGAGCATCGCCCCGATCGCAACGATCGCGGCGGCAAGCCGCAGCAGGCGAAATTCGAGGCCCGGCCGCCCCGCAAGGAAAAGCCGATCGACCCGGATTCGCCCTTCGCCAAGCTCGCGGCGCTCAAGGAGCAGCTGAAGAAGTAAGCCGATGGCACGCGACGAGGAACAGCCGGCAGGTCAGGCGCGGCAGCGCATCGACAAATGGCTGTTCTTCGCGCGGCTGCGCAAGTCGCGCTCGCTGGCGGCGAAATCCGTGGAAGCGGGCGATGTCAGCGTCAACGGCCAGAACATCCGCCAGCCATCGCATATGGTGCGCCCCGGCGATGTCGTGGTGCTCTCGCTCGACCGGCACGACATGGTGGTGAAGGTGCTGCAGGCCGGCGAACGCCGCGGGCCCTACGAGGAAGCCCGCCTTCTCTACAGCGACATGACGCCGCCCCCGCCGCCGCGCGAGGAGCGCTCGCTCTTCGAGCAGGCGACACGCGAGCGCGGCGCCGGCCGGCCCACCAAGCGGGAACGCCGCGAAACCGACCGCCTGCATGGTTTTCCCGGCGACGACGAGGATTAGAATTCTATACCTCGCATGCGCCCGGCAGCGCATGTATTACGCTTGCAAACCGCCCGCAAAGCCTTTACCTCAGCCACCGGACGGCCCTCGATGCGCGCGGCCTCTCCTGTCCGGCAAGCCGGTCGCGTAACGGGTTCTGTGGTGACGGACGGCCTCGTCCGCGCCCGCCTTATGACGTTTCTGGAGTTCCTCATGACGTATGTCGTGACCGACAACTGCATTCGCTGCAAGTACACGGACTGTGTGGAAGTGTGCCCCGTCGACTGTTTCTACGAGGGGGAGAATTTCCTCGTCATCCACCCCGACGAATGCATCGATTGCGGTGTCTGCGAACCGGAATGTCCCGCCGAGGCGATCAAGCCGGATACCGAGCCGGGCCTCGACAAGTGGCTGCAGATCAATGCGGAATTCGCATCGGTCTGGCCGAACATCACGGTCAAGCGGGACGCGATGCCGGAAGCGAAGGAAATGGACGGCGAGGAAGGCAAGTACGAGAAGTACTTCTCTCCCAATCCGGGCCAGGGTGATTGATCGCCGCACAGGGCGGCAACCGAAGCTGGGGAAAAAGACCTGCTCCCGCCAAAAGGCGATGGGACAGGCTTGATGACCCATGCGAAGCAAATTATTGATTTCGGCACTTTTTTGTGGTAGGGTCCCGATACTGATCCACATCGCGGCATTTTGCGTGCCCGAACACCACCACGAAAGCAAACGATCCCTCAACGCCGCTCACCTCCCATAGGCAGCCCCGGTTGCTCAAATGTGAACGCGTCGCAGTGGACCTTTTTGCGCATGGCGGACGGACCAGAGTGGTGACACCGCAACGGTGCCCCCCGTCTTTCCCGGGTCCCCGGACCCACCCGGCCATGCCGGGAGCGTAACAGGGAGTATTTGAACAGAATGACGACCCAGCAGAAGAAATCTTCCACGCGCCAGGGCTTCAAGACCGGTGAATCGATCGTCTATCCCGCTCACGGCGTCGGCCAGATCGTCGCCATCGAGGAGCAGGAAGTCGCCGGCATGAAGCTTGAGCTTTTTGTCATCGATTTCGAAAAGGACAAGATGCGTCTCAAGGTGCCGGTTGCCAAGGCCGTTTCGATCGGCATGCGCAAACTGTCGGAGACCGATTTCGTCGACCGCGCGCTGAAGGTTGTCCAGGGCAAGGCCCGCGTGAAGCGTACCATGTGGTCGCGCCGCGCGCAGGAATATGATGCCAAGATCAATTCGGGCGACCTGATCTCGATCGCCGAAGTGGTCCGCGACCTCTACCGTGCGGAAAACCAGCCGGAACAGTCCTATTCCGAGCGCCAGCTCTACGAAGCCGCGCTCGACCGCATGGCCCGGGAAATCGCCGCCGTCAACAAGATGTCGGAAACCGAGGCCGTCCGCCTCGTCGAGACGAACCTTGCCAAGGGCCCCAAGCGCGGCAAGGCGATCGAAGAGGACGACTCGCAGGACGAAGCTGCCTGATCTAGGGCAGCGCTTCCGATTTTAAAGCCCGGCTGGCAACAGCCGGGTTTTTTATTGGAACTTTTCCGGCGGCAGGCCGTTTGGCGATCGAGGACGATCCGGCTTCGGGCGGCCGGCGGGGTGGCTTGGTCACTTTATTTTCTCGAAAACCGTTTTCGAGTGATCCGTTGGTCTTTCCGAAACGTCATCGTCAAGCAGGGCGCAAGGTCAGGAGCAGGAATGGGCCTGCTTGCGCCGGTTCGGTTTACGTGGAGAGACCCGCCATGGCTACGACGACCGCAGACCGCCGCATGATCAAGCTCGCAATGTCCGCGCCCTATCTCGAACGGGACGAGGAGCAGGCGCTGGCCCAGGCCTGGAAGAACAACAAGGACCAGGAAGCCCGCAACCGCATCGCCATGGCCCATATGCGGCTGGTGGTCTCGATGGCCGGAAAGTTCAGGAACTTCGGCCTTCCGCTCGGTGATCTCGTGCAGGAGGGCTATATCGGCCTCTTGGAAGCCGCCGCCCGTTTCGAGCCGGAACGGCAGGTGCGCTTTTCCACCTATGCCAGCTGGTGGATCCGCGCCTCGATCCAGGACTACGTGCTGCGCAACTGGTCGATCGTGCGCGGCGGCACCAGTTCGGCGCAGAAGGCGCTCTTCTTCAACCTCAGGCGCCTGCGCGCCCGGCTTGCCCGCGGCGACATCCATCTGACCGCCGAGGCGATGCATCAGGAGATCGCCGCAGCACTCGGCGTCAGCACCGCCGACGTGCGCACCATGGATGCCCGTCTTTCCTCCTCCGATGTCTCGCTCCAGGCGCCGATCTCCTCCGCCGAGGGCGAGGGCTCGAACCGGCTCGACTTTCTCACCAGCGACGCCCCCCTTCCCGACGAACAGGCGGAAGGCAGCATCGACGGCGAACGCCGCCATCACTGGCTGCATGCCGCGCTCGGCCAGCTCAACGAACGCGAGATGAAGATCATCCGTGCCCGGCGGCTGGCGGAAAACGGCGCGACGCTCGAGGAACTCGGCGCCGTGCTCGGCATTTCCAAGGAGCGTGTACGCCAGATCGAGAATCGCGCGCTGGAGAAGCTGCGCGCCGTGCTGGTCAGCAAGACCACGGATTTCGCCTACGCCTGACGGCAAGGCTGATCTCAGGGTCCCGGGACGGCCACGGGACCCACGCTGCAAGATCGCGCCGTTTCGCCCGGCAATCAAACGTGATCATCACCGTTCATTGACGTTCCTGCCGATTCATGCGCATTGCTACGCAATCGTGCATGTTTGGATTCGACAATGTCGGGACAAGACCTTCTTCTGCTCGGAGAGCGGCAAGACCTGATCCGCGCGCGGCTCGACCTTTCGGGGCGGGTGATCGCGGCGGAACTGGCACAGGAGCTCGGCGTGTCGGAAGACACGATCCGGCGGGACCTGCGTGAAATGGCGGCCTCCGGCCTCTGCCGCCGGGTCTATGGCGGGGCCTTGCGCATGGCGCACGCTTCCACCACGATGAACGAGCGCATGGCGATTGCCGGCGCGCGCAAGGCGGCGCTCGCCCGTGCGGCCGCCGGGCTCATCCCTGCCGGCACCACCGTCTTCCTCGATGCCGGCAGCACCAATGTCGCGCTCGCCCGCGCCTTGCCGACGGCCGCCGGTCTCACCGTTGCCACCAACGGGCCGGCCATCGCCGCGGCGCTTCTCGAGCGCGACATCGCGACGATCCAGCTCGGCGGGCTGATCGATGCCCGCTCGGGCGCGGCGATCGGCGCCAAGGCGATGCGCGATGCGGAGGCCCTTCGGCCTGACATCCTGGTGCTCGGCGTCTGCGGCATCGATCCGGAGGCCGGCGTCACCGCCGACAGTTTCGAGGAGGCGGAATTCAAGCGCTTCGTCGCCTCGCGCAGCCGGACGGTGATCGTCATCGTTACCAACGACAAGCTTTTCACCGCAGCCCCCTATTCGGTCGCCCCTCTTGCCCGCGTGGCAAGCGCCGTGATCGAGGCGGATGCGGGCGAGGCCGAGGCGGCAGCGCTCGCCGCCGCCGGCATCGACATCCTGCGGGCCGGATAGGCGCCCCTCCCAGAATCCTGAAACGGACCTCCCATGACGACGCCCGAAAATGCCATCAAAGGCACCGCCTTCGCGAGAACCCATTTTCCGCCGACACGGCTGGCCGTCTCCGGCCTTTTCCTGCTGAACGGCACCTTCGCCGGCGCCTGGGCGCCGAAAATCCCGGAGTTCGCCAGCCGCCTGTCGCTCTCCGAATCCGGCCTCGGCCTGATGATCATGTGCTTCGGCATCGGCTCGCTCGTGCTGATGCCGATCGCCGGCATCCTGATCGCCCATTACGGCACGACGCGCACGGTCAAGGGCGCCGCGGTCCTCTTCCTGTCCACCCTCATCCTGCTTTCCCTTGCCCCGACCGTCCTGCTCGGCGCGCTCGCCATCTTCCTCTTCGGCGGCCTGATGGGCGCGATGGACGTGGCGATGAACGGCAATGCGGTCGAGGTCGAAAAAACCATGCGGCGGGCGATCATGTCGTCCTGCCACGCCTTCTGGAGCCTCGGCGCCTTCATCGGCGCCACGACCGGCGGTTTCCTGATCGAGACGCTCGGCGTGACGGGCCATGCGGTGCTGCTCACCGCGCTCGGCGCCGTCGCGCTCGGCCTTGCCTGGCCCTTCGTGCTGCACGACGCGCCGCACCCGAACGAGGAGCGCCAGAAGGTGCGCCTGCCGATGACGCTCCTGCCCTGGCTGATCGGCCTCATGGCGCTGTTCTCCATGGTGCCGGAAGGCGCGATCCTCGACTGGGGCGCGCTCTACATGCGCGACGAGCTCGGCGCCTCGCTGGCAGTCTCCGGCTTCGCCTTCGGTGCCTTCTCGCTCACCATGGCCGCCATGCGCTTTGCCGGCGACCATGTGCGCGACCGTCTCGGCGCGGTGAAGACGCTGCGGTTCTGCACCGTCATGGCGATGATCGGCATGGTGGTATCGGGCATGGCGCCGAATGCCTATGTGGCTGTCCTCGGCTTCGCCATCTGCGGCATCGGCATTTCCAACATGGTGCCGATCGCCTTTTCCGCCGCCGGCAACCTGCCGGGCTTCGCGCAGGGCGTGGCGCTCTCCGTCGCGACGGTCATGGGCTATTCGGGCTCGCTCTTCGCACCCTCCGTCATCGGCTTCATCGCCGAGCATACGGGCTTCTCCATCATCTTCGCCCTGCTGCCGGTGCTCTTCGTCGTCGTGCTGCTGCTCTCGCACCATGCCGTGCATGCGGACGTGCGCGAACGGCCTTGAGCGCGCAACGCGCGGCGATCAAATCGTCGCGCGTTCCGGCCCCGGCGGTTGACAAGCCCCGTTTCCTGATCCACCTGAGGGCAAAGGCTGCACGAGCGATGCCGCATGCGGCCGGTTTTCGAGCAAGAGGCTCCAGAATGTCCTTCTCCTTCGACTTTGAACCGAAGCCGCGGCGCCGGTCCGTCGGCGTCGATGTCGGCGGCGTGCTTGTCGGCGGCGGTGCGCCGGTCGTCGTGCAGTCGATGACCAATACGGATACGGCCGATATCGACGGGACGGTGGCGCAGGTCGCCGCCCTCCACCGCGCCGGGTCGCAGATCGTGCGCATCACGGTCGACCGCGACGAGAGCGCGGCGGCGGTGCCGAAGATCCGCGAGCGCCTCCTGCGCCTCGGCATGGACGTGCCGCTCGTCGGCGACTTCCACTATATCGGCCACAAGCTGCTTGCCGACCATCCGGCCTGCGCCGAGGCGCTGGCGAAATACCGCATCAATCCCGGCAATGTCGGCTTCAAGGACAAGAAGGACAGGCAGTTCGCCGCCATCGTCGAGACCGCGATCCGCCACGACAAGCCGGTGCGCATCGGCGTCAACTGGGGCTCGCTCGACCAGGAGCTCCTGACCCGGCTGATGGACGAGAACCAGGACAAGGGCTTTCCGCTGACCGCCCAGCAGGTGATGCGCGAGGCGATCTGCCAGTCGGCGCTGCTGTCCGCCGAGCTTGCCGAGGAGATCGGCCTGCCGCGCGACCACATCATCCTCTCGGCGAAGGTCTCCAACGTGCAGGACCTCATCGCCGTCTACGCGATGCTCTCGGCGCGCTCCGACCATGCGCTGCATCTCGGCCTGACGGAAGCCGGCATGGGCACGAAGGGCGTCGTCGCCTCCTCCGCCTCGCTCGGCATCCTCATGCAGCAGGGCATCGGCGACACGATCCGCATCTCGCTGACCCCCGAGCCCGGCGGCGACCGCACCCGAGAGGTGCAGGTGGCGCAGGAACTGCTGCAGGTCATGGGCTTCCGCCAGTTCATACCCGTCGTCGCCGCCTGTCCGGGCTGCGGGCGCACCACCTCCACAGTCTTCCAGGAACTCGCCCAGAAGATCCAGGACGATATCCGCAAGAACATGTCGGTCTGGCGGGAAAAATATCCGGGCGTCGAGGGATTGAAGGTCGCGGTCATGGGCTGCATCGTCAACGGCCCGGGCGAGAGCAAGCATGCCGATATCGGCATCTCGCTGCCCGGCACCGGCGAATTGCCGATCGCTCCCGTCTATGTCGACGGCAAGAAGGCCCTGACGCTGCGCGGCACCAACATCGCCGGTGAATTCGAGACGCTCGTCAACGACTATATCGAGAAGCGCTACGGCCAGGGCCAGGCGGCCGCCGAGTAGGCGGCGGTCCTGGAGGATTTGTCGCATTTCCAGGAAAACCGGTATCCGCTTTTCCTGGAAGTGCTCCAAACCTCAGACGATCTCCTCGACAGCCGCGATCAGCCGGTCGCATTCCTCGGGCGTGCCGATGGTGATGCGCAGGAAATCGGAGATGCGCGGCTTGGCGAAATGGCGCACCAGCACGGCGCGCTCGCGCAGGCCCCTCGCCAGCGCCTCGCCGCTCACGGCCGGATGGCGGGCGAAGACGAAGTTCGCCTGCGAGGGCAGCACCTCGAAGCCGCGCTGGCGGAGCGCGCCTGTGACGCGCTCGCGCATGGCGATGACCTTGCCCCGCGTCTCGTCGAACCATTCGCGATCATCGATGGCGGCCGCGGCGCCGGCCTGCGCGATGCGGTCGAGCGGATAGGAGTTGAAACTGTCCTTCACGCGCTCCAGCGCGTCGATCAGCGGGCGCCGGCCGATGGCATAGCCGACGCGCAGGCCCGCCAGCGAGCGGGACTTCGACAGCGTGTGCACGACCAGCAGATTGTCGTATTTCCTGGTCAGCGGGATCGCGCTTTCACCGCCGAAGTCGATATAGGCTTCGTCGATCACCACCGGCTGGTCCGGGTGTGCGGCAACCAGCGCCTCGATGGCGGCAAGCGGCAGGCCGATGCCGGTGGGGGCGTTCGGGTTCGGCAGGATGATGGCACCGCAGGGCCGATCGTAGTCAGCAAGATCGATGGTGAAGTCGTCCTTCAGCGCAACCTCCTCCGCCTGAATGCCGAAGAGCCGGCAATAGGTCGGATAGAAGCTGTAGGTAATATCAGGATAGACGAGCGGCTTGTCGTGCTTGAGGAGCGCGACGAAGGCGTGCGCCAAGACTTCGTCCGAACCGTTTCCGACAAAGACCTCATCCGCGTCCACGCCGTGGAAACGGGCGATCGACTGGCGCAGCGCCAGCGCGCTCGGATCCGGATAGAGCTTCAGGCTGTCGGCGACGGCGGCCCGCATGGCGGCGATCGCCTTCGGCGACGGGCCGTAGGGGTTTTCGTTGGTGTTGAGCTTGATGAGGTTTTGAATGCGCGGCTGTTCGCCAGCGACATAGGGCTTGAGCGTGGCGACGATCGGCGACCAGAATTTGCTCATGACGTCAATTCCTGCGATTGGCAATGAAATGGGCGGTTTCGATCAGGATGCCGGCGCGATGGCTGAACGGCGCAAGAAGCGCCTCGGCCTCCGCCACGAGTTCCCGAAGACGGTTTTCCGCCCAGGCCTGGCCGCGCCGGGCGACGAGCGTCGCCTTGCCGCGATCGGCATCCTTGCCGGTCGCCTTGCCCATGGTCGCGGCATCGGCGGTGAGGTCGAGCAGGTCGTCGGCGATCTGGAAGGCAAGGCCGACCGTCTCCCCGTAGCGGCGCAGCGTCTGCCGGTCCCCCGCCGAGGCCCCCGCGACGATGGCGCCGGCCTCGCAGGCGAAGCGCAGGAGCGCGCCGGTCTTCATCTTCTGCAGCGTCACGATGCCCGCCTCGTCCGGCGCATCGGTCTCGGCCGCAAGGTCGAGCGCCTGGCCGCCGGCCATGCCGCCGATGCCGGCGGCGCGGGCGAGTGCCACCACCAGCGCCGTCTTGGTGGCATCGGGCAGACGCGTTTCGGGCGCCGCGACGATATCGAAGGCCAGCGTCAGCAGGCTATCGCCGGCAAGGATCGCCGCCGCCTCGTCGAAGGCGATATGCACGGTGGGCTGGCCGCGGCGCAGGTCGTCGTCGTCCATGGCCGGCAGGTCGTCATGCACGAGCGAGTAGCAGTGGATGCATTCGAGCGCGGCGCCGACGCGCAGCGCCGCCGTGCGCTCCACGCCCGGAAAGAGCGCGGCGGATTCGATGACGAGGAAGGGTCGCAGCCGCTTGCCGCCGTTGAGCACGCCGTGGCGCATGGCGGCGAGCAGCCGTTCGGGGCGGGCGATCTCGTCCGCCGCGACGCTGCCGGACAGCAGCGTTGCCAGCAATGCCTCCACCGCCTCGGCATTGCCCTTCAGCAGGGATTGGAATTCCTGGTAACGTTCGCTCATGGCCCGCTCTTTGGCATGGGCTCCGGGCCGAAGCAACGGCCATGCCCGGGCTCCTTCAAAGAATCGCGCCGCAGACTGGTTTTTGGCGAGCCGTGACGGTATGAAGGCGCAACGACGGAAGGACGGACGCCGGCTCTTGGACATCGTACCGGAAACACGCACAGATTCGGTCAACACGGAGGCAGAAGCCGGTGAAAGGGACGGTTGGATGAGCCGGCTTCGCCGGAACTGGCGACGCCTCGTGCTTGTCGTCCTGGCCATCGTCGCGCTGCCCTATGTGCTGATCCTGCTCTACACGATCGAATTCGTGCGCCCGGTTTCCACGCTGATGCTGCGCGATCTCGCCCTCCTGCGCGGCTACGACCGGCAATGGGTGGCGTTCGACGAGATCTCGCCCAACCTGGTGCAGGCGGTCATGATGTCCGAGGACGGCCAGTTCTGCCGCCACGGCGGGGTCGACTGGGGCGAGATGCGCGCCGTCGTCAACGAGGCGCTGGCCGGCGAGCAGACGCGCGGCGCCAGCACGATCCCGATGCAGACGGCCAAGAACCTGTTCCTCTGGAACGGCCGCTCCTTCGTGCGCAAGGCGATGGAACTGCCGCTCGCCGTCGCGGCGGATTTCGTCTGGAGCAAGCGGCGGCTGATGGAGATCTACCTCAACATCGCCGAATGGGGGCCCGGCATCTACGGCATCGAGGCCGCCGCGCAGCACCATTTCAAGGTGCCGGCCGCCAAGCTCTCGCGCCGGCAGGCCGCCCTTCTCGCCGTTTCCCTGCCGAACCCCTACGAGCGCAATGCCGGAAAGCCGGGCCGCGGCCTGCAGCGCCTCGCCCGCCTGATCGAGCGGCGCGCAAGCCGCTCGGGCGAATATATCAAGTGCCTTTATGAGTGAGTTCAGGCCTTTTCATTGGCGCAGGCCCCGGTGAAGGCCTAGGGTCTCCGCCATATCAAGAGCGCGCGGGAGCACCATGTCGGACCTCATCCTCTATGTCGGCAACAAGAATTATTCCTCCTGGTCCCTCCGGCCCTGGATCGCCATGACGGCGGCCGGCGTGCCGTTCACCGACAAGGTCATCCCCTTCGACTTTCCCGCCGGCAACCCGGAATTCAGCAAGATCTCGCCGACGGGGAAGGTGCCGGTGCTGCACCATGGCGCGGTGCGGGTGTGGGAATCGCTCGCGATCATCGAATATGTCGCCGAGCTCTTTCCCGATGCCGGGATCTGGCCGAAGGACGGCGCGGCACGGGCCGAGGCGCGGGCAATCTCGATGGAGATGCTCTCCGGCTTCCGGGCGCTGCGCAATGCCTGCCCGATGAACATCCGCCGCAAGCCGGGCGAAATCGACCTGCCGGACGGCGTGACGGATGACGTCGCCCGTATCGAGACGATCTGGAAGTCGGTGCTCGCGCGCTCCGGCGGGCCGTTCCTGTTCGGTGCCTTTTCCGCTGCCGATGCGATGTATGCGCCGGTCGTCAACCGGTTCGAAGCCTATTGCCTGACCCGCGACGAAACCGTATTGGCCTATATGGCGCGCATGAAGGCGCATCCGGCCTGGCAGACGTGGCAGGCGGCGGCGCTGGCCGAGCCGTGGATCGTGCCCGAGGACGAGGCGTGACCGGCGGAATCGAAAAAAACCGCCCGGGGACTGGTCAAGCGGGATTTTGCTGTGTATAAGCCGCCCCAATTTCCGAGATAAAGACATGTCCCTGTCGCCCATCCGGTGGCCCGTGGATGTGTTTGCCCGATAAGTGGAGTTAGTGAAATGGCTGTACCGAAAAGAAAAACGAGCCCGTCCAAGCGCGGTATGCGCCGTTCCGCAGACGCTCTGAAGGGTTCGACCTACATCGAAGACAAGAACTCGGGCGAACTGCGCCGTCCGCACCATATCGACCTGAAGACCGGCATGTACCGCGGTCGCCAGGTTCTGACGCCGAAGGAAAACGCATAAGCGTTTTCGGCATCAGCTGAGATCAGGGGCCGGCTTGCCGGCCCTTTTCTTTTGGGCCATCCGCCCCCCGAATGCCTGTCGTCGCGGCGGCGACATTTTCTTGCGCCGATTCCTGGGCTAAGAGGGCAACGGGGCCGCCCGTGCGAAGACGGTCGTTGGAGCATTTCCGCTTCTCTTCGAATCGTAAAAACGCTCTATCTGTTTGTTTTACGCAATTCCGGATGCAAGACCGCTTCGCACTTTTGCTGGAATTGCTCTGGATTCTTGTTTTCCGCATTATCCGGCGCCGAAGCGACTTCGCTTCGGCTGGAAATGCTCTAGGAGACCGCCGCCCATGCTTCTGGCCATACCGCTGCTGATCATCCCGTTCGCCCTCTACAACCTCGCCATGACCGGCCTTTTCGGCGACGGCGGCGTCGCCGTGCTCGACAGCGAGGTGATGGCGGTCAACATGCTGTCCGGCACGACCTGGACCATGGCCTTCGGCGACCTCCTTATCCTCATCGCGCTCGTGCTGCTCTTCGTGGAGATCCTGAAGGCCACGCGCCCGGGCTCGCGCGCGCTGCTCGATCACATGCTCTCGATGGTGCTGTTCGTGGTGTTCCTCGTCGAGTTCCTGCTGGTGCAGGGCGCGGCGACGCAGATCTTCTTCATCCTGATGACGATCACCTTCATCGATGTCATCGCGGGTTTTGCCGTGTCGATCCGCACGGCGAGCCGGGATCTTTCGATCGGGCTGTGACGGGCGCGGGGCAGGCCCGCGCCGGCCGTATCGTCAGCTCAAGCTGTCGAGCTTCGTCTGGAGCGCGCGCAATTGCTCCTTCAATTCGTCGAGGTCCTTGGCGTCCGCCTTGCGGGTCTCCTTCGGCGGCGCAGCATTGGCGAAGGGCGAGAACATCTTCATCGCCTGCTGGAACAGCTCCGTATTGCGCCGCGTCGTCTCCTCGATCAGCGCCATCGGCACCTGCAGGTTCTTGCCGAGCGGCGTGTCGCCGAAGGTCTTGTTGATCTGCTCGCGCATCTGCGACTGCTGCTCGGTGAAGGCCTGCATGGAGTGTTCGAGATAGCTCGGCACCACCATCTGCATCTGGTCGCCGTAGTAGGAGATCAGCTGGCGGAGGAACGAGATGGGCAAAAGCGTGTTGCCGGTCTTCGATTCCTGCTCGAAAATGATCTGCGTCAGCACCGAATGGGTGATGTCCTCGCCGGATTTGGCGTCCTGCACGGTGAAATCCTCGCCCTTTTTCACCATGACCGCGAGATCGTCCAGCGTCACATAGGTGCTGGTGCCCGTATTGTAGAGCCGCCGGTTCGCATATTTCTTGATGACGATCTGACCGTCGTTCCTGGCCATTAGGGTCTCCTCATCCCCGTATTTCCATTTCTTTTTTGGTCCTGACGAGTATCGGCAAAAAGACGCGCGCTGACAATCGAATTGTGCGATGCGGCGAGCAATGCTGCGCAACATGGATTTTCATGCTGCACGCCGCGCCGATGAAATTTTAGCGGCATCGGATATCCCGTTTGACTCTCCCCCTCCGCTTTGCCAGTTTTGATTTCGGGAGAACCGCCGGGCTCGCGCCGTTCGTGCGCCGGGCCTGGTTCCAAGGCCGGCTGCAAGGTCGTCAGAACTGAGGAAGCACACATGAGCACCCCATCCATCGTCATCGCCAGCGCCGGCCGCACCGCGGTCGGTTCCTTCAACGGAGCTTTCGCCAACACGCCCGCCCACGAGCTCGGGGCGGCGGTCATTTCGGCGGTTCTGGAGCGCGCAGGCGTTGCGGCGGGCGAGGTGAACGAGGTGATCCTCGGCCAGGTCCTGCCGGCCGGCGAAGGCCAGAACCCGGCCCGCCAGGCCGCCATGAAGGCCGGCGTCCCGCAGGAGGCGACCGCCTGGGGCATGAACCAGCTCTGCGGCTCGGGCCTGCGCGCCGTGGCGCTCGGCATGCAGCAGATCGCCACGGGCGATGCCGGCATCATCGTCGCGGGGGGCATGGAATCCATGTCCATGGCGCCGCATTGCGCGCACCTGCGCGGCGGCGTGAAGATGGGCGATTTCAAGATGATCGACACGATGATCAAGGACGGCCTGACCGACGCCTTCTACGGCTACCACATGGGCATCACCGCCGAGAACGTCGCCAAGCAGTGGCAGCTTTCGCGCGACGAGCAGGATGCCTTCGCCGTTTCCTCGCAGAACAAGGCCGAAGCCGCCCAGAAGGAAGGTCGCTTCAAGGACGAGATCGTTCCCTTCATCGTCAAGGGCCGCAAGGGCGACGTCACGGTCGACGCCGACGAATATATCCGCCATGGCGCGACGCTCGATTCGATGGCCAAGCTGCGGCCCGCCTTCGACAAGGAAGGCACCGTGACGGCCGCCAATGCCTCCGGCATCAATGACGGCGCAGCCGCCGCCCTCCTGATGAGCGAGGCGGAAGCCTCCCGCCGCGGCATCCAGCCGCTCGCCCGCATCGTCTCCTGGGCGACCGCCGGCGTCGATCCGAAGATCATGGGCACCGGCCCGATCCCGGCCTCCCGCAAGGCGCTCGAGCGCGCCGGTTGGAAAATCGGCGACCTCGACCTCGTGGAAGCCAACGAGGCCTTCGCCGCCCAGGCCTGCGCCGTCAACAAGGATCTCGGCTGGGATCCGTCGATCGTCAACGTCAACGGCGGCGCCATCGCCATCGGTCACCCGATCGGTGCCTCCGGCGCCCGCATCCTCAACACGCTCCTCTTCGAGATGAAGCGTCGCGGCGCCTCGAAGGGCCTCGCCACGCTCTGCATCGGCGGCGGCATGGGCGTGGCGATGTGCGTTGAGAGCATGTAAGCAAAAGCTTACAAGCTACTTTGCCAGGACCCGCCGCCGGCGGGGCGACGGGTCGACTCGAAAAACAGTTTCAGGGGAGTGAGCCACATGAGCAGGGTAGCATTGGTAACGGGCGGATCGCGAGGCATCGGCGCGGCCATTTCGGTGGCGCTGAAGGCCGCCGGATACAAGGTGGCCGCAAACTATGCCGGCAATGACGACGCCGCGAACGCCTTCAAGGCGGAGACCGGCATCCCGGTCTACAAATGGGACGTTTCGAGCTACGAATCCTGCGTCGAGGGGATCGGCAAGGTGGAGGCCGATCTCGGACCGGTGGACATCCTCGTCAACAATGCGGGCATCACCCGCGATGCGATGTTCCACAAGATGACGCCGGACCAATGGGGCGCGGTGATCAACACCAACCTCACCGGCCTCTTCAACATGACCCATCCGGTCTGGTCCGGCATGCGCGACCGCAGCTTCGGCCGCGTCATCAACATCTCCTCGATCAACGGCCAGAAGGGCCAGATGGGCCAGGCGAACTATTCCGCCGCCAAGGCCGGCGACCTCGGCTTCACCAAGGCGCTCGCCCAGGAAGGCGCCGCCAAGGGCATCACGGTTAACGCCATCTGCCCGGGCTACATCGGCACCGAGATGGTGCGCGCCATCCCGGAAAAGGTGCTGAACGAGCGGATCATCCCGCAGATCCCGGTCGGCCGCCTCGGCGAGCCGGACGAGATCGCCCGCATCGTCGTCTTCCTCGCCTCGGACGATGCCGGCTTCATCACCGGCTCGACCATCTCGGCCAACGGCGGCCAGTTCTTCGTCTGACCGCCTTTCATCGCAAACGGAACACGGCGCCTTCGGGCGCCGTTTTCCATGGTAGGATCGACCGGAAAGGAGCGCGCCATGAAACAGGAAAAGTTGAGCGAAGAGGCGATTTCCGCGGCGATCGCGGCCCTTGACGGCTGGACCCGCTCGGATGACGGCATCGCCATCGAGAAGAAATTCAAGTTCAAGACCTTCCGCGAAGCCTTCGGCTTCATGACCGAGGGCGCGCTGGCGGCGGAAAAATTCAACCATCATCCCGAATGGTTCAACGTCTACAACCGCGTCGAGGTGCGCCTCACGAACCACGATGCGGGCGGCCTCACCGAGCTCGACGTCAAGCTGGCGACGGCAATGGACAACGCGGCGGCCGCGCGCACGAAGAGTTGAAGACCTGTGAAGCCGTTCCCATATCATTCCCGCCGGGTTTTTTCCGGCATCGCCACCTGAAGGAGGCCATGCATGGATGATGTGAAGATCGGCGAGATTCTTCTGCCGGGAGACGAGGACGAGCAAGAGCGTCAGGAGAACCGCGTGAAGAAACGGTTCTGGCCGGTCCTCAAGCGCGCGATGCGGCAGGTGCCGTTCTCGCGCGACCTCGTCGCCGCCTACTATTGCGCGCTGGATTCCCGCACGCCCACCAAGGTTCGCGGCATCCTGCTCGCCGCTCTCGCCTATTTCGTATTGCCGCTCGACGGCATTCCGGATTTCTTCGCGCTGGTCGGCTTTTCCGACGACATCGCCGTGCTGACCGCCGCCTTCGCCGCCATCCGCGGGCATATCCGCGAGGACCACTACGTGGCCGCCGACAAGGCGCTCGCGGACGAGCCGGATGTCCAACCGGCCGGCTGAGCCCGGCCGCCGCCCGTCCTGCACTCGACCCGCGGTGGCGAAGTCAAATTCTTGCCCTATTCCTTGTGCCTTAAATGGCTTCGACGGGTTCTATCTCACCAAATGGGGACTGGGCACGCTCGCCTTTCTCAGCGATTCCAGCAAACGTGCATAGCGGTTTTGCGCCCGGGATTGCGCCGACAGGAGCGGTAGCGTTTTCACGACCGGCGGAAGCGCTCCGGAAGGCAGCAGCGGAAACTTGACGCGAATTTGTCCCGGTGCGGCGCGGATGACCTTTGTAAAATGAGCGCATGTTGACGGTTTGGTAACCTGAATTAAGTCAAAATGAATCAAATCGTCATCATGCGTGGCCGACACCGGCATCGAGGGCACCGCCTTCGGCCGGGCAATCACTGGCAAGACAACCGGCAGGAAAACATGTTCGTAAGAAAGCTCGCAACCGCACTCGCCCTCGTCGTCGTGACCGCAGGCGTTGCCTCGGCCCAGACGCCGACGCGCATTCAGCAGTTCAATGCCTGGGGTGCCTATTCCTACCAGGCGAAAGGCGGCAAGGTCTGCTACGTGCTGTCGGTGCCGAAGGAGAAGAACCCGGCCGGCGTCGACCATGGCGACGTCTTCTTCCTCGTCTCCCAGCGCCCGGGCCAGAACATCAGCTACGAGCCGCAGGCGATGATGGGCTATCCGCTGCAGGAGGCCTCCAAGGTCAACGTCGTCATCGACGGGCGCACTTTCGTGATGTTCACCAAGGGCAATTCGGCCTGGGTGGAGAACGCCGCGGAAGAGCCGGCTTTGGTCGCGGCCATGAAGGGCGGCAGGGACATGCAGGTCCAGGCGAAATCCCGCCGCGGCACGGGCACCTCCTACTCTTATTCGCTGTCGGGCATTTCGGCGGCGCTGAAGCAGATCGAAAGCTGCCGCTGATTTCCCTGCGGGCAGAAACGGAAAGGGCCGGCGTTCTCGCCGGCCCTTTCGTTTGCGGAATGCTCACGCCTTGCTTTGCGCAAGAAGGATGAAGGCCGCAAGGACAAGCGCCGCCGCCACCGCAAAGGTCATGTGCATGCCCGTGGCGATCGCCGCGGGGTCCGCGCGCGTCACCGCCTTCGTGCCGACGGCGAGCGTGAAGATCGCGCCCATCAGGGAGGCGCCGGTGATGAGGCCGAGATTGCGCGACAGGACGAGCAGGCCGGACGTGACGCCACGCTCCCCGGCGCCGACGCCGCCCATGACGGCCGCATTGTTGGCAGCCTGGAAAAGCTGATAGCCCGGCGTCAGCACGGCGATGGCCGCGACATAGCCGGCAAGGCCGAGGAGCGCGGACAGGACGGACAGCCCCAGCGCCCCCGCGACCATTGCGGCAAGCCCGCCCAATGCCATGCGCCGGGCGCCGAACCGGTCGACGAGGCGTCCTGCGACAACGCCGCTTGCCGTGGATACGAAGGGCCCGACCGCCAGCACGAAGCCGACGCCGGCCGGGCCCAACCCCAGCGCGCCGGCAAGATAGAACGGCCCGACGACGAGCGTCGCCATCATCACCGTGGCGACCAGTCCATTGGCGGCAAGGCTTGCGCGAAACCCGGCGCGGTGGAATGCGGCGGGCCGGATCAGCGGCGCCGCCGCCCGCTGCTGCCGCAGGATGAAGAGAGCCATGCCCACCGCAGAAGCGGCAAGGAAGACGGCATTGACCGGCCCGAAGGTGCTCGTCCCCATGGTCATCGCCAGCGCATAGGCCGTGAGCGTTGCGGCGAGCAGGCCGGCGCCCGGAAAATCGAAGCGGGCGACCGCCGCGCTGGCGCGATCGGCGGGCAGGAAGCGCCAGGCGAGTGCCAGCGCGGCAAGGCCGAAGGGGACGGCGGCGAGGAAAATCGCCGGCCAGCCGAAGCCGGCGATCAGCAGGCCGCCGAGCGAGGGGCCGAGAGCGGTGCCGACCGCGGACATGGTGCCGATGAGGCCCATACCGCTGCCGATCCGCTCCCGCGGCACGGTCTCGCTGACGAAGGCCATGGCGAGCGCCATCATCGCCGCCGCCCCCAGCCCCTGCAGGGCCCGGGCGGCGATCATGAGCGGCAGCGTCGGAGCCAGGCCCGCCAGCGCCGACGCGGCGGTGAACAGTGCAAGCCCCGCCAGAAACAGCCGGCGACGACCGAAAAGGTCGCCGAGGCGGCCGAGGCCGACGATCAGCACCGTGCTCGCCAGAAGATAGGCCAGCACCACCCACTGCACCTGCCCGAACGGCGCGGCAAAGGCTTCCGCGAGCGTCGGCAGGGCGACATTTGCGATGCTGGTGCCGAGCGAGGAGAGCAGGATGGCGAGCGACAGCCCGCAAAGCGCGCCGGTCGTGCGGCGTGTCGTCGTGATGGTCGGTGTATCCGCCATGGCGCTCTCCTGTCGTTGTCTCCTCCGACAGATAGATTCTCACCGGATAGGGCGGAAGGCGCATCGCCTGCACTTCATTCGTGCATCTGGCGCCATGTCATCCTTCTGTAAAAATGCTAGGATCGCGCCATGGCCCGGCCCGATCTGAACCTCCTCGTCACCCTCGACGTGCTGCTCGCCGAAGGCAGCGTCGCGCGCGCGGCGCAGCGGCTGCGGCTCAGCCCTTCCGCCATGAGCCGGGCGCTCGCCCGTCTTCGCGACGTGACCGGCGATCCGCTCCTGGTGCGCGCCGGGCGCGGCCTTGTGCCGACACCGCGGGCGCTCGTCCTGCGCCAGGCGGTCGGGCGCGTCGTCGAGGAGGCCGAAACCCTGCTGCGACCGGCCGAACTGCTCGACCCCAAAACCCTCGTGCGAACCTTCACGCTGCGCAACCGCGAGGGTTTCGTCGAGACCTTCGGGCCGGCCCTCCTGGCGCGCATCGCCCGGGAGGCGCCGGGCGTGAAACTCCGCTTCGTGGCGAAGCCCGACAAGGAGAGCACGCCTTTGCGGGACGGCGCGGTGGATCTCGAAACCGGCGTGATCGGCAGCACGACAGGGCCGGAAGTACGGGCGCAGGCACTGTTTCGCGACCGGTTCATCGGTGTCGTGCGTAAAAAGCATCCGCTCACCGAAGGCCCGGTGACGCCTGAGCGTTATGCAGGCGGAACGCACATCCTCGTCTCCCGACGGGGACGCGATGGCGGCCTAGTCGACGAGGCGCTCGCCCGGCTCGGCCTGGCGCGCCGCATCGCCGTCACCGTCGCGAGCTTTTCGGAGGCTTTGGCACTCGCCCGGGACTCGGACCTCGTCACGGAGGTGCCGGAGCGCTATACGGCGCGGCTGCGGGAGGGCATGGCGGACTTCGCCCTGCCGCTTGCCCTGCCCGAGCACACCGTCTCCATGCTCTGGCATCCACGCCTCGATGCCGATCCGGCCCATCGCTGGCTGCGGGCGTGCCTGCGCGCCGTCTGCACGGAGAGGTGACTTTCCGCCGGAACAGTGCTAAAGGGCCGGCAACCGGGCCGCAAGCCGCGTTTTCAGACGCTCCTGGCCCCCAATGAACTTCTATCGAGAATGGACCGCTTGCGGCGCAGGAACCTGCGCCGGCGTGCCATGATCTTGAGGATGACCCGATGGCAAGCATGGACTTTCTCAACACGGCCGAGCCCGTCAAGGCGCCGCTGGTGCGCACTCTTCCCGCCGCTGAAAAGCCCTCGCTGATCGGCCTTTCGCGCGAGGAGATGGGCCGCGCGCTCGTCGAAAAGGGCGTCAACGAGCGCCAGGTGAAGATGCGCGTCAGCCAGCTCTGGCACTGGCTCTATGTGCGCGGCGTTTCCGATTTCGACGACATGACCAATGTCTCCAAGGACATGCGCGAAATGCTGAAGGCGCATTTCACCATCGCCCGCCCCGAGATCGTCGACGAGCAGATCTCCAGCGACGGTACGCGCAAATGGCTCTTGCGCTTCCCCCCGCGCGGCGCCGGCCGGCCGGTGGAGATCGAGACCGTCTATATTCCGGAAGAGGGCCGCGGCACGCTCTGCATTTCCAGCCAGGTCGGCTGCACGCTCACCTGTTCCTTCTGTCATACCGGAACGCAGAAGCTGGTGCGCAACCTGACGGCCGAGGAAATCCTCTCGCAGCTGCTGCTCGCCCGCGACCGGCTAGGCGATTTCCCGGACCGCGACACGCCGGCCGGCGCCATCGTGCCGGCGGAAGGACGCAAGGTCTCCAACATCGTCATGATGGGCATGGGCGAGCCGCTCTACAATTTCGAGAGCGTCAAGACGGCGCTGCTGATCGCCACCGACGGCGACGGCCTGTCACTCTCCAAGCGCCGCGTGACGCTGTCGACCTCAGGCATCGTGCCAGAGATCTATCGCACGGGCTCGGAGATCGGTGTCATGCTGGCGATCTCGCTGCATGCCGTGCGCGACGACCTGCGCGACATGCTGGTGCCGATCAACAAGAAGTATCCGCTGAAGGAGCTGCTCGACGCCTGCCGCGCCTATCCGAGCCTGTCGAACGCCCGGCGCATCACCTTCGAATATGTGATGCTGAAGGACGTCAACGACACGCTGGAGGACGCCAAGCTGCTGGTGCAGCTGCTGAAGGGCATTCCCGCGAAGATCAACCTCATCCCCTTCAATCCCTGGCCGGGCACCAACTACCAGTGTTCCGACTGGGAGCAGATCGAGCGTTTCGCCGATTTCATCAACCAGGCCGGCTACGCCTCGCCGATCCGCACCCCGCGCGGCCGCGACATCCTCGCCGCCTGCGGCCAGCTGAAATCGGAATCCGAGCGCATGCGCAAGGTCGACCGCATGGCCTTCGAGGCGATGATGATCGTCGGGCACGGCGAGGACGACTGAAAGGCCCCTCATCCGGTTGCGCCGGGGCCGCGTCCTCCCGAGGTGAGAACCTCTCCTCCGGCATGCTCGGGCTCGACCCGGGCGTCCACGCCGCGGGTGCCGACACTTTGCCGCACCCATCTCATCATGAATTGTGATTGAAGCAGTCGATTCCGAGAATTGATTTGAAGGCACGTTTTGCCTAGAACCGGCCTAAAATCATTCTAGGGAGACCATCCATGCGCCATCTTCTGCTCGCTTTCGCGGCGACGCTCGCGATTTCGCTGCCGGCCAAGGCCGAGGACGTCACGGTTGCCGTGACCGCCATCGTCGAACATCCGGCCCTCGACGCCGCCCGTGACGGCGTGAAGGAAGCGCTGGAGGCCGCCGGCTACAAGGAAGGCGAGAACCTGAAGTTCCTCTACGAATCGGCGCAGGGCAACCCCGCGACGGCCGCGCAGATCGCCCGCCAGTTCGCCGGTGAAGACCCGAGCGTCATCGTGCCGATCTCCACGCCCTCCGCCCAGGCCGTGGTTTCCGCGACGAAGGACATCCCGATCGTCTTCACGGCCGTCTCCGACCCGCTCGGCGCGCAGCTCGTCAGGGACATGGACAAGCCCGGCGGCAACGTCACCGGCCTTTCGGACATGTCGCCGGTCGCCGAGCACATCGCGCTGATCCAGGAAATCCTGCCCGAAGCCAAGACGGTCGGCTACCTCTACAATTCGGGCGAGGCGAACTCCGTCTCGCTGCTCGCCGTCTTGAAGGAAGAAGCCGAAAAGGCCGGCCTGACAGTCGTCGAATCCGCCGCGACCAAGTCCGCCGAAGTCCAGGGCGCCGCCCGCGCGCTCGTCGGCCGTGCCGACGCGATCTATATCCCGACGGACAACACGATCATCTCGGCCCTCGAAGGCGCGGTTGCCGTCGCCGAGGAAGCCAAGCTGCCGCTCTTCACCGCCGACACGGATTCCGTTTCGCGCGGCGCCATCGCGGCGCTCGGCTTCAACTACAAGGACGTCGGCAAGCAGACAGGCGAGATCGTCGTGCGCATCCTCAAGGGCGAGACCCCGGGCGACATCGCCGTGAAGGTTGCCGCCGGCACCGACCTCGTCGTCAATAAGGGCGCGGCTGCCAAGATGGGCGTCACGCTTCCGGAAGCCGTCGTCGGCCGTGCGACCCGCGTGATCGAATAAGCCCGGGTTATCCGGACATTCCCAATCGGAATCAACCGCTGCCGGATCGCCCGGCAGCGGTTGATCTGTTAAGAAGACCCCTCCCGCGGAAAATGCGGAACGGGTGACAAAGAGAAAGCCGAAACCGTGAGCCTGATTGCCTTCTGGGGTGCCGTCGAACTGGGGCTGGTCTATGCCTTCGTCGCGATCGGCGTCTACCTTGCCTTCCGCGTGCTGGATTTTCCGGACCTGACGGTGGACGGCTCGTTTCCGCTCGGCGCGGCCGTCGCGGCCGTGCTGATCATCGCCGGCGTCAACCCGTGGATCGCCGCGGCGGTCGCCATGGTGGCCGGCGCCATTGCCGGCCTCGTCACGGCGACGCTGAACGTGCGCTTCCGCATCCTCAACCTGCTCGCCTCGATCCTGACCATGATCGCGCTCTTCTCGGTCAACCTGCGCGTCATGGGCAAGCCGAACGTCGCGCTGATCAATGCCGACACGATGATCAGCCCGTTCTTCGGCCATGGGCTGCGCGATTTCTATGTCCGCCCGCTCTTCATCGGCATTCTGGTAATCGTTGCGGTCGTGGTCGTCTGGCGCTTCCTGGAAAGCGATGCCGGCCTTTCGATGCGCGCGACGGGGGCGAATGCCCGCATGGCCCGCGCGCAGGGCGTTAACACCAACCGCCAGATCTATCTCGGCATCGCCCTCTCCAATGCGCTCGTCGCACTCGGCGGCGCGCTCTTTGCCCAGACGAACGGTTTTGCCGATGTCACTTCGGGCGTCGGCACCATCGTCGTCGGCCTTGCCGCCGTCATCATCGGCGAGACGCTGTTCGGCGCCAGGGGCATCCTCATCGCGCTGATCGGCTGCGTGCTCGGCTCGATCCTCTACCGCATCGCCATCCAGCTCGCGCTCTCCTCCGACGTGCTTGGCCTCCAGGCCTCCGACCTCAATTTCGTGACGGCCCTGCTCGTCACCGTGGCGCTCGTCCTGCCGCGCCTTCGCCGCGGGGGAGTCGCCTGATGATCTCCGTCTCCGATATCAAGGTCGTCTTCGGCAAGGGCACGCCGCTGCAGAAGCAGGCGCTGAACGGCGTCAGCCTCACCATCGAGGAAGGCCAGTTCGTCACCGTCATCGGCTCGAACGGCGCCGGCAAGTCGACGCTGCTCGGCGTTCTGGCCGGCGACGTCATCGCCACCGAAGGGCAGGTGAAGATCGGCACGACGGACGTGACCCGCCAGGGCACCGCCGCCCGCGCCGGCCGCGTCGCCCGCGTCTTCCAGGACCCGCTGACCGGCAGCTGCGGCGCGCTCTCCATCGAGGAGAACCTTGCGCTCGCCGCCCGCCGCGGCGAACGGCGCGGCCTTGCCTCCGCCCTCGGCCCCCAGCGCCGCGCACTTTTCCGCGAGCGCATCGCCGAACTGAACCTCGGCCTCGAAAACCGCATGCGCGACCGGATGGACCTGCTCTCCGGCGGCCAGCGCCAGGCCGTCTCGCTCGTCATGGCGACGCTCGCCGGCTCCGACGTGCTGCTGCTCGACGAGCACACCGCGGCGCTCGATCCCGGCATGGCCGAGTTCATCATGACCCTCACGCAGAAGATCGTCTCCGAGCGCAAGCTGACGACGCTGATGGTGACGCACTCCATGCGCCAGGCGCTGGACTACGGCCACCGCACCGTCATGCTGCACGGCGGCGAGATCGTTCTCGACGTCTCCGGCGACAGCCGCAAGACGCTGCAGGTCGAGGACCTGATCGCCATGTTCCGCAAGATGCGCGGCCAGACGCTGGACGACGACGCGCTGCTGATCGGCTGAGGCGCCACCAAAGCGCCCGATTCCCTGCGCAGCGTGGCGCGTCGGAGAAGGAGGCGCCCATGCTGTTTCGTCGCGCGCTGCTTGCAGGCGGCCTGGTCTCGGGGGCCGCCCTCGTTTTGCCGGCGGGCTTGCGGGCACAGCCAGCCGAAGACGACGCGCAAAAACTCGTGGCGGCGGCGCGGCGGCAGATCGGCGTCACGCTGACCTATGATCCCGCCTATTCCCGGCTGGACTATCCCGGCGGCGACGTGCCGCGGGAGCGGGGCGTGTGCACCGACGTGATCGTGCGCGCCTATCGCGACGGCCTTGCCATCGATCTCCAGGTCCTCGTGCACGAGGACATGCGCAAGGCCTTTTCCGCCTATCCGCCGCTCTGGGGCCTGAAGCGCACCGACCGCAACATCGACCATCGCCGCGTGCCGAACCTGCAGACCTTCCTGAAGCGGGCGGGTGCCGCCCTGCCGGTCAGCAGGGACGGCGCGGACTACCGGCCGGGCGACATCGTCTCGCAGATGCTGCCGGGCAACCTGCCGCATATCGGCATCGTGGCGGACGACCGCAGCGCCGACGGCGCGCGCCCCCTCCTCGTGCACAATATCGGTGCCGGGGCGCGGCTGGAGGACGTGCTCTTCGCCTATCCCCTCACTGGCCACTACCGCTATCGGGTGTGACCCTGCTCAGCGCGCCTGCGTAAACAGGATCTTCGCCGCGAAGACGGAGAAGACGCCGGCAAACGTATAGTCGATGCCGCGCAGCACCCTGGGGTTCTGCTGGAGCCAGGACGCCAGCTTGTCGGCGGCGAGGATCACCAGGATGTTCACGGGAATGCCGACGACGATGAAGAACAGGCCGAGGAAGATCAGCTTGCCGGTGACATCGGGATCGCCCGCGCTGATGAACTGCGGCAGGAAGGTCATGAAGAAGATGATGACCTTCGGATTGAGCAGGTTCACCCAGAAGCCGCTGGAAATATTGGCCAGCGCCGTGCCGCGCGGCCCCGCCGTCGCCTTGACGGAGAGGCTGGAGCCGTAGCGGATCGCCTGGATGGCCAGCCACAGGAGATAGGCGGCACCGCCGGTCTTCAGCATCAGGAAGGCGGTCGGCGAGGCCGTGATAAGGGCGGAGATGCCGAAGGCGACCAGCAGCGTGTGCACCACGATGCCGAGGCTGGTGCCGGCCACCACATAGAGCGCCGGCCCGCGCCCCTGCGAGAGCGCACGGCTGATCGACAGCGTCATGTCGGGGCCGGGCGTCATCGCGAGCAGCAGGCTCGCGGCCGTGAAGGCGAGAAGCGTCGGAAGCGTGGGCAGGAAGTCCATGGTGAAGCCCTGAAAGCCGGAGGAGGTGAGAAACCTCTAATCCGGCTTTCCGGAAAATGCCAATCAAAGTCTATGATCGGCTGTAACGGCGATCCTTTGTCACCCGCCCTCCGCCATGACGGCGTGCCTGGGCAAGGCTCCCGGCATCAGGCGCCTTCGACGAAGGCGCGGAACTTTTCGGCATAATCCTTGTGCCAGCGCGACAGCGGCGGACGGTTCTCGATGACGTCGCCGATCGCCCAGGCCATGCGACGCTCGTCGAGCGCGCGGGGGACATCGTTGTCCGGGCACAGGATGTAGAAATCGCCGCGCTCCAGGCTCTGCATCATGAAATCGACGGTCTGGGCCGGCGTCCAGGCGGCATCCGGCTTTTCCGTCCGCTCGCCCTTCGTCAGCTCGGTGAAGACGAAGCCGGGGATCAGGAGATGGGCCGAGAGCCGTGCCCCCGCCGTATTGCGCAATTCGTGCTGGAGCGCCTCGGTGAAGACCTTCACGCCGGCCTTGGAGACATTGTAGGCGGGGTTGCCGGGCGGCGTTGTGATGCCCTGCTTGGAGCCGGTGTTGATGATGAGGCCTGCTTCGCCATGGGCCAGCATGTTCGGCCCGAAGACCTGCGTGCCGTGGATGACGCCCATCAGGTTGACGGCGAGGATATGGTCCCAGCTCGCCTCGGCGCTGAAGATGGAGGTGTCCGGCTGGATGCCGGCATTGTTCATTAGCACATGCACGCGCCCGAAGCGTTGCAGCACGGCGCGCTCCAGCGCCTCCAGCTGATGCCGGTGCGCGACGTCCGTCTCCACGGCCATGACATTCGCCTCGCCGGCAATGGCCTCGAGTTCGGCGCGCGCCTCGCCCAGCCGGTCGGCGTTGAGATCGGCGATGGCGATGCACATGCCGGCCTCGGCGAAGCGCCGTGCTGCGGCAAGGCCGATGCCGGCCGCGCCGCCCGTGATGACGGCGACATTGGATTCCTTGATGATGTCTCGCATGTTCGTCATGGGATCATCCCCTTCAATGGTCCACTCAGGGGAATATGGGGCCTGCGCCGGCCGGGTCAAATCACCCTTGCGTCACGTCGCGTCGGCGCGCGCCCTTGCGTCACGCGCCAATCTCGCTAAAAGTGCCGCGATACCGGGCCTTCGCGGGTTTGCCGCGCCCCTTCATGCAACGGACCTCATCACCATGGCATCACATAAAGACGTGAAGAAAGTCGTGCTGGCCTATTCGGGCGGCCTCGACACCTCGATCATCCTGAAATGGCTCCAGACCGAACTCAACGCGGAAGTCGTGACCTTCACCGCCGATCTCGGCCAGGGCGAAGAGCTGGAGCCGGCGCGCAAGAAGGCCGAAATGCTCGGCATCAAGGAGATCTTCATCGAGGACGTGCGCGAGGAATTCGTGCGCGATTTCGTCTTCCCGATGTTCCGCGCCAATGCCGTCTACGAGGGCGTCTACCTGCTCGGCACCTCGATCGCCCGCCCGCTGATCTCCAAGCATCTCATCGAGATCGCCGCCAAGACCGGCGCCGACGCCATCGCGCACGGCGCGACCGGCAAGGGCAACGACCAGGTCCGCTTCGAGCTGTCCGCCTATGCGCTGAACCCCGACATCAAGATCATCGCGCCCTGGCGCGACTGGTCGTTCAAGAGCCGCACGCATCTCCTGGAATTCGCCGAGCAGCACCAGATCCCGGTCGCCAAGGACAAGAAGGGCGAAGCGCCGTTCTCGGTCGACGCGAACCTCCTGCACTCCTCCTCCGAGGGCAAGGTGCTGGAAGACCCGGCCGTCGAGGCCCCGGAATATGTGCATATGCGCACCATTTCCCCGGAATCCGCACCGGACAAGGCGACTATCATCAAGGTCGGCTTCGAGCGCGGCGATGCCGTCTCCATCAACGGCGTGCGCATGTCGCCGGCGACGCTCTTGGCGACGCTCAACAATTACGGCCGCGACAACGGCATCGGCCGCCTCGACCTCGTGGAAAACCGCTTCGTCGGCATGAAGTCGCGCGGCGTCTACGAGACGCCCGGCGGCACGATCCTGCTCGCCGCGCACCGCGCCATCGAGAGCATCACGCTCGACCGCGGCGCCGCGCATCTCAAGGACGAGCTGATGCCGCGCTACGCCGAACTGATCTACTACGGCTTCTGGTTCTCGCCGGAGCGCGAGATGCTGCAGGCGCTGATCGACAAGAGCCAGGAGCATGTCGAGGGCGAAGTGACGCTGAAGCTCTACAAGGGCAATGTCATGGTCATCGGCCGCGAATCGGACAAGTCGCTCTATTCCGACACGCTGGTCACCTTCGAGGACGACCAGGGCGCCTACGACCAGAAGGATGCCGCCGGCTTCATCAAGCTGAACGCGCTGCGCCTGCGTACGCTCGCCGCCCGCAAGCGCCGCGGCTGATCACCGGATCGCGACCAGAAAAGAGGCCCGCTGCCGTTCCCGGCAGCGGGCCTTTTCGTTTCCGGCAGGCGTTACTCTGCCGGCTCGGCGGCAAGCTGCGCATCGCGGCTGCAGATCGCGCGATACCAGGCGTAGGCAAGGATCCCCACCAGGCCCATGGCGGGAATGATGGTGCCGAAGGCGAAGAGCGGCATGCCGATGGCGGCGGCAAGCAGGCCCGCAAGAAAGCCGGCCCCCATCTGGATGAAGCCCATGGCCGCGGAAGCCGAACCGGCGATCTCGGGGAAGGGCTCCATGGCAGCCGTCATCATATAGGGCATGACGAAGGCGATGCCGAAGGCATAGATGCCGAAGGCATAGATGCCGACCGGCCCCATGACGCTGAGGAAGCTCGGCGTCAGCAGATGCGACGTGAGCGCGATCAAAATGCTGGCAAAGCCGATGAAGCAAAGGCCGGGCAGCACGATCCGGGCGGGCGCGACCGTGCGCAACAGAAGGCGCACGCAGACCGTGCCGGCGAAGAAGAAACCCGACTGCATGAGCATGCCGACGCCGAACTCCGTCGGCGTCAGGCCGACCGTGCCGATCAGGACGAAGGGCAGCATGGTCGCCTGGCCGTAGAGCGCCCCGACCGCGCCGGCCATGACGAGCGTGGCGGAAACGAAGCGGCGGCTCGTGGCAAGCGCTGCGTAACCCGCAATGATCGGGCCGATGCGTCCCTTCGCCGGATCCGGCACCGTGGTCTCCGCCATAAAGAAATAGACCGCGCCGCAGGCCGCCAGCGCAAAGCCCACCATCAGGAAGAAGATCGACTGCCAGCCGAACAGGCCGAGCGCGAAACCGCCGAGCGTCGGCGAGACGGCCGGGCCGACGGCGAGCATCATGCCGACCATGTTCATGATGCGGGCAGCCTCGGTGCCGGTGAACTGGTCGCGCACGATGGCGCGCGAGACGGTCATACCGACCGACGCGCCGATGCCCTGCACGAGACGGCCGGCCAGGAGCATGCCGACGCTCGGCGCGAAGGCCGCCATCAGGCTGCCGGCGAGATAGACGCTCATGAAGATCAGCGTGGTCTTCCGCCGGCCGAGCACGTCCGACATGGTGCCGGAGACGAGCTGCGACAGCGCGAAACCGGCGAAATAGAGCGAAAGCGTCAGCTTGATCGCCGATTCCGTCGAGGAGAAGGCGCGCACCAGCTCAGGCATGGCCGGCGTATAGAGCGCCATGGAAACGGGGCCGAGCGCGACGAGAAAGGCGGCGATGATGCTGGTGCGGCGCTCGCTCATGCGCGGCGTCGTCATCGACCGGCTTCCTTTGCCAGCGCGGGTTCGGCGCCGTCTTCCTCGAGGGCGCAGAGATTCGCGCGCAGCCGCTTCAGCCGGTCGCGCATCAGTTCCAGCTCCTCCGGGCCGATACCGCTCGTCACATGCTCCATCAGCTCGATCTGCTCGGTGCGGATACTGGCGATGAGAGCGCCCGCGGTCGGCGTGGTGAAGATCTGCTTGGCCCGGCGATCAGCCGGGTCGGGGCGGCGCTCGATGTAGCCGAGGCTCTGCAGGCGGTCGAGATAGGTCGAGAGCGTCATCGGCTCGATGCCCATGCGCTGGGCGATGTCGAGCTGGCGGCTGCCCTCCAGCGTGGCGATGCGCACGAGGGTGCGCGCCTCGCCCGGCGTGAGGCCGAGACCGGCGGTGGCGATGCGGCGCTCGAAGGCGCTGCGCAGCATGCGGGCAACGTCGATGAGGACGAAACCGAGGGCGTCGGGATCGGGTCGAGAGGACATGTTCGCTTTCTGGCTTATTGTAAGTGTAGCTTACTATGCATTGCCGGAAGGAACAACCGCCCAGCTACGGCCACAACGCATGGCTGCCTTGCGAAAAGGCAAATTTTGCCGGGCATCGCTCGGATGAAAACAACCGGAATGCTGAAAATTCAACAGGATAGCCAGAATCCTCGACCTGCTATTCGGCATCGTCATGGCTGCCCTGCTTCAAGCTCGGCACTCCTTCCCCGTAGCAGAAGGCAGGGAGAGGGGCGGTGGCAAGGCACGCATTCCCGGACAGCAGGGTCCTAACCATCCACCGCAGGGAAGCGGATCGTCACGCAGAGGCCCCGGCCGTCCGCACCGCTGTCCAGCACCATCGTCGCATCGAACAGGGCGGCGATTTCCTCCACGATGGGCAGGCCGAGGCCCATGCCCGGCGCATCGCGGTGCTCGCCGCGGGAGAAGCGCTGGCGCACGAGGCCGCGGCGCTCGGGCGGAATGCCGGGACCGTTATCCTCCACGCCGAGAAGCACGGCATCCGCGGCGCGGCGCACGCGAACCGTCACCTCCGCCCCGTTGCCGGCATAGGCGATGGCGTTTTCCAGGAGATTGCGCAGGAGCTCGCCAAAAAGCAGCGGCTCGGCGCGGGCGAAGGCAGGCCCCTCTCCCTCGAAGCCGAGATCGATGCCGGCCTCGGCGGCCGTGGGCACGCGGTCGGCGGTGAGCTGCTGGGCGAGCGCGGCGATATCGACCGGCGCCGTCTTCTGCGGCTCGTTGGAGCCGGCGGCATCGATCTTGGCCATCAGCAGGAGCTGGGCGAGGATGCGCTCGGCATGGGCGACGGCGGCATCACCCTTGCGGGCGGCCTCCTGCGCCTCCTCCAGCGTGCCGGCGCGGCTCGCCAGCGCGAGCTGGGTGCGGATGATGGCGAGCGGCGTGCGCAGCTGGTGGCTGGCATTGCCGGAAAAATGCCGGAGCGCGTCGAGCGCCGATTGCAGGCGCACCATGAAGGAGTTGACGGTATCGACGAGGCCCTGCACCTCGCTCGGCACGCGCTGCTCGATCGGGTGCAGGTCGTTCGGGCTGCGCTCGGCGATGGCGTCGCTAAGCCTGTAGAGCGGCCGGAGCGACACGGTGACGGCGATCCAGACGATGAGGGCGGCCCCCGCGATCATCATGGCAAGGCGCAGCGCCGACCGCAGCAGGATCGTCTGGGTCAGCTGGCGGCGGGCGATGGTGGTCTCGGCGACGGTGACGGCGAAGGGCACGGAATTGATGCCGGTCGACGCCGAACGCTGCAGCACCGCGATGCGGATCGGCTCGCCGCGGAAGGTCGCATCCGCAAAGCCCATCGGTTGGCCCGCCGTCTCCAGGATCGTCGGCAGGGTCTGGTAGCCGGTGATGAACTGGCCGGGCGGTCCGTCGACGCGGTAGAAGACCCGATCCTGCGCGGCCGAGGTCAGCATTTCCAAAGCGACATAGGGAATGTCCACCTCGAGCGTGCCGTTCTCCGTCACCACGACCCGCTCGGCGATCGCCAGCGCCGACCCGGCCAGCACCCGGTCGGAAACCTCGTTCGCCGTCTTGACGGCCTCGTGATAGGTATCGACGAGCGCGACCGTGCCGATCACCGCCGTCGAGACGAGCAGCCAGAGCAGCAGGCGGCGGCGCAGCGATGAGGCCGGAAGGAGCGTCAAGCGGCGGGCGCCTTGTCGAGATAGTAGCCGATGCCGCGCGCGGTGCGCACGGTCAGCCCATGCGGCGCCAGCCTCTTGCGGAGCCGGCTGACATATTGCTCGATGGCATTGGCCGAGAGGTCGTCGTCGAAGGCGGCGAGCGATTGCATGATCGCTTCCTTGGCGACCACCTTTCCGGCGCGCATGAAGAGGATTTCGAGCAGGCCGAGTTCACGGGCGGGAATGTCGAGCGGCGCGCCGTCGGCGGAAAAGCTGCGCGAGTTGAGATCGAGCACGACGCCGCCGAAGGTGATCGCCGCCGAACGCAGCCCCGCCTGCCGGCGCAGCAGCATGCGCACGCGCGCCTCGAATTCCGAGATGTCGAAGGGTTTTATCATGTAGTCGTCGGCGCCGAGGTCGAGGCCGCGCACCCGCTCCTCCGGCGCGCCGCGGGCGGTGAGGATCAGGACGGCGGCCTTGCTCCGGCGGGCCCGCATGGCGCGCAGCACGTCGAGGCCGTCCATCTCGGGCAGCGTGAGGTCGAGGATGACGAGATCGAAGCTCTCCGACGTGATGGCGGCATCGGCGGAGGCGCCGTCGCGCACCACGTCCACCGCATGGCCGGTGCCCTTCAGGATGGCGGAGAGGCCATCCGCCAGGGCTTCGTTGTCCTCGACCAGTAGAATGCGCACGTCGTTCGTCCTCCCGCCGTGAACTTAACGGCGGGCGGCGCACTTGTGAACGGCCTCGCGCTTTGGCAAGGTCGCCCCATGCGTCTTGTCCTCATGCTTCTCGCGCTCCTGGCGGCGCCCCTGCCCGCATTTTCCGAGCCGGCCTTCTTTCCGGCCCGCAACGGCGATGCGGATGCGCCGGTGCTCATCGTCTATTCCTCGCTGGACGAACCGCTCGCCCGGCCGATGATCGAGGGCTTCCAGCAGGCCAATCCCGATGTCGCGCTGCGCTATGACGAGATGCTGACCGGCGAGGTCTACGACCGCATCGTGCGCGAGACGGACGCGGGGGAGAAGACCGCCGATTTCGCCTTCTCCTCGGCGATGGACCTCCAGGTCAAGCTCAGCAATGACGGCTATGCCCAGCGCAGCGACCTGCCGATGAGCGACCGCTGGCCGGCCTGGGCCAACTGGCGCAACACCGCCTATGCGCTGACCTTCGAGCCCGCCGTCTTCGTCTACCACAAGCCGAGCTTCAAGGACGAAAAGCCGCCGGCCTCGCGCGCCGAGTTCGTCGACTACCTCAAGCGGCAGGGCGAGACGGTCTACGGCCGCATCGGCACCTACGACATCGAGCGCTCCGGCGTCGGCTTCCTCTTCATGGCGCGCGACCAGGAGCAGTTCGGCGACATCTGGACGGTGATCCAGGCCATGGGGGCTGCGGGTGTGAAGCTCTATTCCACCAGCTCGGCCATCCTGGAGCGCGTCGCCGACGGACGCTTCGTGCTCGGCTACAACATCCTCGGCTCCTATGCGGCGGACTGGGCCTCGCGCCATCCCGATGTCGGCATCGTGCTGCCGAAGGACTATACCGTCGTCATGTCGCGCATCGGCCTCGTGCCGCAGGCCGCCGCCTCCCCCGAGCTCGGCCGGCGCTACCTTGCCTTCTTCATGTCGAAGGAGGGCCAGACGATCATGGCCCGCGAACTGCAGATCGCCGCCGTCAGCCCCGAAGTGTCGGGCACCAACACGGCGCGCACGATGAGCGCGCTGCTCGGCGCGCAGCTCAAGCCCGTACCGGTGAGCCCGGGCCTGATGGTCTATCTCGACCAGGTGAAGCGGGCCCGGCTGATCGCCCGCTGGAACGAGGTTCTGCGCACGCAGTAGCGCGAAGCGCGACCGTGCGGCAGCGCAATGTCAGGTAGATGTCAGCTTCCTGTGATGCCTTTGGGCTCTTCATCGTCCGTGGAGGCGGACGGAAGACCGGGAGGAGAATTCTGCCGAGATCGCGCCCGCGGACAGCCGTTCGCGCCGCCACCGGCCGCCCATCCTCCCGCCAGAGGCAACGATGCGCGCAAAGCCGCGCCTGACGGAGGATACACTCTTGAAACACTTCTTCCTGGCATCCCTCATCGCCGGCGCCATGGCGCTTCCGGCGCTTGCCGCCGATTACACGATCATCGCCCCGGCCGGCCCGGGCGGCGGCTGGGACCAGACGGCCCGTTCGCTGCAGACCGTCCTGCAGGACGAGAAGATCTCCGGCAGCGTGCAGGTGGTGAACGTTCCGGGCGCCGGCGGCACAATCGGCCTTGCCCAGTTCGCCAGCCAGAACAGCGGCAACCCGAACGCCCTCATCGTCGGCGGTTACGTCATGGTCGGCGCGATCCTCACCAACCAGTCGCCGGTGACGCTCAACGACGTGACGCCGATCGCCCGCCTCACCGGCGAATATGAAGCGATCGTCGTTCCGGCCGCCTCGCCGATCCAGACCATGGACGACCTCGTGACGGCCCTGAAGGCCGATCCCGGCGCGGTTTCCTGGGCCGGCGGCTCGGCCGGCGGCACGGACCACATCACGGCCGGCCTGATTGCCAAGGCCGCCGGCGTCGATCCGACCAAGATCAACTACGTCGCCTATTCCGGCGGCGGCGAGGCGCTTGCCGCCATTCTCGGCAACCAGGTGACGGCCGGCATTTCCGGCTACGGCGAGTTCGAGGCCCAGGTGAAGGCCGGCACGCTGCGCCTGATCGCCATCTCCAGCGCCGAGCGCATGGACGGCATCGACGCCCCGACCATCAAGGAAGGCGGCCTCGACGTCGTCGTCGAGAACTGGCGCATGGTCGCCGCGGCACCCGGCCTTTCGGCCGAGCAGGTAACCGCGATCAACGCCGATATCGAGAAGGCGGCGAATTCCGACGCCTGGAAGGACATCCTGAAGACCAAGGGCTGGCAGAACACCTATCTGGCCGGCGACGCCTTCAAGAAACAGCTCGGCAAGGACATCGCCGCGACGGAAAGCATCCTCAAGGACATCGGGCTCGTCAAATGAGCAGGGTCTCCTCCAACGAAAGGCGCCGCCCCGACCGGGCGGCGCTGGTCATCGCCCCCGTCCTCTTCGCCATCGCCGCCTTGATCTGGTGGGATGCCGGGCGCCTTGCGGAGATGAGCAACTATTCCCGCATCGGCCCCGCCACCGTGCCGCATGTCGTTGCCATCGGCCTTGCCCTGCTCGCCGTCTGGACGGGCTTCGAAGCCTGGCGCGGCGACTTTCCGGAGCGCGAGCCGATCGAGGTCAAGCCGGTCGTCTTCATCGTGGCGGGCCTTGCCGGACAGATGCTGCTGCTCAAGACCGCGGGCTTCTCGATTGCGACGGGCGTGCTCTTCGCCCTGACCGCCTTCGGCTTCGGCCGGCGCAAGCTGTGGATCTCGCTGCCGATCGGCATCGCCTTCAGCTTCGTCGTCTACATCATCTTCGGCCGCTTCCTGCAACTCTCGCTGCCCGCCGGGCCGCTGGAACACCTGTTCTTCTGAGGAGCTGACGATGGGTACATTCGAATTCCTGCTGCAGGGCGTCACCATCGCCGCCCAGCCGATGAACCTGCTCTATGCGCTGATCGGCGTGACGCTCGGCACCGCCGTCGGCGTTCTGCCCGGCATCGGCCCGGCCCTCACCGTGGCGCTCCTGCTGCCCGTCACCTACAAGCTCGATCCGGCCGGCTCCCTCATCATGTTCGCCGGCATCTACTATGGCGGCATGTATGGCGGCTCGACGACCTCGATCCTGCTCAACACGCCGGGCGAAAGCGCCTCCGTCGTCACCGCGCTCGAGGGCAACAAGATGGCCCGTGCCGGCCGCGGCGGTCCCGCGCTCGCAACGGCGGCGATCGGCTCCTTCGTCGCCGGGCTCATTGCCACGCTCTGTCTCGCCTTCATCGCGCCCTTCGTGGTCAAGTTCGCGCTCTCCTTCGGCCCGCGGGAATATTTCGCGCTGATGGTGCTCGCCTTCGTCACCGTCTCGGCCGCCTTCGGCGATTCGACGCTGCGCGGCCTAACCGCCCTCTTCATCGGCCTTGGGCTTGCCGTCATCGGCATCGACCAGCAGACCGGCCAGGCGCGGCTTTCCTTCGGCATTCCGGACCTGCTCGACGGCATCGAGGTGACGACGCTCGCCGTCGCCATGTTCGCCATCGGCGAGACGCTCTACGTCGCCAGCCAGGGCGACCGCATCCCCGACAAGGTCGAGGCGGTGAAGGGCTCGGTCTGGATGAGCGCGCAGGACTGGGCCCGCTCGTGGAAACCGTGGCTGCGCGGCACCTTCATCGGCTTCCCGATCGGCGCCATGCCGGCCGGCGGCGCCGATATCGCCAGCTTCCTCTCCTATTCGACGGAAAAGCAGTTCTCCAGCCACAAGGACGAGTTCGGCAAGGGCGCCATCGAAGGCGTCGCCGGCCCGGAAGCGGCGAACAATGCGTCGGCCGCCGGCACGCTCGTGCCGCTGCTCTCGCTCGGCCTGCCGACCACGGCGACGGCAGCGATCATGCTCGCCGGCTTCCAGCAATACGGCCTGCAACCCGGCCCGCTCCTGTTCGCGACCAATCCGCAGCTCGTCTGGGGCCTCATCGCCAGCCTGCTCATCGCCAATTTCATGCTGCTGGTCTTGAACCTGCCGCTGATCGGCCTCTGGGTGAAGCTGCTGACGATCCCCAAACCCTGGCTCTATGCCGGCATCCTGCTCTTCGCGACGCTCGGCACGATCGGCGCCAACCCGTCGGTCTTCGAGCTCGGCATGCTGCTCGCCTTCGGCCTGCTCGGCTTTGCCATGCGCATCTTCGGCTATCCGATCGCGCCCGTCGTCGTCGGCCTCATCCTCGGGCCGATGGCGGAGCAGCAGCTGCGCCGGGCGCTGGCGATCAGCCAGGGCGACGTCTCCGCGCTCTTCCTGTCGCCGATCGCCGCCGTGCTCTTCGTGCTGGCCATCCTCGCCGTCGTCGTGCCGCTCATCCTGCGCGCCCGCGGCAAGGGCGAAGTGCTCTCGCAGTTCGCGGCCAACGAAGACTGAGCCTTACCGACGGTCCCTCCCGAGACCGAACAGGACGCAGGCCGGAAACACCCGTTTCCGGCCTGCGTCCGTTGCATGGCTGGGCTGAGATTCCGTCGCTTGTCCTTTGAGGCCCGAGACATCATCTTCTACTCGTAAGCTAAAACAGAAAGCGAGCAATCCAATGACCACCCTCCGCAACTCCTTCGCCCAGGGCTTCTTCGGCCGGGCCTTCGCCGTACTGAGCGCTGCCAATGCAGCCGCCGCGGCTGTCGAAGGGCACCGCCGCCCGAAGGAACGCGACCTGAGAACGCTCGGCATCAACCCTGCCGACTTTCCGCGCGTCTGACGCCGTAGAAAGAATTCCTTGAACGAAAAGGCCCGCTGGTCGCAAGACCGGCGGGCCTTCTGTATTCGGGGCCTCGTCTTCTTCTAGAGCATTTCCAGCCGAAGCGAACTCGCTTCGGCGTCGGATAAAACGGTAAAGACGAGGAAGCCGGCCGTCGGAACGGCCGGCCGATGGTGCCTCAGGCGCGTTCGCCGAGTTGGGCCGCCACACGGTCGGAGCCGTGCAGGTCGCCATGGCTTTCCCGCGCGCGTTCCCGCTTGTTGTAGCGGATCGACGACCAGAGCGAGATGCCGATCAGCGTCGCGCCGCCAAGGCCGGTAATGACTTCCGGGATGTGCACCAGCGTCTGGCAATACATGACCACCGAGAGGATCAGGATCGCGTAGAACGCGCCGTGCTCCAGGTAGCGGTATTCGGCAAGCGTGCCCTTGTCGACGAGCATGATCGTCATCGAGCGCACATACATGGCGCCGATGCCGAGGCCGATCGCGATGACGAAGAGGTTCTGCGTCAGCGCGAAGGCGCCGATGACGCCGTCGAAGGAGAAGCTGGCATCGAGCACTTCCAGGTAGATGAAGGCGCCGAGGCCGCCCTTGGCCGCTTCCGACATCGCCTTCTGCGAGGCATCGAGCAGGCCGCCGACGACTTCCACCGCAAGGAAGGTCAGGAGGCCGTAGATGGCGGAGAAGACGAAGGTATTGGCCTCCTCGCCCTCGAGCAGGTTCGAGAAGACCAGGATCAGGAGCAGCACGAAGGCGATCTCGATGCCCTTGACGGTGGCCGAGCGAGCCATGTGCTTCTCGATGAAGCCGATCCAGTGCACGTCCTTCTCATGGTTGAAGAAGTAGGTGAGGCCGACCATCATCAGGAAGGTGCCGCCGAAGGCGGCGATCGGCAGATGCGCCTCGTTCATGATGCGGGCATATTCCGCCGGCTCGCGGGCCGCCAGCATGATCGCCTCGAACGGGCCGATGCGCGCCGCGATCACCACGATCAGCAGCGGGAAGACGATGCGCATGCCGAAGACGGCGATAATGATGCCCCAGGTCAGGAAGCGGTGCTGCCACACCGGCGTCATGTCCTTGAGCTTGTTCGCGTTGACGATGGCGTTGTCGAAGGAGAGCGAGATCTCCAGCACCGCAAGCACGGCGCAGATGAAGAAGATCGTCGCCATGCCGGAGAGCGTTCCGGTCGTCTGCCAGCCGAGCCAGGCGCCGAGCACCAGGCCGATGGCGGTGAAGATGAATGCCCACTTCAGGTAGGAAAGGGTGGATTTGCCTTCGCCGTTACCGATCATGACAGCACCTCCTGGGTGGAAGCCACGGTGTTGCGGAAAAGGGAACAACGCATACCGGAAAGGGCATGCGGGTCAGGCATTGTCAGGATTTTCATGTTTTTGAATCCGCCGGCTCGATTGCTGGCGGTACCGACATCACGAGAGCGCCGTAAAACTCTCGCCAGAGGGGCCCGGCACCTAAGTTCACCGCGGCTACCGATGTCCAAGGCCGCGGTTATCCGGTGTTTTCACCGAAGTTGCCGTCCGCGTCAAGGGGCGGGGTGCCGCTTGGCCTACAAATGCCGCAGGCCGCGCGCCGGTTCCGTATTTTAAAGCCGCCACCCTGTACCAACCCCCTTCTCCATTCCTATATTCGCCGCACGGTGATTTGCCAGAAAGGACCAGACCCCCATGACCGAAACGCGCATCGATCCCGCCCTCGTCGAGTGGACCGGCCTCAACGGCCTGCCGTGTTTCGATCTCGTGAAGGATGACGCCTTCGCGGACGGGTTTGCCGCCGCGCTCGCCGCGCACGAGGCGGAGATCGACGCCATCGCCGGCAATCCGGAGCCCGCGACCTTCGACAACACGATCGTCGCGCTCGAAACTGCCGGCGACGAACTTTCCCGCGTCTCCGCGCTCTTCTGGAGCCGGGCCGGCGCCAACACCAACGACACGATCCAGGCCCTGGAGCGCGACATCGCGCCCAAGATGGCGCGGCACTATTCGAAGATCGGCACCAATGCGGCGCTCTTCGCCCGCATCGACGCGCTCTGGGAGGGCCGCGAGGCGCTGAACCTCTCGCTGGAACAGACCCGCGTGCTGGAGCGGCACTGGAAGGGGTTCGTCAAGTCCGGTGCCAGGCTGGCCAAGCCGGAGCAGGACCGCCTCGCCGCGATCAACGAGACGCTGGCCGGGCTCGGCGCGAAATTCGGCCAGAACGTGCTGGCCGACGAGAAGAACTGGGCGCTCCTGCTCGACGAGGGCGATGCGCTTAACGGCCTGCCGGACTTCCTGAAGGACGCCATGGCCGCCGCGGCCCGCGAACGCGGAGAGAACGGCCGCTTTGCCGTCACGCTGTCGCGCTCGATTATCGAGCCCTTCCTCACCTTCTCCGCCCGCCGGGACCTGCGCGAACAGGCCTTTCGCGCCTGGGTGGCACGCGGCGAGAACGATGGTGAAACGGACAATCGCGGCATCGTCAGGGAAACGCTGGCGCTGCGCGCCGAAAAGGCCGGCCTGCTCGGCTATACGAATTTCGCCGCGCTGAAACTCGACAACACCATGGCCAAGACGCCGGAGGCGGTGAACGGCCTTCTCATGCAGGTCTGGGAAAAGGCCGTGGCGCGGGCGCGCGAGGAAGAGGCGGAGCTCGCCGCCCTCGCCGCGGAGGAAGGCCACAACCACGCGGTCATGCCCTGGGACTGGCGCTATTACGCCGAAAAGCTGCGCGCGAAGAAGTTCAGCTTCTCAGAGGCGGAGCTGAAACCCTATCTGCAACTGGAAAAGATCATCGACGCCTGCTTCGACGTCGCCGGGCGGCTGTTCGGCATCCGCGCCGTCGAGAAGACCGGCGTGCCGGTCTATCACCCCGATGTCCGCGTCTTCGAGATTCGCGACCGCGACGACCGGCTCGTCGCCATGTTCCTCGGCGACTACTTCGCCCGCGCCTCCAAGCGCTCGGGCGCGTGGATGAGCGCCTACCAGAGCCAGCACCGCCTGCCGCTCAAGAACGGATCGGTCGGCGAACTGCCGATCATCTACAATGTCTGCAACTTCGCCAAGCCTGCCGAAGGCAAGCCGGCGCTGCTTTCGCTCGACGATGCGCGCACGCTCTTCCATGAATTCGGCCATGCCCTGCACGGCATGCTCTCCGACGTCACCTATCCCTCGGTCTCGGGCACCGGCGTCGCGCGCGATTTCGTCGAACTGCCTTCGCAGCTTTACGAGCACTGGCTGACCGTGCCGGAGATCCTGACGCGCTATGCGGTGCACTACCAGACCGGCGAGGCGATGCCCAAAACGCTGCTCGACAAGGTGCTCGCCGCCCGCACCTTCAATTCCGGTTTTGCGACGGTGGAGTTCACGTCCTCCGCCCTGGTCGACATGGCCTTCCACACGCGCGGCGCCGTCGAGGACCCGATGGCGGTGCAGCAGCAGGTGCTGGAGGCGATCGGCCTGCCGGCATCCATCGTCATGCGCCACGCCACGCCGCATTTCCAGCACGTCTTCTCCGGCGACGGCTATTCGGCGGGCTACTATTCCTACATGTGGTCGGAAGTGCTCGACGCCGACGCCTTCGCCGCCTTCACCGAGACGGGCGATGCCTTCGACCCGGCCATGGCCGCGCGGCTGAAGACCTATATCTACGCCGTCGGCGGCTCGGTCGATCCGGAAGACGCCTACAAGGCCTTCCGCGGCAAGCTGCCGAGCCCGGAAGCGATGTTGGAAAAGAAGGGGCTCGCCGCCTGAGGGCCATTCCGGCCTGGCTCCATGGCCCGGCCGGCGGCCTGTCTCAGCCGGCCTGCGCCGGCGTGCCGAGCGCCTTTTCGATGGCAGGATAGAGCCCGTCCTCGAGGCTCCTGTCGTCGAAGGGGCCAACCTTCTTGTAGAGGATCGTGCCGTCCGGCCCGACGAGGTAGGATTCCGGGATGCCGTAGACGCCCCAGTCGATCGCCATCTTGCCGACAGGGTCGAGGCCGATGGCGGAGAAGGGATTGCCGAGCTCGCCGAGGAAGCGCAACGCGTTCTCGCTGCCGTCCTTGTAGTTGACGCCGACGACATTGAGACGCGGGTCCCTGGACAACGCCAGGATGACCGGATGCTCCTGCCGGCAGGGCACGCACCAGGACGCCCAGAAATTGACGAGCGTCAGCTTGCCCTTGCCGCTCTCGGCCGTCAGCGCCGGCACCTGCGCGCCGTCCTTCATCGCCCCCACCAGCGGCTCGAGATCGCGGTAGGGCGCCTTGGTGCCGATCAGCGCGGAGGGGATTTCGGACGTGTTGCGGTTGGGGTCGGTCAGCATGGCAAAGAAGATCGCCGCCATGCCCGCGAAGATCGCCAGGGGAAGCGCCGCAAGGGCGAGGCGCGTGCGCTTTCCGCCGCTCTGCGCATCGCCGTCGGTGCTGCTCATGGTTTTTCCCCGCCGCGCGCCGAACGGCGGCGGATGCCCGCCGCTTCGAGCTGCGCCAGCTCGCGGTGGCGCGCGCGGTGGTCCAGCCAGACCCAGAGGACGAGGCCCGCTACGACGGCGAAGGCGGCGACATAGGACGCCGTGACATAGAAGGCATGGCTCATGCCGCATCTCCCGAACGGCCGGCGGACCGGGCGGCATGCCGGCGCAGCACGGCGATGCGCCGGCGCAGGATCTCGTTGCGCATGGCAAGGACGTGCAGCGTGAAGAACAGGAGCGTGAAGGCGACCGCCATCACGAGGAGCGGCCAGAGGAATTCCGGGTCGATGGTCGGCCCGTCGAGCCGCACGACGCTGGCCGGCTGGTGCAGCGTGTTCCACCATTCGACGGAGAACTTGATGATCGGGATGTTGACGAAGCCGACGAGGATCAGCACGGCGCTGACCTTGGCCGCCCGCGTCGGGTCGTCCATGGCGCGGTTGAGCGCGATCAGGCCGAGATACATCAGGAACAGCACGAAGACGGAGGTGAGCCGCGCATCCCACACCCACCAGGTGCCCCACATCGGCTTGCCCCAGAGCGAGCCGGTGATGAGCGCGACGAGCGTGAAGCAGGCGCCGATCGGCGCGGCCGCCTTGGCGGAGACGTCGGCGAGCGGATGGCGCCAGACGAGCGTGCCGAGCGCCGAAAGCGCCATGACCGTGTAGCACATCATGGAAAGCCAGGCCGCCGGCACATGCACATACATGATGCGCACCGTCTCGCCCTGCTGGTAGTCGCCGAGCGTCGTGAAGGATAAATAGAGCCCCGCGGCGAAAAGACAGAGCGTCAGCCCGGCAAGATAGGGCCAGACGATCGCGACCAGCGCCAGGAACCGGGTCGGGTTGGCGAGGTCGCTGAATTTGCGGATGGCAAGGCTCGGTTCGCTCATGATGGTTCTTTAACGCGGAAGCCCCCCGGCTTCAATTGATCTGCCGCAATCACATTCCCGTCAATTCGTCGCGTCAGTCGCTCGAAAGCCGAAGCGCCGCCGCCGCCGCCACTGGCCCGATGACGGCGAAGAACAGGTTGAGCGCGACGAGGACGAGGAAGGGCGGCAGGAAGGGCGCCGGATCCTCGATCGCCGCATGGACTGCGCTGACGCCGAAGATCAGCACGGGAATGGCGAGCGGCAGAACGAGGATCGACACGAGCAGGCCGCCACGCGGCAGCGCCACGGCAATGCCCGCCCCCGCCGCCCCGATGAAGGTGAGCGCCGGCGTGCCGGCAAGCAGCGTCAGCGTCGTCGCCCCGATCACAACCTCGTCCATGTTCATGAACAGCCCGAGCAGCGGCGAGGCGACGACGAGCGGCAGGCCGGTCGCGATCCAGTGCGCCAGGCACTTGACGAACACGGTCAGCACCAGCGGTGTCTCCTGCATCAGGAGAAGGTCGAGCGATCCGTCCTCGCGCTCGGCCTGGAACAGCCGGTCGAGCCCGAGCAGCGCGGCCAGCAGCGCGCCGATCCAAAGGATCGCCGGGCCGATGCGCGAGAGCAGGTTGAGGTCGGGCCCGACGCCGAAGGGGATGACCGCGACGACCGTCATGAAGAACAGGACGCCGATCAGCGCGCCGCCGCCGGCACGCACGGAGAGTCTGATATCGCGCAGGAGCAGGGACATCATGCCCAGCTCCCCGCATCGACCAGCGCGAACCCGGTCATCTGCAATTCCCGCGCCCCCGTCAGCCCGAGCGGCTGGTGCGTCGCGGCAATAGCGAGGCCGCCGCGGGCAAGATGCGCCATGACGAGGCCGGAAAACATCTCCTCGGCGGCAATGTCGAGCGCCGCCGTCGGCTCGTCGAGGATCCAGACCGGCCGCCAGGCGACGAGCAGCTTGGCCATCGCCATGCGGCGCTGCTGGCCCGCCGAGAGGTAGCCGAACGGCAGGTGGGCGATGCCGCCGAGGCCGACGGCCTCCACCGCCGCATCGACCGCCATGCCCTGTCCGCCGGCAAAGTCGCCGAAGAAGGCCTTCCAGAAGGCGAGATTCTCCTCCACCGTCAGCTCGCGCTTCATCGCATTGCGGTGGCCGAGATAATGCGCGGCCTCGCCGACACGCTCGACCGGGTGCGCTGCAGCAAGAAGTTTCGCCGTTCCCGATTCGGCAGGCAGAAGGCCCGCGAGCACCCGCAGCAGCGTGGACTTGCCGGAGCCGTTCGGCCCCTTGACGACGAGCGCCTCGCCGTCGGCGATTTCGAAGGAAATATCTTGGAAAATCAGGTCCTCGCCGCGCTTGGCACTCAATCCTTCGGCGACGAGCCGCATGATGTTTCACTTTCCCTTACGACCTTGGTCGCAACGCAAAAAATTGTCCGATTGCCGGCCGGCACTCTGGAACGTTTCTTAGAAATTATCTATAACGCGGTCGCCACGCCAGCGGTCGGCGTGAATTTGATGTTCAGCGCCGAACACGGGGAGAGATTTCCGGGTACGGACAGCGGAAATGGCCGCACCCGCATCCCACAGGCGCTTTGGCGCGAGGGCGTTCGTACGTCAGTTTCTGGCGACCAGACGGAACGGGGTATAACGTGTCCAGATCCCTAGACAGTTTCCATTGTCGTTCGACCTTGACGGTGAACGGCACCGACTATGTGTATTACAGCCTGCCGAAGGCCGAGGCGAACGGGCTTGCCGGGGTCTCGAAGCTGCCCTATTCGATGAAGGTGCTGCTGGAGAACCTGTTGCGCTTCGAGGACGGCCGCTCGGTGACGAAGGAGCACATCCTGTCGGTCGCCGAATGGCTTTCCAACAAGGGCACGGTCGAGAACGAGATCGCCTACCGCCCGGCGCGCGTCCTGATGCAGGATTTTACCGGCGTTCCGGCGGTGGTGGACCTTGCGGCGATGCGCGATGCGATGGTCTCGCTCGGCGGCGATCCGGAGAAGATCAACCCGCTGGTGCCGGTCGACCTCGTCATCGACCATTCGGTCATCGTCGACGAGTTCGGCACGCCGACCGCCTTTGCCCGCAACGTGGAGCTGGAATACGAGCGCAACGGCGAGCGCTACCGCTTCCTCAAATGGGGCCAGCAGGCGTTCAAGAACTTCCGCGTCGTTCCGCCCGGCACGGGCATCTGTCATCAGGTCAATCTGGAATATCTGGGCCAGACGGTTTGGACCAAGGACGAAGACGGCGAGATCATCGCCTACCCGGATACGTGCGTGGGCACGGACAGCCACACGACGATGATCAACGGCCTCGGCGTGCTCGGCTGGGGCGTCGGCGGCATCGAGGCGGAGGCGGCCATGCTCGGCCAGCCGGTCTCCATGCTGCTGCCCGAGGTGATCGGCTTCAAGCTGACGGGCAAATTGAAGGAAGGCGTGACGGCGACCGACCTGGTGCTGATGGTCGTGCAGATGCTGCGCAAGAAGGGCGTGGTGTCGAAGTTCGTCGAGTTCTTCGGCCCCGGCCTTGACAACATGACGCTGGCCGACCGCGCGACGATCGGCAATATGGGCCCGGAATACGGCGCGACCTGCGGCTTCTTCCCGGTCGATGCCGAGACGGTCAACTACCTCACCATGTCGGGTCGCGAAGAACAGCGCATCGCGCTGGTCGAGGCCTATTCGAAGGCTCAAGGGATGTGGCGTGACGGCGACGGCTCCGACCTCGTCTTCACCGACACGCTGGAGCTGGACCTAGGCGACGTGGTTCCGGCCATGGCCGGCCCGAAGCGCCCCGAGGGCCGCATCCCGCTGGAGAACATCGCCTCGGGCTTTGCGAGCGCGATGGAGGCCGACTACAAGAAGCCGGGCCAGCTTGAGAACCGCTATCCGGTCGAGGGCACGGACTACGATCTCGGCCATGGCGACGTGGCGATCGCCGCCATCACGTCCTGCACCAACACGTCGAACCCGTCGGTGCTGATCGCCGCCGGGCTTCTCGCCCGCAACGCGGTCGCCAGGGGCCTGAAGACCAAGCCGTGGGTGAAGACGTCGCTTGCGCCGGGATCGCAGGTGGTCGGCGAATACCTTGCCAAGTCCGGCCTGCAGGCCGATCTCGACGCGCTCGGCTTCAACCTCGTCGGCTTCGGCTGCACGACCTGCATCGGCAATTCCGGCCCGCTGCCGGCGCCGATCTCCAGGACGATCAACGACAAGGGGCTGATCGCCGCGGGCGTCCTGTCGGGCAACCGCAACTTCGAGGGCCGCATCTCGCCGGACGTGCAGGCGAACTACCTCGCCTCCCCGCCGCTCGTCGTGGCTTACGCGCTGGCCGGCTCCGTGCAGAAGGACCTGACGAGCGAGCCGCTCGGCGAGGACAAGGACGGCAAGCCGGTCTACCTCAAGGACATCTGGCCCTCCTCCAAGGAGATCCAGGCCTTCATCATGAAGTATGTCACGCGCGAGCTCTACGCCACGAAATATGCCGACGTGTTCAAGGGCGACGCCAACTGGCAGGACGTGCAGGTGCCGGCGGGCCAGACCTATGCCTGGGACGACCAGTCGACCTATGTGCAGAACCCGCCCTACTTCGTCGGCATGGGCAGGACCGGCTCGGGCCTTTCCGACATCAAGGGCGCGCGGGTGCTGGGCCTGTTCGGCGACAAGATCACCACCGACCACATCTCGCCGGCCGGCTCGATCAAGGCGGCCTCGCCGGCCGGTGCCTACCTGATCGGCCATGGCGTCGGCGTCGCCGACTTCAACCAGTACGGCACGCGGCGCGGCAACCATGAGGTGATGATGCGCGGCACCTTCGCCAATATCCGCATCCGCAACCACATGCTCGGGCCGAACGGCAAGGAGGGCGGCTACACGATCCACTATCCCTCCAAGGAGGAGATGTCGATCTACGACGCGGCGATGAAGTACAAGGAGGAGGGCGTTCCGCTCGTCATCTTCGCGGGCGTCGAATACGGCAACGGCTCCTCGCGCGACTGGGCGGCCAAGGGCACCAACCTTCTCGGCGTCAAGGCCGTGATCGCCCAGTCCTTCGAGCGCATCCACCGCTCCAACCTCGTTGGCATGGGCGTCGTGCCCTTCGTCTTCGAGGACGGCACGACCTGGGCGTCCCTCGACCTCAAGGGCGACGAGACCGTCACCATCGAGGGCCTGGAAGGCGACATCAAGCCGCGCGAGAAGAAGATCGCCAGGATCACCTATGCCGACGGAACCGTCAGGGACGTCCCACTCCTCTGCCGCATCGACACCCTCGACGAGGTCACATACATGAACAACGGCGGCATCCTACAAACCGTCCTCAGAGACCTCGCTGCCTGAGCGGTTTCAGTGCCCACCCACCGCCGTCATCCTCGGGCTTGACCCGAGGATCCATGCGGCACCTGCGGCTGTAGATGGTCGGGTCGAGCCCGACCATGACGGAGGGGAGGTTGGTGGACGTGATCAACAGTCCAATGCCGGGGTTGCAAACCCCGGCATTGCTATTTTCCAGAGCATTTTTCTCAGCTATGAAGCTCACTCCATCGTGACTTCCTGTTGAAGCGGCAAGCGCGTATGACGGGCTCAAAAGGCCGGTATTTGCCGGCGCTCCACTGGAATTGATCATGCCGAGACCGCACATACCGCATTGTCTGGCGATCCTGCTGATGCTGGGGGCCGGCATCGACGCCGCCCATGCCGGGGAGACCGTTCGGCCCAAGGGCGTGGTCGAGCTTTTCACCAGCCAGGGCTGTTCGTCCTGTCCGCCCGCCGACAAGGCGCTGGAGACGCTGGCACGCGAGGGCGAGGTCGTCGCGCTTTCCTACCACGTCGACTACTGGAACTATCTCGGCTGGGCCGACACGCTCGCCTCCAAGGACAATACCGACCGGCAATATGCCTATGCCCGCATGTTCGGCCGCAACGGCGTCTACACGCCGCAGGCCGTGTTGAACGGCCGCGAGCACTTGAACGGCGCCGACATCGCCGGCATCCGTTCGCGGATCAGCGCCATGCCCGGCGAGAGGAAGGGCCTCGAAGTACCGGTCGATGTCGAGGTGAAGAACGATGAATTGCGCATCCGCGTCGGCCCTGGCGAAGGCAAGGCCAATATCGTCATCGCCTATTTCGAGCGCGAGCGTACGATCAACATCGACAAGGGCGAGAACCGCGGCAAGACCGTGAACTACTGGCACGCCGTCACCGACATGGAGACGATCGGCATGTGGGAGGGCAAGGAGACCAACCTGGTGCTGCCTGCCGACATGCTGAAGAAGAAAAAGAAGTCCGGCGGCTGCGCCGTGCTGCTCCAGCGCATGCGCACGGCCGATACGCCCGGCGCCATCCTGGGCGCGACGGTGCTGACGGGCCACAAGGCCCCGCGGTAGGATAGCGGCACCCCGTGCAGCGCCTGCGGCGGCCTTGCGGAAACAGCATGGAGAAAACGAACACCCTGGGACGCGCGAGCGTTCCGGGGGAGGTCCGGTCCGGCTTCTTCGAGGGGCTTGGGGCTTGAGGGTTCGAAGAAAGACGGACCGGACCTGGACGAAGTCGCCGGCAACGGAATACAAGGCGACCTCGACAGACGCTTCCCGTACCGGCCGCTTCCCGCACAAGGCAGCGGGCCGGCACGAGCTGCGACCGGCGAACTCTCTCCTGTAATTTGGGCGTCTGTTTGTCTGAATTGCGGCGAGACGGATTTTTGCGAGAACGCCCGCGCCGACCATCCGCCTTGCATTTCGACACCGCTCAGGCACACTGTCATCGAGCCGTCATGGACGAAGCGCGGAGATTCGATGACCGACCAGCCGGATTTGCAGGCTTCCAACGTCGTGGTCGACCTGCTGGATTACCGAAACAGCAAGGATCCGCTGCCGGTAACCTTCCATCGACGCGAGCTCGACGCAATCCTCTGGGTCTATGGCCGCATGGTCGGCGAAGGGGAATGGCGCGACTACGCCATCGACCACCTGCGCGACAGGGCGGTGTTCTCCGTCTTCAAGCGTTCCGGCGAAATGCCGCTCTACCGAATCGAGAAGAACCCGAAGCTTGCCGCCAAGCAGGGCGCCTATAGCGTGATCAACACGCACGGCACCATCCTGAAGCGCGGCCACGAGCTGAAACAGGTGCTGAAGGTCTTCGACAAGGTGCTCCGTCTCGTCGAGACGTGAACCCTTAAACCATCGTTCCCGGAAAATCCGTGGCGGACGGCTCGGTTTCCGCGCCCTCGCCGAGCGCGCGCTGCATGAAGACCGTATCGAGCCAGCGCCCGTGCTTGAAACCGGTCGCCGTCATGTGGCCGCTATGCGCGAAGCCCGCCGCGCTGTGCACGGCGATGGAGGCCGGATGCGCCCCGCCGATGACGGCCACCATCTGCCGGAAGCCGAGCGCCGTGCAGCGGCGGATGAGTTCGGCCAGCAGCGCCCTGCCGACGCCCTTGCCGCGTGCTTCCGGCGCCAGATAGACCGAATCCTCGACCAGCCAGCGATAGGCCGGCCGCGTGCGGAAGGCCGACGCATAGGCGTAGCCGAGGATGAGGCCGGTCTGCTCCACCGCGACGATATAGGGATAGCCCTTGCCGGTGATCGCCTTGAAGCGCGCCTCCATCTCGTCGAGCGACGGCGGGTCGATCTCGTAGCTCGCCACCCCGTTCAGCACGGATTCGCGGTAGATTTCGGTGAAGGCGGAGATGTCGCCGAGGGCGGCGGTGCGGATGATGAAGCTCATGGAAGCCTCAGGGTCTCGAAGGTGATTTCAGGAAAAGCGAGCGCCGGTTTTGCGTCCGAAATCATCCGAAAACAAGGGAAGGATGCGGAATGAAGCGCCCATCCCACATCCTTTCCTGGTTTTTTTGAAGGTCAGGCACCGTAGACGATCAGCAGGTCCTTGGCGTCGATCTGGTCGCCCGCTTTGACGAGGACCTCGGAGATCATACCGTCCTTTTCGGCATGGAGCGCCGTCTCCATCTTCATCGCCTCGATGGAGAGCAGCACGTCGCCGGCCTTGACCTCCTGGCCGGCCGAGACCGAGACCGTCGAGATGACGCCCGGCATCGGCGCGCCGAGATGGGCGGCATTGGCGGTATCGGCCTTGCGGCGGACGGCCGAGGTGGCGGCGCGGTTGCGGTCCGGCACCTTGATGAGGCGCGGTTGGCCGTTCAGCTCGAAGAACACCTTGACCATGCCCTGCGCATCCGGCTCGCTCCTCGCCTGGTGCAGGATGACGAGCGACTTGCCCTTCTCGATTTCCGGCTGGAGCTCCTCGCCCGGCGCAAGCCCGTAGAAATAGGCCGGCGTCGGCAGCACGCTGACCGGGCCGTACATGTCGGCGGCCAGCGCATAGTCGGTGAAGACCTTGGGATACATCAGGTAGGAGGCGAATTCGAAGTCGTCGACCTTGCGCTCCAGCTTCTCCTCGATGGCCTTGCGTTCGGCATCGAGATCGGCGGCCGGCAGCAGCGAGCCGGGCACGGCCGTATAGGCCGCCTCGCCCTTCAGCGCCTTCTTCTGCAGGCCCGCCGGCCAGCCACCCGGAGGCTGGCCGAGATCACCCTTCAGCATCGAGACGACGGACTCCGGGAAGGCGATGTCCTTGGCCGGGTTCTCGACGTCGGCGACTGTAAGGTCCTGCGAAACCATCATCAGCGCCATGTCGCCCACCACCTTGGAGGACGGCGTCACCTTGACGATGTCGCCGAACATCTGGTTGGCGTCGGCATAGGCCTGGGCGACGCGGTGCCACTTGGTCTCAAGGCCCAGCGAGCGGGCCTGTTCCTTGAGATTGGTGAACTGGCCGCCCGGCATTTCATGCAGGTAGACCTCCGACGCCGGTCCCTTGAGGTCGCTTTCGAAGGCGGCATACTGGAAGCGCACGGCCTCCCAGTAGAAGGAGATGCGGCGGATCCATTCCGGATCGAGGCCCGGATCGCGCTCCGAACCCTTCAGCGCCTCGACGATGGAGCCGAGGCAGGGCTGCGACGTGTTGCCGGACAGCGCGTCCATCGCCGCATCCACCACGTCGACGCCGGCATCGACCGCGGCGAGCACGGTCGCGGCGGCGATGCCGGACGTGTCGTGGGTGTGGAAATGGATCGGCAGGTCCGTCGCCTCGCGCAGCGCCTTGAACAGCACGCGCGCGGCCGCCGGCTTCAGGAGGCCCGCCATGTCCTTGACCGCGATCATGTGCGCGCCGGCCTTTTCGAGATCGGCGGCGAGCGCGGTATAGTACTTCAGGTCGTATTTCGGGCGGGCGGAATTGAGGATATCGCCCGTATAGCAGATCGCCGCCTCGCAGATGCGATTCTCCTCGGCGACGGCGTCCATCGAGACGCGCATGTTGTCGACCCAGTTGAGGCAGTCGAAGACCCGGAAGACGTCGATGCCGCCCTTCGCCGCTTGGCGCACGAAATACTTCACGACATTGTCGGGATAGTTCTTGTAGCCGACGCCGTTCGCGCCGCGCAGCAGCATCTGGAGCAGCAGGTTCGGCGCATCCTCGCGGATGCGGGCAAGACGGTCCCACGGGTCTTCCGTGAGGAAGCGCATGGAGACGTCGAAGGTCGCGCCGCCCCAACATTCCAGCGAGAAGAGCTGCGGCAGCGCCCGCGCATAGGTGCCGGCGATGCGGGCGATATCGTGGGTGCGCATGCGGGTGGCGAGCAGCGACTGGTGACCGTCGCGCATGGTCGTATCGGTGAGGAAGACCTGGTTCTCACCGCGCACCCATTCGGCGAACTTCTTCGGCCCGAGTTCGTCGAGCTTCTGCTTGGTGCCGGCGGGAATGTCCCCGTCGATGAAGGGAACGACGGGCTTGGCGACATCGGCCGGCGGCTTCGGACGGCCCTTGGCCTCCGGGTGGCCGTTGACGGTGACGTCGGCGAGGTAGGTGAGCAGCTTCGTCGCGCGGTCCTGGCGCTTCACCTGCTGGAAGAGTTCCGGCGTCGTGTCGATGAAGCGGGTCGTGTAGCTGTTGTCGCGGAACTTCTCGTGGCCGATGATCGCCTCGAGGAAGGTGAGGTTGGTGGCGACGCCGCGGATGCGGAATTCGCGCAGCGCCCGGTCCATGCGGGTGATCGCCTCCAGCGGCCCCGGCGCCCAGGCCGTGACCTTGACGAGCAGCGGATCGTAGAAGCGGGTGATGACCGCGCCCGGATAGGCCGTGCCGCCGTCGAGGCGGATGCCGAAGCCCGAGGCCGAACGGTAGCCGGTGATGCGGCCATAATCGGGGATGAAGTTCTGTTCCGGATCTTCCGTGGTGATGCGGCACTGCAGGGCGTGACCGTTGAGGCGGATATCCTCCTGCTTCGGCACGCCCGATTGCGGCGTGCCGATCGCCTCGCCGTCGAGGATATGGATCTGCGCCTTGACGATGTCGATGCCGGTGACGACTTCCGTGACCGTATGCTCGACCTGGATGCGCGGATTGACCTCGATGAAGTAGAACTTGCCGGTATCGGCATCCATCAGGTATTCGACCGTGCCGGCGCCGACATAGTTGGTGGCGCGGGCGATCTTCAGCGAATAATCGGCAAGCTCTTGGCGCTGCACCTGCGAAAGATAGGGCGCCGGCGCGCGTTCGACGACCTTCTGGTTGCGGCGCTGGATGGAGCAGTCGCGCTCGAAGAGATGCACGACATTGCCATGCGTGTCGCCGAGGATCTGGCTCTCGACGTGGCGGGCGCGCTCGACGAGCTTTTCGAGATACACTTCGTCCTTGCCGAAGGCGGCCTTGGCCTCGCGCTTGGCCTCCGTCACCTCGCGGATCAGGTCCTTCGGGTCGCGGATGGCGCGCATCCCGCGTCCGCCGCCGCCCCAGGAGGCTTTCAGCATGACGGGATAGCCGATCTCGGCGGCAAGGCGATGGATTTCCTTCTCGTCGTCGGGCAGCGGATCGGTGGCCGGCACGACCGGCACGCCGACAGAAATGGCAAGATTGCGGGCGGCGACCTTGTTGCCGAGCTGGCGCATCGTATCCGGCCGCGGGCCGATGAAGGTGATGCCGGCGGCATCGCAGGCATCGACGAATTCCGGGCTTTCCGACAGCAGGCCGTAGCCGGGATGGATCGCATCGGCCCCCGAAAGCCTGGCGACGCGGATCACCTCGTCGATGGAAAGATAGCTCTCGATAGGGCCGAGATCGCGCGTCAGATGCGGGCCTCGGCCGATCTGGTAGCTCTCGTCCGCCTTGAAGCGGTGCAGCGCCAGCTTGTCCTCTTCCGCCCATATCGCGACCGTTTTGAGCCCCAGTTCATTGGCCGCGCGGAACACACGGATGGCGATTTCTGAACGGTTGGCGACAAGGATCTTGGAAATGGGCAAGTCGGACTCCTCAATGACTTGGAAGCGGGAAATGCTGCACCCGCGAAGAGGATTATTAGCGGGTAATTTTCAAAGTTCAATTTTGGAGTCGCCATCCGGCGAAAGATTTGC